>OZ253943.1:945580-1254620 GCA_965267325.1 Hyphococcus sp. | reverse complement strand
TGCTTGACCAGTCCTCCATGCTTTTCCTCGCCGGATTTTTTCGCCAGCGCTGTCCATTGCGGCAGCGTCTTGCCGGTCTTTTCCTTCATATTGGCGATCATGGCTTCAGCCATTTCTTCAGGTGATTTCGCCATGGGGTTTCTCCTTTATTTATTTGTGTTTGCCGAGAGGCCAGTTTTCGATGCGCGCCGACTTCGGGGTGACAGCCCCTAAGAGTCCCATCATGCAAAGCATGAGTTTGGCGCTGAAAGTGACGCTGCCGGTCTCAATGTAGGCTTTGAGGTTTTCGGCAATCCATTTCGAACCGGACACCATTGATTTTTCTGTTTTCGTACCTGCTGGCGCATTTTCCGTTACCAACGAGAATTCGGTTAAGTCGCCGACTTCTTTCAACATGTACGTGACCGTGCAAGGCGGGTCGTCATTCGTGGTAAACTTGAATGTTTGTTTGAAAAGGTGAGGCGGCTCCAACGCCGTCACTTCGCCGACGACGAACGCGTTTTTTCGATCCTTTGAGACCATGCGGTAAGAAACGCCCTCTGAAAGTTCGCTCTTGTCGCCGATATCGCAGACAGCGTCGTAAAAGAACGGCCGCGCAGAAACCGTGTTGACGATTTCCGACCATACGCGTTCGATCGGCGCAGCGATCATCACGCGGTAAATGTGCTTGTCGCCTGTTTTTTCTTCTGTCACCTGAGATCACCCCTTTTTCTTTTCTTGTTCGTTTTCTTGATGTTTTGCTTCCGCAAGATATTTGATCCGTGTCATCTGACCTGCCCAATACGCGCTGTATTCGCTTGTCCACCGGTCGTGGATCATCTGGATCGGCGCCGCATTGAAATAGAGCCGACGGGTGCGCCCGTCCTTTTCCGACACGATGAGTCCCGCCCCTTCGAGTACGGCGAGGTGCTTCATCACGGCGATGCGGGTGACGTCGAACTCGCCCGCAAGCGCGCCAACGACGATCCCTGGCTCTTCCTTGACGATATCCAGCATTCTCCTCCGGCTTTCGTGCCCAAGCGCCTGAAATACGGCGTCCATGTCGCGATCATCTAACATGTAACTAGTAGGTTACATATTATTTTCACTGCGTCAAGCGGGATTTTGAAAATCTGGAAGCGGCATGGATCTGATTGACAAAGAGAGGCGCGCACGGGCAGCGTCCGGACGATGAGCGAACCGGCCGAAATCATCGAAATGCTGCTGCGCGGCGGCGCGGCGGGGGTATCTTTTTTGCTGGCGATTTCGCTCGGCCTGTTTGGGCGCAAATCGCGCACGAGCATGCTCGGGGCGTTGTTTTGTCTTTCGACAGGCATTTACGTGGTCATCTCAAGCCCGCTGATCAGGGGCGCCGAACCGGTTCTCGCAGCGCCGCTTGCGGTCTTGTCGATTTGGGGCACGGTGTTTTTCTGGTGGTTCGGCGCGTCGCTGTTTGATGATTCTTTCCGTTGGCGCTGGTGGCGATTTGCCCCCATGGGGTTGCTCCCCTTGTTCTTTCTTGCCCGGTATTTCGATATGGCGTCGGGCGGGGTCGCTACAGCGCTGCTCTATTTGCATTTAGGGGTGAACGCGCTGCTGTTTGCCGATGTGTTGCGGCTTGCGATCACCCACGCCCCGGACGACCTGGTCAATCCGCGCCGACGCTTTCGGATTGTCATATCGGTCGTTGTCGCCGTATTCGGCATCGGCATTGCGATCGCAGAACTTGCAGAAACTCGTGCGGCAATTCCCGCCGCGCTCGTTACGTTCCACGGCGGCGCAATTTTTGCCCTCAATCTCGTCTTTGGCGCATGGCTCCTGTCCCCCCGCGGAGACCTCTTTGAGCAGGAGCGCGCGGCGCCTGCGTCTTTCACTCCCCCGTCCGGCTCTTACGCAGCGGCGGACAAGCCCGTGTTGGACAAGATCACGGCGCTGATGGAGGCGAAGGCCTATCGCACCGAAGGGCTGACGGTGGCGACGCTGGCGGAACAGGTCGGCGTGCCGGAGCACCAGCTGCGCAAATTGATCAATGGCGCTCTCGGCTACCGCAATTTTTCCAGTTTTCTCAATGCCTACCGGATTGAAGACGCCCGAAAAGCGCTTGCCGATCCGGAAAACGCCCGCAAGCAGATCATCCAGATCGCCCTCGATCTTGGTTACGGATCCATTGCGCCGTTCAATCGCGCCTTCAAACAGGCGACCGGCAAAACGCCCACCGCGTTCCGAAAAGAAAAGCTCGGTGAAGCCTGATCAATCCCGAAAAAAGCTGATCGTTTTCGAAAATGCGGCGGAATTCTCTGAAATCGCCGAGAATTCGCGCCCAATGCCGGCCACTCCATGACGTGTTCACGTTGAAGGAGAAACGCCACATGGAGCATGCTTTTTTAGATGGGAGCGGCGGCAACCTGATCATCGCCTCATTCGCCGCCTTCGCTCATATCTTCCCTCATGACCTCGCCCGCTATCTCATTGGGGCTGGCGGCGTATTTTTGTTCGTCAATGTCGCGATGGCCGACCGCCTTCATAGTCGCAAGATCAGGACGAAATCGCCGGACGCATTGCAGATGCGCCGGGAGTTTGTGATCTCGATGCGCACCACAGCCATTTTCGCCCTGACGGGCGTTGTGTCGATGCTGGCTGCAGAGGCGGGAATCTTGCCCACTTATTTCGAGATCGCCGAACGGGGCTGGTTGTATTTTGCTTTCAACCTTGTTGCGCTGATTATTCTGCATGATGCCTGGTTTTACTGGACGCATCGTCTGATCCACCATCCTCGTTTCTTTCGCCGTTGGCACCGCACCCACCACAAATCGAAAAACCCAAGTCCGTGGACAGCTTATTCCTTCGACATGGCGGAAGCGGTGATCAACGCCGTTTATCTCCCGATTGCCTTGTTCATCATGCCGACATCGATCCTGGCGATCGTGCTGTTTCTGGCGCATATGATTTTGCGCAACGCCATCGGTCATTGCGGATATGAACTGTTTCCGTCGCGCCGTTGCGGCAGGCCGATGATTGACTGGATGACCACGGTCACCCATCACGATCTTCATCACGCGCAGGCGGGATGGAATTTCGGCCTCTATTTTACGTGGTGGGACCGGGTGATGGGTACCGAGCACCCGCTCTATCACGAGAAATTCGCTGAAGCGGTGGGCAAACCCCTTGATGGATCGGCGGTTCGCGCGATGGCGGCGCCTTGTGGGCGGGCGCCAATCCGCCTTACGGTTGTCAATTCTGATCAGGGATGATTGCAGCATGATGAAATGGGCGGGCGCCGGCGCGGCGATAGTTTTTCTGCTCGCCGCGGGATTGTTTTTCAGCGGGTCGCTGCCCGGCGTTATTTTCGGCGCCGACAGTTTGAATATAGACGGCGTCGCCGCGCGCAATGACCGGCCCGTTTCGCAGGACCGCTCCGGTTGGACCCATTATGGCGGCGACGCCGGCGGTTCACGCTATTCAAGCGCAACGCAGATCACGCGGGAAAACGTCCGCTCACTGAAGAAGGCCTGGGAGTATCATACAGGCGATACGGATCGTCCTGAAGAACAACGCGGTCACTCGGCCACCGAAGGAACGCCGATCCTGGTGGAAGACAGCCTCATTTTCTGCACACCCTTTAATGAGATAATTGCCCTCGATCCTGCGTCCGGCGAAGAGAAGTGGCGCTTTAATTCAGAGATCAATCTCGAACAGCGCCCTGCAAACCAGTTTGTCTGTCGCGGCGTCGCCTATTGGCGGGGCGCCCACGGCGGCGGAGCGTGCCCAACGCGCATTCTCATGGGAACCAACGACGGCCGACTTTTTGCGATTGATGCACAAACCGGCGCGGCTTGCGATGGCTTCGGGGAGGGCGGCGCCATTGCAATTGATCCCGGCATGGATCTTTTGTGGCCTGGAGAATTTCAGTTCACCTCGCCGCCGGTCGTTCTCGGCGACACGGTGGTGGTTGGATCATCAATTTCGGACAACGCCCGCGTTGTCGCGCCGTCTGGCGTCGTGCGCGCTTATGATGTGCGCACCGGCGCGCCCAAATGGACTTTCGATCCGATTCCCCGGAATGCAGATGCGGCGAACGCCGCGGACTGGAAAGGCGCTTCGCCGCCGCAAGAAGGTCACGCCAATGTTTGGGCGCCAATGGCTGTCGATGAAGCGCGCGGTCTCGTCTTTTTGCCAACCTCAAGCCCAAGCCCGGATTTCTACGGGGGCTTGAGGCCTGGAGACAATCGCTACGCCAACTCGGTCGTCGCGCTTAACGGAGAAACCGGCGAAGTCGCCTGGGCGTTTCAGACCGTTCATCACGATGTCTGGGATTACGACCTGCCGGCGCAACCGGGGCTTTACACTGTTTGGAGCGACGGCAAGGCGCGCGACGTCGTTGCGCAGGCGGCAAAAACCGGACTGGTGTTTGTTCTCGATCGCGACACCGGCGAGCCTGTCCTTCCGGTTACCGAAACACCGGTTTTGCAAAACGGTGCGCCGGGAGAGGTATTGTCGCCAACTCAGCCGATGCCGTTGATCCCGCCTGTCGTTCCAAATCGCGTTTCGCCGGAAGACGCTTTTGGGCTCACATGGTTCGATCGTCGCGCCTGTCGGCAAGCAATTGCGAACGCGCGCGCTGAAGGACTGTATACGCCGCCGTCAGTACAGGGAACGTTGGTTTACCCGGCGAACCTTGGCGGCGCCAATTGGGGCGGAACGGCCTATGATGAGGCACGCAATCTGCTCGTCGTCAATATGAGCAACATTGCGCATCTTGTTCGGCTAATCCCGGCCGATGAAGTCGCGGCTGCAACCGAAGTCTTCCACGACTCAGAGATTGCGCCGCAAACCGGCGCGCCCTTCGGCATGCAGCGCGATCCATTCCTGTCGCCGCTTGGGTTGCCATGCACGCCGCCGCCCTGGGGCGTGATCGCGGGTATTGACCTCGCCGCCGGCGAAATCGTCTGGCGAAAGCGGTTCGGCACCACACGCGATATTGCCGCCGGCCTGGCCGTGCCCCTTGGCGTGCCCAATGTGGGCGGACCCGTGGTCACCGCTGGCGACCTCGTCTTCATCGGCGCGGCGATGGACAACTATTTGCGCGCATTCGATGTGGATACCGGCAATGAACTATGGAAAGGGCGGCTCCCGGCGGGCGGACAGGCGACGCCAATGACTTATGAGTACAACGGTAAGCAATATGTGGTGATCTACGCCGGCGGTCAGGCGCGGATGGGGACTAAAATCGGCGACAGTCTGGTCGCCTTCGCGCTGCCCGAATAAAAAAACCGGGCCATTTAGGCCCGGTTCTCACAACTGCAGCAACAAAAATGCCTAGGCTGAATAATACATAGCGAATTCGACCGGGTGCGGGGTCGTTTCGAATCGTTCAACATCAGCCATTTTAAGATCGATATAGGCGTCGATCTGATCGTCGTTAAAGACATTGCCCTTCTTCAGGAATTCGCGGTCGCGATCGAGCGCCGCCATGGCGTCGCGCAGGCTCGCGCAAACGGTCGGGATGTCTTTAAGCTCCTCAGGCGGCAGGTCGTAGAGGTCTTTATCCATCGGATCACCCGGATGGATCTTGTTCTCGATGCCGTCGAGGCCCGCCATGAGCAGGGCGGAGAAGGTGAGATAAGGATTGCCCGCAGCATCGGGGAAGCGCGTTTCAATGCGCTTGCCTTTCGGCGAGGCGACCCACGGGATACGCACCGAGGCCGATCGGTTGCGCGCCGAGTACGCGAGAAGAACCGGCGCCTCAAACCCCGGCACGAGGCGCTTGTAGCTGTTGGTCGTCGCGTTTGAGAAGGCGTTGATCGCTTTGGCGTGTTTGATAATGCCGCCAATGTAGTAAAGGCAGGTTTCAGAAAGATCCGCATACCGATCGCCGGCGAACAGCGGCTGGCCTTCTTTCCAGATCGACTGGTGCACATGCATGCCCGAGCCATTGTCGTTGAAGATCGGCTTCGGCATGAACGTCGCCGATTTGCCGTAACCGGCCGCGACCTGGTGCACGATATACTTATAGATCTGCAGTCGGTCGGCCATGGTCGTCAGCGTTGAAAACTTCATGCCGAGTTCGTGCTGCGACGGGGCGACTTCGTGGTGATGCTTTTCCGGTTCGATGCCCATTTCGGTCATGACCGAGAGCATCTCCGAGCGCATGTCCTGGCAGGAATCGACCGGCGGCACCGGGAAGTAGCCGCCTTTGGGGCCGGGCCGGTGGCCGAGATTGCCAGCTTCATAATCCGTCGACGAATTATAGGGGCCTTCGATTGAATCAATGGCGACGCCAATATTGTTTTGCTCCGACGACCACCTGACATCGTCAAAAACGAAAAATTCTGCTTCGGGGCCAAAAAATGCGTTGTCGCCGACGCCGGACGATTTCAAATACGCTTCGGCCGCTTTCGCTGTCGTGCGCGGATCGCGCGCATATGGCTGTCCGGTCGACGGCTCAAGAATATCGCAAAAGATCGATAGCGTCGGCTGCGCGAAGAAAGGATCAAGAACCGCCGTTCCCGGATCCGGCATCAGCACCATGTCGGATTCATTGATCGCTTTCCAGCCGGCAATGGATGAGCCGTCAAACATCTGACCATCGGCAAAGAAGTCATCGTCCACCAATGACTGGTCGAATGTTACGTGTTGCCACTTGCCCTTCGGATCGGTGAAGCGGAGATCCACATATTTGATTTTTTCGTCTTTTATTCGCTTGAGGATTGCGTCAGCGCTCATTTGCTTCATTCGCTCCTGTTATTTTTGTACCTTGCGGTTTGTGCGGTCGTGTGAAGCGCCCTACATCGGCATGCCCCGGGCGCGCCCTTGTTAATAATTGCGTCACAAAGCAGTGGCGTGACAAGCAAATTATTGCATTGCAACATTGCAAACGCAATATTTGCATGAATGCGTTAGATATGAGCGATTTAAATCCTAAAACCCGCCACCATATAGCATATTCAACCAAACCGTATGCTTTTCGAGTCGCGTGTGCGAAGGCCGTGAAATCGACGCCTTTGACGTCGGCTGGACGGAAGAATCAGCGATGACCATCTGGACCCTCACGGACGGAAAGATCGGCGATCGCGTTCAATGCGCGGGCGTCGCGGCGGGCCTTGGGGGCGGCATTGTCGAAAAAGTGGTCAGGCTGCGACCGCCCTTTGAATGGTTGGCGCCCTATGGTCCGATCGATCCGCGAGATTCGCCGGATCAATCCGAAAGCGTCATCGCGCCGCCATTCCCGGATATTCTCATCGCGTCAGGGCGGCGCGCCGTTCCATATGCGCGAGCGGTTAAACGCAAAAGCGGCGGCGCGACATTCGTTGCGCTCTTGAAGGATCCGCGAGTGCGCGCGCGCTTTGCCGATTTGATCTGGGCGCCGCTCCATGATCGCCGCGAGGGGGCAAACGTTTTTGCGACGATGACTTCTCCGCATGGACTTGCGGCCAAAATTGCGGACGCCGCAGCGAATCCTGCGCCGGCAATCGCATCCTGTCCAAAACCGATGCTTGGGGTTGTTCTTGGCGGCCCAAGCGGCGGCGCGCGTTATGATGCAGCAAGCGCGAGTGCGCTGGCGGCGCAAATCGCTGCGGCGATGAAAGATTTTGCGTCTTTCGCCCTAACGCCGTCTCGCAGGACGCCGCCAGATTTTGTCAATGCCTTGCGAATGGCCCTTGGCGATCACGCATCCTTTATCTGGAACGGCGAAGGAGAAAATCCCTATACGGATATAATGGGCAATGCGGCTTCGCTAATCGTTGCGGCCGATTCTCATAATATGATGAGCGAGGCTGCGGCTACGCGCGTTGGCGTTTACGCCTGGCGACCCAGCGGTCTTGCGCAAAAGCTCAACTGGTTTGTGACCGAGATGGAGCGGTCAGGGCGCGTGCGCGCCTTTAACGGCGATGCTGCGCCGTTTGATGTGACGCCGATCGACGCTACGGAAGAAATTGTCGGGGAAATCAGACGGCGACAGGCAGGGCGCTAGATTGCTACCGGCGTCTCCGGAAAGCAGAGCTGCTCGCGGTCGCGCCAGTCATGGGTGACATAGTTGATAATCAACGATTTGCGCATGCCCGCGATCGGGCGGTTTTCAAACCCATGATAGGTGGCGTCGCCCGGAACAAATGCCAGCGCCAGGTTTTTCTCAAACGGTGAGCGTTTGGCGTGCGTCTTGTCAGGGTTGTAAATGTCTGTGCCGCAATCTTCCTGCCCCGGCGCGCCGGAAATGTAATGAAGAATGGTGAGGCGCTTCACGCCAAGATCAGTGTGCGGCTCCAGCCAGAAGCCGGTTGCGTCCACAGCATATTCGATGCGCAAAAACGTATCGTTGAGATCTGCGCCAAAAAATTCGGCAATGGCTCGAACGCACGGCGATGACTGATAAGCTTCCGCCATCGCGGCCATCGCGGGAAAGTGCGCCATATTCGCCTTGTCGAAGTAATGCCGCTGATCGTTGTGGAGTTCGCGCTTGCCGGAAACGCCGCCAAGGTCCGGCGCGTCAAATTCAACAGTGCACAGTTGGTCTAGAACGGTCGGCGGCGCCAAGTCCTGCAGAATCCAATGACGATAGGGTTCGTCATACTGCGCCGCGTTCGCGAGCGCATCCCTAATGGTCCCGGCGATTTCCACAGCGTCGCTCACAGCGCTTCGCCGCCGGTTTCTCCGGTGCGGATGCGAACGGCGTCGTCTACGGGCGAAACGAAGATTTTGCCGTCGCCGATGCGGCCCGAATGGGCGGCATCCTTGATGGCCGCGACCACTCGTTCAACGAGGGCGTCTTCGACGACAAGTTCGATTTTCAGCTTCGGCAGGAAGTCGACAACATATTCAGCGCCCCGGTAGAGTTCCGTATGTCCCTTTTGCCGGCCAAACCCGCGCACGTCGGTGACCGTCATCCCTTGCAGGCCGGCGTCCTGCAGCGCTTCCTTTACGTCGTCGAGCTTGAATGGCTTTATGATGGCTTCAATCTTTTTCATCGCGCAGCGCCTTTGTCTTCGCCGTTATCGGCGAACCTGATATGAAAGAGCGCGGCCCGGAAGAGGTGTCAACTGTGGCAAGCGTTGTCTTACTAAGCGCCGAGCAAATGCGCGCGGCGGAAGCAGCGGCGATCAAGGCGGGGGTTGCCTCCGCCGCATTGATGGAATCCGCCGGCGCGGCGGTCGCACAGATTGCCGTCAAAGGGTGGTCGAAACGGCCGGTCGCGGTTGCGTGCGGGCCGGGCAACAATGGCGGCGATGGTTTCGTGGTTGCGCGGCTTCTCGCTGAAGCGGATTGGCCCGTCCGGGTGCTGCTGCTTGGGGAACGGGCGGCATTAACAGACGACGCGAAATTGATGGCTGATCTTTACAGCGGCGAGATCGAACCGTTTTCCCCACAAGGTCTCGAAGGCGCCGGCCTGATCATCGATGCGCTCTTCGGAACGGGCCTTTCCCGCGCGGTTGAGGGCGCGGCGGCCGCCGCTATCGATGCAATCAACAAGTCTCCCGCGCCGGCGCTTGCGGTCGATCTGCCCTCTGGCGTGCATTCAGATACTGGTGCGGTCATGGGAACGGCGGTGCAGGCCGCACGGACTGTCACCTTCTTTGCAAAGAAACCGGGTCACGTGCTTTTTCCCGGACGCGCTTTATGCGGGATTGTCGATGTCGCTGACATCGGCATCGCGGCGCCGGCGCTCAACGGGATTACCCTCGATACGTTTGAAAACCAGCCGGCGTTTTGGGCGCGCGGGTTTTCGCGACCGACCTGGCAAACGCATAAATACCATCGCGGTCATGTCTTTGTTGTGTCTGGCGGGCGATACAATACCGGCGCGGCGCGTCTGGCGGCGCGAGCGGCGCAACGGATCGGGGCGGGACTTGTGACCATGCTCTCGCCAGCTGAGGCAGCCGATACGCACGCCGCGCATTTGACGTCGATCATGCTGAGGGTCGCGGATGGCGCTGATGCAATTGCCGAAGCCTTATCGGAAAAAGCGCAGTATCCTCGGGTCGCCGTCATTGGACCTGCGGCGGGGGTCGGAGCCGACACCAAAGCCAAAACTCTTTCCGCACTAAAGGCGAGTGCGTCCGCGGTGGTCGACGCCGATGCGCTGACCAGTTTTGAGGGCGATCCGGGACCTTTGTTCGCCGCTTTGCGACCGAACGATGTCATCACGCCCCACGAAGGGGAATTCGCCAGACTATTTAGCGATATCGCCGCTGACAGCCGCATTGCCGCCGCACGCGCTGCTGCGGCGAGGGCAGGGTGCGTCTGCGTGCTCAAAGGACCTGATACCATTATTGCGGCGCCCGACGGTCGGGCCGCGATTACCGTCAATGCACCCCCGGATCTCGCAACAGCCGGATCGGGCGATGTCCTTGCGGGCTTCATCGCCGGCATCGCCGCTTCCGGCGCGCCGGGTTTTGAAGCCGCCGCCGCAGGCGCATGGTTTCACGGCGCGGCGGCTATCGCCGTCGGACCAGGCCTCGTCGCCGATGATTTGCCCAATGCAGCGCCCTCGGTCTTGCGCTCGCTATTGACGCCGCCGGCGGAACAACAACGCGAGGATAGTGGGACCGCATGACGGAGATGGTTATTCGCCATGCGCTTCCTGGCGATCTGCCGGCCATGACCCGGATTTACAATTTTTTCGTCGAGACCAGCGTGGTCACCTTCGATACCCGTCCTTTCACGGCGGAGGAACGAAAGCCCTGGCTGGCGCAGTTTTCAACGACAGGCCGTCGCCAGCTCTTTGTTGCGGAAATTGACGGCCGGTTGGCCGGATATGCCGGCGCAATGGCTCATCGGGCGAAACCTGCCTACGAGACATCGGTCGAAACCACGATTTACATTGATGATGCATTTGGCCGTCGCGGCGTCGGGCGGGCGCTTTATTCGCGCCTGTTCGAAGCGCTCGCAGAGGAAGACGTACGCGGGCTCTTCGCCGCGGTGGCGCTGCCTAACGAGGCTTCGGTTAAATTCCACCTCAACTGCGGGTTTTCGGAGATCGGGGTGTTTCATGAGGTGGGTCGCAAATTCGGCCGGTATCATGACGTCCTGTGGCTGGAGAAGCAGCTCTAGGCGCGAACGGCGCCGCGGGCCTCGACAGCGGCTATTTCCCTGCTATAGAAGCGCGTTTTCAAGGGGTCGGGCGCGCCGGGTAGAGCGCGCGGCGCGGCTCCCTTTTTGCTATTTGCCGGGCAGCCATGCGGATGTGGCGGAACTGGTAGACGCGCTGGATTTAGGTTCCAGTGGGGTAACCCGTGGAGGTTCGAGTCCTCTCATCCGCACCATGAGCCAGGACCGTTCGCGGAGCGAACGCAGCCTGGCGAAATCAGCAGCCGGGACCGATTGCGAAGCAAGCGCAGCCCGGCGAGATGGGAAATTCGCCTTTTGCTCAGCAAAGGCGGTCTGGCCAGGCGCAGGCGGCATCGTTCTTGAAGCTGCCGGGTATGCGGAAACGAAATACATTGAACCGGCCTTCGGGCCGGAACCAACGAGACGAGAAAAATGGAAGTCATTGAAAAAAGCGCCGAGGGGCTCGACCGTCGTTTTCAGGTGAAAGTGCCGGCGTCTGAGCTGAATGAGAAACTGTCGGCGAAGCTTGCTGAGATCAAAGGCCAGGTGCATCTAAAAGGCTTCCGCAAAGGCAAAGCCCCGGTTTCTTACCTGAAGAAACTCTACGGCAAGGGCGTGATGTCCGAGATCGTGCAGGAGTTGGTGAACGAAACGACGGAAAAAGCGTTTTCCGATCGCGATCTGAAACCGGCCTCGCAGCCGCATCCTCACTTCCATTCCGATATGGACAAGGTCATGTCGGGCGAAGCCGATCTTGAATACGACGTGCATGCGGAGATCCTGCCGGAATTCGAACCGGCCGATGTCGCCGGAATGAAGTTGGCGAAACCGGTCGCAGAAATTCCGCAGGAAGACATAGACGAAGCGCTGCAGCGCATTGCCGACCAGCAAACCACTTATGAGGCCCGCGCCAAAACCGCCAAAGCAAAGGAAAAAGATCAGGTCGTCATCGATTTTCTTGGCAAGATCGACGGTGAGCCGTTTGAAGGCGGTAAGGGCGAGGGATTTGAGCTCGTTATTGGTTCCGGCCAGTTCATTCCGGGTTTCGAAGATCAACTCGTCGGTGCAAAAACCGGCGACGAAGTCGAAGTGAAAGTCGATTTTCCTGAAGAGTATCACGCTGCCGATCTGGCGGGAAAAGAAGCTGTCTTTGACGTGACCGTCCATGAAGTGCGTGGTCCGCAGGCGGTCGATCTTGATGACGAGCTTGCCAAGCAAGTCGGATTGGAATCACTCGAGGAACTGAAATCGAAAGTGACCGAGCGGATCGAAACGGAATACGCACAATTGAGTCGCGCACACGTCAAACGCGCGCTCCTCGACAAGCTCGATTCCGCTCATGACTTTGAATTGCCAAACGGCATGGTTGACGCAGAATTTGATCAGATCTGGCGCCAGGTTCAGTCCGCGGAACTCGATGAGGAAGACAAAGGCAAATCCGAAGACGAGTTGAAATCAGAATATCGCAAGATTGCCGAACGGAGGGTGCGGCTTGGTCTTGTGTTGGCCGAGATCGGCAAGCGAGCGGATGTGACGGTCCCGAATGACGAAATGCAGCGGCAGTTGATTAATACGGCGCGCGCCTATCCGGGACAGGAAAAGGAAGTTCTCGAGTTTTACCAGAACAATCCCGCCGCGTTGCAGCAATTGCGGGCGCCGTTGTTCGAGGAAAAAGTTGTCGATTACATTCTTGAGCGCGCCGAGGTGACCGAGAAAAAGGTTTCCAAAGATAAGCTCATGGAAGACCCGGAAGGCGACGATTTGCCAGCCTGACCCGTCAGCGACGAGCGCCGGGGCGGCAGAGCCTAAAGGCGCGCGTCCCGGTTTGAGGCGTGCTCAATCGAAACGGCTTGCTTTTTCAAGAGAATAACTCTCGCTTAAGGCCCAAACTGTAAGCTTTCCCAATGGGGCTGGAGTCTTCGAATTCCATCCCCATGTTAAGGACGGTCGTTAACACATCGCGCCTTGGCGCCCCCGCCGAACTGGCCCAATCCTCCACTGGGCCCCGTAAAAGAGGAAAATATGAAGGATCCGCAGGACGTATTTATGAACACGCTCGTGCCCATGGTGGTCGAGCAGTCGAGCCGTGGAGAGCGGGCGTATGACATCTATTCCCGCCTGCTGAAAGAGCGCATTATTTTTCTTTCCGGGCCGGTGAACGACGTCGTCTCCACGTTGATTGTGGCCCAGCTCCTGTTCCTTGAAGCGGAAAACCCAAAGAAAGAGGTCGCTTTTTACATTAACTCGCCGGGCGGGGTCGTTACCTCCGGTCTCGCGATCTACGACACCATGCGCTACATCCGGCCTGCGGTTTCCACCATGTGCGTCGGCATGGCGGCCTCAATGGGGTCTCTTCTCCTGGCCGCCGGCGACAAGGATATGCGGTTTTCACTGCCAAATTCACGGATCATGGTGCATCAGCCCTCAGGCGGGTTTCAGGGTCAGGCCTCCGATATCGAGCGCCACGCCCAGGATATTATTAAGCTGAAGCGCCGCCTGAACGAGATTTACGTTGAGCACACCGGCCAATCCTATGAAACTATTGAGAAAACCCTTGATCGCGACCATTTCATGACGCCGGAAGAGGCGGTTGGTTTCGGGCTGGTGGACAAAGTTCTCGAAACCCGGACAATCCCGGAAGAAAACGGAGCCTGATATTAACGCAAGGCGTTAATACTGAAGGGAAATGGTTTCTTGATTGATCGGCCCGGATTGTGGTCGAATATGGTGAAGCATAAGGCGTCTGGCGCAGAAAATGCAGCAATCCGGCAGTGGCCGGCGGCGCCGTCGGTTTGGGGTCGTGACAATCGACGGGGCTGATAAGGAGTTCGAGAGCGAGTGAGCAAGATCGGCGGAAAAACAGGGAGCGGCGACGGGAAAAACACCCTTTACTGCTCGTTTTGCGGCAAGAGCCAGCATGAAGTGCGCAAACTGATCGCCGGCCCTACGGTGTTCATCTGCGACGAGTGCGTTGAGCTGTGCATGGATATCATTCGGGAGGAATCGAAATCCTCTCTGGTGAAGTCCGGCGACGGCGTACCGAGCCCGCAGCAAATTCATAAGGTCCTTGATGATTACGTGATCGGCCAGGCGCAAGCGAAGCGCGTCCTCTCCGTGGCCGTGCACAATCATTACAAGCGCCTCAACCACGCAGCGAAAAACAACGACGTTGAGCTGGCGAAATCGAATATTCTGCTGATCGGGCCGACTGGTTCGGGCAAGACGCTGCTGGCGCAGACGCTGGCCCGCATTCTCGACGTGCCGTTTACGATGGCCGATGCGACAACCCTGACCGAGGCGGGCTATGTCGGCGAGGACGTTGAAAACATCATTCTGAAGCTCCTGCAGTCCGCGGACTATAATGTCGAGCGGGCGCAGCGGGGCATCGTTTATATCGACGAAGTCGACAAGATCAGCCGCAAATCTGACAATCCATCGATCACCCGGGACGTTTCGGGCGAGGGCGTGCAGCAGGCGCTCTTGAAGATCATGGAAGGCACGGTCGCGTCGGTGCCGCCCCAGGGCGGACGCAAACATCCGCAGCAGGAATTCCTCCAGGTCGATACGACGAACATTCTGTTCATCGTCGGCGGCGCATTTGCCGGACTTGAAAAAGTCATTTCGCGGCGAGGGGATGGCTCTGCAATCGGCTTCGGCGCCGATGTGAAGACGCCGGACGATCGCCGCATTGGCGATATTCTCCAGGAAGTCGAGCCGGAAGATCTCCTGAAATTTGGATTGATCCCTGAATTCGTCGGCCGTCTGCCGGTGATCGCCACTCTTGCCGATCTCGACGAGGATGCGCTGGTGCAGATTTTGACGGCGCCGAAAAACGCTCTCGTCAAACAGTATCAGCGTCTGTTCGAAATGGAGGACGTCAAGCTGACGTTCACCGACGATGCAAAATCATCCATCGCCCGCAAAGCGATTGCGCGCAAAACCGGCGCGCGCGGGCTTCGGTCGATTATGGAAGGCATACTTCTCGATTCCATGTTCGAATTGCCGACGCTTGAAGGCGTAGTCGAAGTGGTCGTTAATGGTGAAGTGGTCGAAGGCAACGCCAAACCGCTATACATTTACGCCGATCGTAAAGAGGATAAGGTTGAGGCTGACGCCAGCGCCTAGGCCTTGGATTAAGGCCGTTCAATTTCAAGGGGTTCGACGCGCCTTGAAATCATGGGCCGGGACGCCACATAATTCCCGCGAGCGCCGCCGCAAGAGGCGGCGTTTCGCGTCTTAAGCGCGCCTCGTGCGCGGGGAAAACCCCCGGTTGCGAGCTTGCGCGAACCGCCGCCAAATGGGGCGGAATGTTTTTTGTCTTGTGCGGGTCTGGCGCTGTTCACTGGGCCTCGTCCGCTAAGGAGCCTGTTATGAGTGAGCCTGTCGTCAGTGAGAATGTAATTTATCCGGTGCTGCCGCTGCGCGACATTGTCGTGTTTCCCGGCATGATCGTGCCGCTGTTTGTTGGTCGTGAAAAATCCGTCAACGCGCTCGAAAATGTCATGCAGAATGACAAGAAAATTCTGCTTGTGGCGCAGAAAGACGCCGGTGACGACGATCCGTCAACTGAAGCCATATTTGAAGTCGGCGTTATCGCGTCGGTGCTGCAATTGCTGAAGCTCCCCGATGGAACAGTGAAAGTTCTTGTTGAGGGAGAATCCCGGGCGCGCGTAGCAGAATATACGCGTACGGATGAATATTTCGAGGCGGAAGCCACCCTGATTGAGGAAACCGGCGAAGACGAGACGGAAAACGAAGCGCTGGCGCGCTCGGTCGTCGGCCAATTTGAGAATTACGTTAAACTCAACAAACGCGTTCCTCCGGAAGTCATCGTTTCCGTCAATCAGATCGAGGAATACGCAAAGCTCGCCGACACGGTGGCGTCCCATCTCAACATCAAGATTTCGGAAAAGCAGGAGCTTTTAGAAATTTCTTCCGTCGGAAAGCGCCTTGAAAAAGTCTATGCGCTGATGGAAGGCGAAATGAGCGTTCTTCAGGTTGAGAAGAAAATTCGCAACCGCGTCAAACGCCAGATGGAAAAGACGCAGCGGGAGTACTACCTCAACGAACAGATGAAGGCGATCCAGAAGGAACTGGGTGAAAGCGACGACGGCCGCGATGAACTTACCGAGCTTGAAGAAAAAATCGCCAAGACCAAACTTTCTAAAGAAGCCAAGACCAAGGCCGACGGCGAGTTGAAGAAACTGCGCCAGATGAGCCCGATGTCCGCCGAATCAACGGTGGTGCGCAACTATCTGGACTGGCTCACCGCCATCCCGTGGAAAGACCGGTCGAAAGTAAAATCGGACCTCAAAAAGGCCGAAGGTATTCTTGATGCTGATCACTATGGCCTCGAGAAGGTCAAGGAACGCATTATCGAGTATCTCGCTGTCCAGAAGCGAATGAACAAACTCAAAGGCCCGATCCTTTGTCTCGTCGGTCCCCCGGGCGTCGGTAAGACCTCGCTCGGAAAATCCATCGCCAATGCAACGGGCCGCGAATTTGTGCGCGTCTCGCTCGGCGGCGTGCGTGACGAGGCGGAGATCCGCGGACACCGCCGGACCTATATTGGCTCCATGCCCGGTAAGATCATCCAGTCGATGAAGAAGGCGAAGAAATCAAACCCGCTCTTCCTTCTCGATGAGATCGACAAGATGGGACATGATTTCCGCGGCGATCCGGCCTCAGCGCTGCTTGAGGTCCTCGATCCAGAACAGAATTCGACCTTCCAGGATCACTATCTTGAAGTCGACTATGACCTTTCCGACGTCATGTTCATCACCACGGCTAATAGCCTCAACATGCCGCAGCCGCTTCTCGACCGGATGGAGCTCATCCGCATTCCGGGGTATACGGAAGATGAAAAGGTTGAGATTGCGCGCCGTCACCTGATCCCGAAGACGCTTGAAAATCATGGGCTCAGCGACGCGGAATTCGAAGTCGATGAAGAGGGCCTCTTAACTCTGATCCGTCGATATACGCGGGAAGCGGGCGTCCGCAATCTCGAACGGGAGATTGCGCGGCTGGCGCGCAAGGCCGTGCGTAAGCTCGAAACGGAAGAAGGCAAAAAGGTCACCGTTTCTCCCGACAACCTCGCGGATTTCGCCGGCGTGCCCAAATATCGCTATGGCGAGATTGACGGCGAGGACCAGGTCGGCATCGTCACCGGGCTCGCCTGGACCTCTGTGGGCGGCGACATCCTCACCATCGAAGCGGTGAAGATGCCCGGCAAGGGCCGCATGACGCCCACGGGCAACCTGAAAGACGTCATGAAGGAATCTGTTTCCGCCGCCTCATCCTATGTGCGTGCGCGGGCGACGGAGTTCGGCGTCGAACCGCCGGTATTTGAAAAAACCGATATCCACATCCACGTACCGGAAGGGGCGACGCCCAAGGATGGGCCGTCCGCCGGGGTCGCCATGGCGACTGCGATCGTATCGGTTCTTACCGGCGTGCCCATACACAAAGACATCGCCATGACTGGCGAGATTTCCCTGCGCGGACGCGTTCTCGCGATCGGCGGCCTTAAGGAAAAACTCCTTGCAGCGCTGCGTGCAGGCATCAAGACTGTGCTTATTCCGGAAGAAAACGAGAAGGATCTCGCAGACATTCCTGATAATGTGAAAGACGCACTGAAAATCATTCCGGTCTCGACCATCGACGAGGTTCTCGGTCATGCGTTGACGAAAAAGCTGACGCCGATTGAATGGACAGAGCCTGTGTCGGCGCCGGCCGACGGCGCTGATGGCGATGAGCCGGTGATGACTCATTAAGCGTTATCCCCATTGAATTAGCGAAGGCGGGCGAGAAATCGCCCGCCTTTTTTGCAGCCTTCCGAATCAGCCAATGCTGATTTTTGCCGCTCGGCGCGGAAAAACTCTAGGATTCAAGCCATTTTTCGCCTTGCGGCTGAGCAACTTCTGAAAAAATATATTTATATAAATCAATAAGTTATGAGGGCTGTGGAAAGGAAACCCTTATTTTAAGCGGTTTTCCCTTGGCCCGGGCCCGTCAACGGCGCGATAAATCTCGCGCTCCAGCAGTGATTTCCAAAGCGACGGTTCAAAAACTGTCAATAGAAAGGTCGGAAGCATGAACAAGAACGAATTTATCGACAAAGTCGCCGACATGGCCGACATGAGCAAGTCCGACGCCGAGCGCGCCGTCAACGCCGTCCTCGACGCCGTTACCAATGCCCTGAAAGCTGGCGACGATGTTCGCCTTGTTGGATTCGGCACGTTTTCCGCCGCCAAGCGCAAGGCCAGGGAAGGGCGCAATCCGCGCACCGGCGAAACCATTCAGATTGCCGCGTCCATCCAGCCGAAATTCTCTGCTGGCAAGGGACTTAAGGACGCGCTGAACTAGCGTCCGCATCACACTTTCGATTTGACACGGCGCGGGCGCACTTAATTGTGCTCGCGCCGTTTTACGTCGCTTGCCGCTCACCCCTTGCGCGCACGCCTGCGTAAGGCTAGGTAACCCGGCCCAAAAGGCGGCGTAGTCTCGCATTGGAAGAGGGCGGTTAGCTCAGCTGGAAGAGCGACTGGTTTACACCCAGTAGGTCGGCGGTTCGAACCCGTCACCGCCCACCACGCAGTCCTCTCTATTTGACGACTTATTGAGTTAAGGTCCGAGAGCGCCAAATTCCGTGCCTTTACGGCGTAGCCTCTCCGAATTCGCCCGAATTGTATCTCCGTAGGCAGAATTACGGCGGTATTTTGCCATAAATCTCTGTTGGTGGTTTTGGACGACTTATTCAGAGAATTCCAATTTCAGGAAAATCCTCAAAGGAGACATCAGTTAGTAAAATTTCAGTCGCAGCAATGGCGTAAGAGCGGACATCTTCATGTTGTTGCATGCTGGCCAAGCCAGATTACGGTAGCATTTAAGGGGCTTGCGTCGCATACGCTGCCGAGCACGCAATGCCAAACCGGCGATAATTTGTTAGTCCAACTACCCCTTTGGAATTAGGCGGTGTATCAGACCTCTTCAGTCTAACGGGTATTTGGTCAATACGAAATCACGACCGCTTCCGTGACAACTTGTGCAAAGTGGAATGCCATTGCCGGCTTGCCCACCACCGAGTGCGGTTGGGTCTGTTGTGCTGGTGACTTCGTACCAGAACCAGCCATTCCCGCCGTCACTTTCAGCCTGGGTTTTGACCATCACAGCCCAACCCATCAGCGTTTCACCGTCGTCCTCGTACATTTCCTTTATAATCGACGACCCAGCAGGATGAGAACTGCTGCCCGAATTCAACGAGGCGACGATTTCGTCGTTCATGAATACGCGAACCGGCGAGCCGAAGGTGACATGTGGGCCGCGAGACGGATGCAGGGCAGATTCGCGCGCGGCAAAACTCTCATATTCTTTGTCGTTCAAATATGCGAATAAGGCGTCGAGATCCGTCGGAACCTCTCCGGGCGACGTACCGGTTTCTGCACGCGGTTCGCCTATCACTTCGCTTGCCGCCAACATTGCATTTTGTATTGAGGCGCGTTCATTGAAATCCATCACGACCGGGCCGGACACAACCGAAGCGCTACGCGCTCGAAGTACGGGATAGTATTGCGTAAATACAAAATCTGTTGCTGCCGATGCCGCGTGGCACACATTGCAAGCCGCAGTTGGAAAGGCTTCGGCAGTTTCAGCAAGCGGATATTCGTGGCCAAAGCTGAAATACGCCCAATTGCCCGGTTCATCGGGAAAATATTCAGCGCTCTTAATCGTCGCTTCGAGACCGCGAAAGTCACCCATAAAAAAACCATTGCCGCTTACCGCAGCAGTGGCGCCCACCGTTGCGAGCTCTTTGACCATGATTGTTCCATCACGAAATTCACCGGTCTCTTTATAGTATTCCCAGCTGACAGGATCGATATACACGTTGTGAAATTCTGGAAATGGCGCTTCCGGAGGGTTGAGGTCATTCGGCGTCAGTGGCGTTCCGACATAGACCCACTCGCGAAAACCCGTGGGACGGACGAGATTGCCGTCACTATTGATCGTGAAATACGATTTCACTTCTGCCTGTTGGTTTGACCTGTTTGAGCCAGCCCGTGCGGAAACTGATTGTACTGCAACACTGGAAGCGCGTTCAGCAGATGTGGGGTCGTCCGCCTCTTGAGGCGTGCCTTGGCCGCACGCCGCTAACGGGACAATAAGAGATAGAACACTTGCTTTTGACAAGAAATTTTGTTTCGAGTTTCGCTTATCAAATATCACCATTATTCGCTCCTTAGTTTGGTATGACGCGACTCATTGTTTGCGAACTGAAAAATTTGTATTGCACCGAATGGAAGTAGCGCGCCCGACTTGCTAGCCCGCTGCAATGCACGCCTGGCGCACCTGCTGATTCACGCTGTGTAATATTTCTCAGCGACGATCTTTCCATCGTCCCAACGGCGAACTAAAACCTCATTCCAGACGATCTTTTCGCCATCGCCGCCGGTCATGTTGAAAGTCCATTCACTCATGGAAACATCATCGCCAACGGATTGACCGTGTAACGTTGCGCCGTCGAAACTCTTGAGGCTGCTGAAAAATGCCTCAAGATGATCCCGCTCTGCTTGTCTCGACTGGCGCGACGAACCATCAGGTTCAGTGAATACACAGTTGTCAGCGTAATAGGTATCAATGGACTCGATGATTTTTCCTTGTCGCGTGAGGTCATTCGCCCCGGCTTCTAATTTCGCTATTTGACTTGTCATCATAGTATCCTTTTTTGGGTTACAGTTCATAGACTCTACACATCGATTGAAACTCGGATATTTGATTCACGCCGCGTGCCTAATCTTCAATACCGACCACGCGTCGCAAATTGCGCCGACAAGGTTCGTCATGTAAGCATCATTGTGAAAGGGCGATGGCGTTAAGCGGAGCCGTTCAGTACCCTTCGGTACCGTCGGATAATTAATTGGTTGGACATAGATTTCATGCTGTTGAAGCAGGAAGTCTGTTACGTCTTTGCATTGAACTGGATCGCCCACTAGGAGCGGGACAATATGGCTTGTGGACGGCATGACCGGCAGCCCGGCTGCGCCGAGCAGCAATTTCAATGTCGCGGCGCGTTCCTGGTGCCGTGCACGCAGATCTTTTGCTTCGCGCAAATGTCTGACACTTGCCAGCGCTCCGGCGACCAATACAGGCGATAGCGCTGTCGTAAAAATAAAACCAGAAGCGTATGATCTGATAGCGTCAATAAATGCGCTTGTTGACGCAATATAACCACCCATCACGCCGAATGCTTTTCCAAGCGTTCCCTCAATTACGTCAATCCGGTCTGTAACGCCGTCGCGCTGCGCGATGCCGCCGCCTTCAGCCCCATAGAGACCTACGGCATGCACTTCATCCAGATATGTGAAGGCATTGTATTTGTCCGCCAGATCACAGATTTCACGAAGCGGCGCGATGTCTCCGTCCATGGAATAGACGGACTCAAAGGCAATGACCTTTGGCCGATCAGTAGGCAACTCACGCAACAGCTCTTCAAGATGGCTAAGATCATTGTGACGCCAGATTAGTTTTGCACTCCGTCCCGCTCGAATGCCTTCAATCATTGAAGCGTGATTCAATTCGTCCGAGAGAATGATGCAATCCGGCAAGACACGCGAAATCGTTGACAGCGTCGCTTCGTTTGCAACATAGCCAGATGTAAAGAGCAGCGCTGCCTCCTTGCCATGCAGTTCGGCCAGCTCGTTTTCCAGCAACACGTGATAATGCGTGGTGCCGGCGATATTGCGTGTGCCGCCAGCCCCGGCGCCGACCTTCTCAACAGCGTCCGCCATTGCTTTTGTCACGTCCGGGTGCTGACCCATTCCGAGATAATCGTTCGAACACCAGACGGTAATTTCGCGCGCGCCTCCATCGCCATAATATCGGGCTTGGGGAAACGCTCCCTTTATCCGTTCAATGTCGGCGAATACGCGGTAGCGTCCTTCCGCCTTAACGGCCGCGACGGCTGTCTCAAAATTCTTTTCATAGTTGATCATTGGGTCGCTGCCTTTCTAAATTGAAGACAAATTCACGCAAAAAAGTTGTGGCGATGCGAAGGCAGGGTTTCACTTTGAATTCTTTAAAACAACAACCCCCGCCCACGCACCTTCAATCGTTATTAGCGTTCCGCTGGCTCATCTTTGCTGAGCTTTTCAACGTCCGGACGGTCCACAATGGCCGGGCGCAGTGTGAGAATAATGGCGAAGAGCTCATCTTGTTCGGCTTTTGGCACTTCGAACTCAACGAGGACATCTTTTAGATGACCGGCGACAACGTTGAAGTCAGCCGCGGTGATACCCAAGCCGCCATGGACCACTTTCGCGTCTCGGCTGATGACTTTGCAGGGGCCGCCAGTGACGGCGCAAACGAGGTTTTTGTTTTTCTGCTTGAATGACGCGCGCGTATCATCGCCCATGCCTTTAAAAAACTGCTCGATCTTTGGATCGTGAAAAAGCCTTTCCGCGAACTCATCGACGACTGCCGAAACGCCGGCATAGCCGCCTAGGCGATCATAGAGCGATTTTTCTACCGCCTCTTCGGCGACTGCGGTCGAAATGTTCGCCGCGGTCGCAAACGGCGCCGAAACTAATGCGAAACTGGCTAAATATGGTTTCAGTCGCATTTCAATTTCCCTTATGTGGCTCTGGTCAATTCAGCCTGTTGCAGGTGCGAATTGGCCGTTTACAGCGGGAATTTCCGCCAATTTTTTCGTTGGAAGAAGTTTCTAACCGCGAGTAACATCAGGAATACTGGGCAAGGTTACTGTACTTGCGCCAATAAGACCCATTAGTATCAGCCCCTTGAACGGAGTGACGCGCGACGTAGAAAAACCGTACAGTCATCGTTGCGAAAACACGAAAGGCAGGCGCCAAGCGATGGGCGGACCAGCTGATCACGCATCGGGACGTTCAGATGGCGTTTCAGAATCCTCCAATGCGCCGTCTGAAATCGAGATTTCGAATCAACTTGAAAAGATTCTTTCAAGCCCCGAATTCGCGACGTCGGCTCGTTTACAGAAACTCTTAAGATACATTGTAACAAAAACCCTCGCCGGTAACGCTGATGAGCTAAAAGAGTACACGATTGCCGTCGACGTATTTGACCGGGATGAATCATTTGACCCTCAGACAAGCTCAATTGTGCGCGTTGAGGCCAGCCGATTGCGCGGGAAACTGGAAAAATATAACGCAATATCTGGCCGTAACGATCCCGTTCGGATAGATCTGCCGGCCGGCGCCTATATTCCAAATTTCTCGATTGTGGCGCCAAGCGATAACGCTGATAACCTAAGCGACTCCGCAGAGACGGATGGTTCAGAAAGCCACAGCAGCGCCCGCCATAAACTGACAGATGCATTTTCGATTTCGTTCTTTGCGGTCGTTACAATCTTAATTGCAGTGGTAGCGTTCAGCTTTTGGCCACGTTCCGAACGGGCGGGCGGGCGCTCAGCGTCGGACCAACAGGCACTCACGGTCGCTGTACTGCCGCTCCGAAATTTTTCCGGCGATCCTGCTGAAGATTACTTCAGCCAAGGAATGACGGACGCGCTGATCACACGGTTGGCGCAAGAACGTATTGCGCACGTTACATCGATGACTTCCGTCATGGCCTTTAAAGATAGCAATCAGCCCATCGCCAATATCGGAAACCAATTGGGCGCCACCCACCTCGTCGAAGGGTCGGTAATGAGAGTCGACGACAAGGTCCGCATCACCGTTCAATTAATTGAAGCGGTTTCTGATCGACATTTATGGGCCGATAGTTATGAGCGAGGAATGTCTGATGTGCTTCGCCTGCAGGATGATGTCGTCGAGCGCATTGTCTCGTCCGTCGCAAAGAAAGTGACGTCCGGACACGCCAGCACTTCAAACATTGCGCCCGACATTGATCCCGTTGCATATGAGGCCTATCTCAAAGGGCGTTTCTTCCTTAACTTGATGACCGAGGACGGTTTTAGAAAAGGCATCTCGTTTTTTAAGCAGTCTATTGAGACAGCTCCCGAATATGCGCCTTCCCATTCCGGAATGGCGGTGTGTTACTGTTTGTTGGGCGGTCATGGTTTTGAAATTGTAAAACCGAGCGAAGGAATGTTGGCCGCAAAAAAAGGAATCATGGAGGCGCTGAGGCTCGATAGCGCTCGAGCCGAACCTCATGCGTTCCTCGGAATCATACAGTTAAAATATGATTGGGATTGGCAGAGTGCAAAAGATTCTTTCGACCGAGCGGTAGAGATCAATCCCAGCTATGCCCGCGCTCATATCTTCTACAGCTACTATCACGAAGCAATGGGGGACAAAGATGCCGCCATTCGCGCGTCGGAAATTGCTAGACGCCTTGACCCATTATCGCGCGCCACAAACATTAATTTGGGTTGGCAGTATCTTCAGGCAGGCCAACATGCGGATGCGTTAGAAATTTTCGCACACACTGCCGAACTCTATCCTAATCATTGGAGTGTGCATTGGGGAATCGGGCAATATCACATGCGGGTTGGTGAGAATGATAAGGCCATCGCAGCATTTCAAAAGGCGTACGAAACCGGCGGCGGGCATGCAATGCCCATCAGCGCACTTGGGTATGCGTATGCGGTTTCGGGAAACATCCTGAAGGCAAATGAAGCTATCAAAGAACTCGAAGCGTTAGGTGACGATAGCTACGTGTCGCCATACCATTTAGCGACGATTTATGCCGGCTTGAAAGAAAACGATAAAGCGTTTGTATTGTTGAATGAGGCCTATGACCTTCGGAGCCGTTCCATTGCCTGGCTTCAGGTAGCGCCTGAAATGGACAGCCTCAGGTCCGATCCACGTTTCAATGAGCTATTGCGCCGCGTAGGACTCATTAGCTGAGCAGCAGTGTAATCCTTTACAAGCCCAAAATGGCAGCGTCGGCCAATTTTGATCGGGTCGTTGTGCAAACTTGTTCTTGATTGTCCGCTTTTGGATATCACTCACGATTAGAAGTGAATATGCCACTGTCTCTTTTAGCGCGCTAAACGGACATATCGAGCAATTTATGCTGCTCATCCCAATTAGCGGGGACTGTCTTCAGCCGTTTTAGTTTTTCGGTGTTCAGGTCGATTGGTGCGCGGCCAGAAAAAATGGCTTCGACGATGTCCGGCGCGAGAAAGGCGAGACGCATTCCGCGGCTGTATCCGGTCAACGCAACCCCTTCGCGGCTGAGAATTGAACGCAATTCGTTATCCGGGTCTTCAAACCACTTCTGCTTCCAACGACTTATTTTGGCAATGAACGCGATCGCGGTTTCATCCTGCAGTTGGGGATTGTCGCTTTCGCCTAGTAAGAGCCGCAGCTCTTGGCCTCTGCTCTTCACAGAAACGGGTGATCGGATGATAGCCTCAGCCTTAAGCGCGTGATCGTAGTCCGCATCTGCAACAAGCCTTTGCGTGTCGGCCGTGATCGCAATTGAATTTTCGCAGAGATCAGTCCGAGTGAAGAATGGCGTCAAATTTTCTAATGATCCGCTTGTTCGGAAAGTTTCTTCTCTCTGTTTGAGCAGACGGCGGATGGCCTGAATGTCTTTCGCGCTGGCTCCAGTTGCAGCGATTTCGCTTGCTGCGTTTTCACTATCCGAAATCCATTCGATGACAGACCCTTTAAGAGCTGCTTCAATATCATCTGCTCGAAGCCGAACGCGATCTTGAACGCCTGTCTTATTGGCGTGGCTGATGTAATAGCGGTGCCGGCGGCGGCCTCGCGTCGTGTGGCTGGGCGTCAAACGCTCGCCGTTCCAATAGAGAAGACCGGCGAGGGGACTGATCTTGGATTTCGGCGTTCCCGTCCATTGCGTTCGTTCAGCGAGCTTTATTTGAACAGCGTCCCAAGTTTTTCGATCAACGATCGCATTGTGCTGGCCGTCATAGAGCTTGCCGCCAGTTTTCATGAGACCGGCGTAGATGGGGTTCTTGAGGATGTGATAGATCGGCCCACGGGAGAACCGCTTGCCGCCTGAGCCATTGGCGCGGCGCTTTGTGACCCAGCCCTGTTCATTCGCGTGCTTGATGATGGCGCGGACGCAAGCCTTTTCAAAATATTGACCGTAGATTTCGCGGACGATTTTGGCTTCCTTTTCGACGAGGACAAGCTTTCGGTCGATATTTTCGTAGCCAAGGGGTGGATTGCCGCCGGTCCAGATCCCTTTCTTACGGGAAGCAGCGATCTTATCTCTGACCCGCTCGGCCCCGACTTCCCGTTCAAACTGGGCGAAGGATAGAAGAACGTTGAGGGTCAAGCGCCCCATGGAGTTTGATGTATTGAACTGCTGGGTGACCGAGACGAAGGAGACTTCGTGCTTGTCAAAGCACTCCACCAGCTTTGCAAAGTCAGCAAGGGAGCGGGTGAGGCGGTCTACCTTGTAGACCACGACAATATCGACCTTGCCGTCATCAATATCCTGCATCAGCGCCCGCAGGGCGGGGCGCTCCATATTGCCCCCTGAAAGGCCGCCATCATCGTACTTTGTCTTAATGGCCCGCCAGCCTTCTGATTTCTGGGAAAGGATATAGTTCTCACAAGCCTCCCGCTGAGCGTCCAAGGAATTGAAGGCCTGATCAAGGCCTTCCTCGGTGGATTTCCGCGTGTAGATGGCGCAGCGCTTCACTTCGAGGCTGCCTTTGCTTCAGTCCGCGGTGAGCGCAGGCCGAAGAACCGCGGCCCGTTCCACTTGGCGCCAGTGATGGCGTAGGCGACGGCGGAAAGGGACCCATAGCGCTTGCCGTCCATGAATACCCCGTCCTCGGCCACATAGACCTCGTAGGTCTTCCCATGCCATTCGCGGATTAGCCGGCCGCCGGGCTTCATGCGTCGTTGGGGTTTCTTTAGCACCGTGGAGATATCATCCGCGGCAGCAAGCTTCGCCAGTTTCTTTTCAATCCGCGCACACAGCGCCTTGTGATCTTGGCGCTGGATTTCGTAGGCGACGGCGAGTTTCAAAAGCGTTCGCCCAATGCGCTTGGGCGGTAAAAGGCCTGTCAGCTCCTTGTACCGCGCTTTCAACGCGCGGTGATCGAGCGCCTCGAGCGCTGCGACTTCTTCCTGACGTGCTTGGGTAACCATAAGCGTCTCCATCTTTGCCACGTTGCACTGCGACAAGCCCGGCGCCGGGAACGGTCGGGCGGGAGACGTCTCTAATTCCCACGCAGTACCGCTCGAAAGAGAGCAGAAGTCCAGTCGAAAAACGTCTCTAGACGGAGATATTCGACTTGACTGCGGGGCTGAATGGAGCGGCATTCAGGGCAGGGTGGCCGAAAAGGGGGCCAGAATGCCGGAACGCCGGCTTACAATCGCGCAAATGGATTTTCAGCGGCGCGCGCTGCGCGCGAGGCTGAGTGCTGGCGACGTTGGCGAAGCAGAGGCGCAGGCGATTATTCGCAAAATCGAAGATCTTGAACTGGCAATCGCCGCCTCACCTGCCGCATCTGTCGCGGATATTGGGGTGAAGGCGACGATTCTGAAAGAGACATTGAGCTTTCAGGAAAGCGATAACCTTGAAGCGGTGCTGCTAGAAGCGGTCGTGCGTGATTGTTTAACTATGGATTCGTAACTCGGTGAAGGAATACAAATACGCGCGCGTCACTATTCAACTTCGGCGCCGATATCGGTCGCGCTTGGTTTTGCGAGCTTCTTTGAAGCGATCATTTCTGCGTTTCTCCGACGTCGCTCGGTCCATTCATGAGGAGGTTTTCGGGTTTTGTTCAGCTCTTCCTGTTTTTTCGTCCAATCTTCAATGTTCATGCGCGCTGGCAAAACAATGTAACCGCAGCCTTCGTTATCAAAGGTCTGGGAAAACTCCTTAGTAATGCGGTGAAGCACTTTGATGGCGCGCGGTTTCTTATCCTGCAAGGCAAGTTGCTTCAACCGCTGCACGATGAGCTCCAACGTGGTGAACTTTCGACTGCCTTCCTTTGCTCGAACGTCTTGAAGCTCGTTCGCGACAGCGTGAACGATCCTCTTGCGATCGCGCGCGAGCTTGAGTCGCGCGGCTAGCTGATCATCTGACATCTTTGGTTTTCGTTCCATTGTGTTTTGCGGGCTTGTGGGGAGCCACTCTCCGAAAGTGGAACCGCGATGCCACGAGTTCAGGGCTACATCGCGGCTGCAGGATGGCGTCACTCATCATTTCTTTGCCTGCTTTCGTACCATTCCTCCACGGAGATACCCTCGGGAAGAAGCAGTACGCCTCCGCCTCGAATCGCATCAGGCGGTTTAATGACTCCGAACTCCTTACAGAGGTCAAAAAACTGAACAATCGACGTGATGTCGCCGGCGAATGCGTTGTTGGCTAGTTGGCGAACGTTGGCTTCAAAAGTAGTGATTTTTCGTTTTTGACCTCGGATTGTCACTGTTACCGCTTCATCGAGGAGGGGAGAGATATCCAAGGATCCAAGTTCTTTTTTTCTGCGCGGCCGGCCCCTCGGGTTGCCGGATTTGCCCTTCGGGAACTGGTGTTTTTTTGGCGGCTTACCGTAGCCTACCTCGTAGTTCTTTTGCTTTGTCATCTCTGCGCCTCCGCGTCTGACGCGCGGGTCTCGGTGACCTCAGCAAAGCTCTCGCTTGTTGCAGCGAGCGTCGCGGTCTCTCCGGTTTTTTCTTCAAAGCGGCGGATCGCGACGTCGACATATTTTGGGTCGATCTCGATGGCCACGGCGCGGCGGCCTGTTTCTTCAGCGGCGAGAATGGTTGCGCCGCTGCCGCAGAAGGGATCGAGGACAAGATCTCCGCGATTTGAGCAGTCCTTGATGGCGTCGGCGACGAGAGCTGTAGGCTTCACGGTGGGGTGCGCCTTCAAGTCATTAAGGCGTCCGCCTCCGAAGGCGTTGACGCCCGGATACTCCCAGACATTGGTGCGGTTGCGGCCGTGGCGGCCGAGCTCGACATTATTGATATGGGCCTCCTTGCCCTTCCTGAAGGCGAACACGAGTTCATGCCGGGAGCGGTAAAGCGAGCCCATGCCGCCATTGGTTTTCGACCAGACACATAAGTTTAGAAGGTCGTCGTAGTTGGTTTTGCCTGCCGCGAGAGTCTCGCCGAGATGGCGCCAATCCATACAGATGAAGTGGACGGACCCTTTTCGGCTTGCCGATACGAGGCGCTTGAACACGCTGCTTAAGAATGCCTCGAATTCTTCCGCCGACATCTCGCCTGAGGCCATGGCGAAGTCTTCATGCGAAACCGCGCCCTTGCCGCAGACATGACCGTCAACGGGAACATTGTAGGGTGGGTCCGCGAAGATGAGATCCGCTTTTCGCGTTGCCAGGAGTTTTTTGTATGACGTCGCGTCGCGCGCGTCGCCGCAATAAAGGCGATGGGCGCCCAATTTCCAGAGATCGCCTAAGCGGGAAACTGGCGGGCCGGTCTCGGGCGCGGGGACAACCTCAGCTGCTTCGTCGTCACAGCTCTCAAGCAGCAGGTCGATCTCGCCCATTTCGAAGCCAGTTAGTGTGGCGTCGAGATCGATATCGGTATCGAGTAAGAACCCGAGCTCGCACTTCAGGAGCTCTCGATCCCAGCCGGCGTTCTCTGCGATTTTGTTGTCAGCGATTATGTACGCACGCTTTTGCGCATTGCTCATCTTCGACAAACGAATGGTCGGCACTTGCTCGAATTTTAAGAGCTTTGCCGCTTCAAGGCGGCCATGGCCGGCGATTACGCCGTTCTCATCGTCGATGAGAATGGGATTTGTCCAGCCGAACGATTTGATGCTCTCCGCCACCTGGCGGACCTGTCGCTTAGAATGCGTTCGCGGATTGTTCTTGTAGGGTTTTAGGTCCCTTACGGAACGCTTTTCTACAATGAGATCAACGGGTTGAGAGGTCATAGCTTGCGCCTTGTGCTGAAAGCATCCTGCGCTTTTTCAAATAATTCCAGTTGCTCCTTGTTCTTGAAAGCTATGCAAATTTTGCCGTTGGGCCTTTTCACATAGATCGCTTCGATGAGCTTTGGATTGCCGTCCAAGCAAACTGTCATCATCTGGCATTGAATGATCTGATCACTCTTTCCCTCGAATAACTTGGTGTGCATGCGCACTTCTCCTTACCACCCTTACTATGGGCGTACTGCTGCAGCTTTCCGTTCCATAGGAATGCTCAATTCAATTCAGATTTTTCGTTATCGTATTCAGATGCCGTTTTCGGCATGGCTGATCAAAGAATGAGATAGGGATTCAAGAAAATCAAGCACAACTTCGGGAAACATGCTTATTGCTCACAGAAGCACGCCTGTCTTTTTTGGCCGAGCATTGGGAGATTTAGTTAGCTAGCACGCGACAGTTTCAGTTTTGCACTCGTTTCAATTGTCATCTGTACCGGGAATAAATTCATTATTGCGCTGAAAATCGTTAGTTCCTAGCTCTTTTAGTGTTATTCAGGATTCTCCCATCCCGCGAATAATGTGCCAGGTTTCACGTTTAGGGTGATCGCCAAGCGTTCAATAACCGACGCCGTCGGATTACGCACGCCTCGCTCAATGCCGCTGATATAGGTCCGATGAAGCCCGCTCGAAAACGCCAATTCTTCCTGCGACCAGCCCTTTTTTTGGCGCAGACGCTGAACATTTGACCCAATGAGCGCTTGGATATCCATGATGGATAAAAGCGCTGATTGCAGACTATCAATCTACAGACGATAAGTAACAAAAGATTAACAGCTGCGATCTATCACCGGACAACGCAAGAAAAGGACGAATCCTATGAAAGCAAAAGCCTTACTGATCTCTGCATGCTCCGCCCTGTGGGTAAGCGGAGCCTTGGCGCAATCTTCAAAATGGGAATATGTGACGAAGCCAGACCCGATAACCGATGAACTTCGCCATTACGCAGGAACGGTCGCAAAATTTAACACTGCCGTTGCAGTCATTTGCACTAAAGACCTAATTTACGTTACGGCAAAAACAGCTCCCTTCGATATGGAGATGGGCGACACGCGATTAGTGGCTTGGCGCGTTGACAATGAAAAAGCTGTTTCGCAAAATTGGGATAATCTAAGCTCCGGCGCGGCCGTTTTTGACGAAGAGGCCATCGCGATGGCGCAGGCGATGAAGCAGGCAAGTTCTCGAATCGTCGTGCGATCCGGACGCAAGACAGTTGAATTTAGCGCCGATGGATCGACAGCGGCGATCTCATCGCTCATCGAAAAATGCCCGCACCCCATGCTACGTATCGCTGAATTCTGAGGTCTTCAAAAACAAGAATTGCTTACCTAATGGTGTCGACCAGCTTCGGTTATGCACGCAATAGCGGACTCAAGCTCGACGTCGTGTTCTGTGCGGATCCATCGATTCTGACCATGTGGAATTTCGAGAAACAATCCCCAAACCGATCCTGACGGCCGTTGAGGTATTCCGATGTTATATCAATCCACAAAAGTCACCGTAATCGGATAATGGTCTGACCCGAAGAGCTCATCGATACGTTGTGCGTCGGAAAATTTAGGTTCTGAAGAGACGGGTACCACGATGTGATCGATCGCCGCATCAGCGAAGGCTTCATCTTCGTAAGTTCGTGGTAGAGCCTTCGACAGAACGTTCCACGATGCGCTTGAAGCGTATCCCTTTTCTAGGATTGCAAACGTATCGTCGAAACCATCGCCATCGGAGCAGGCTTTCGCCGGGAAGGGCGCTTTCTTGCAGCTGAAATCCGTCAGTGTGCAGTCACTGGGTAGATTGCCCTTCTTTCCTTCTTCATAAGATGTATTGAAGTCGCCAGCGATCACAGGATGGCGGCCATTAGCAATCGCGTCCTGAGCGACACGTGCGATTGCTGAAATGACCCGTTCTCGTTTCTGAGCATTCGAAATATGCTCAGCGGTGGCTTCACTGAAACCACTGTCAAACGCATTTTCTAGTTGAGATTTAAGGGAAGGCGAAAGATCAAAACCGTTTCGCTCGATGGTTTTGAGAGCTTCGCGTGGTGTCGAGCAAGCTCCGACTCGGTTTGATTTCAGGTGAACCGGAAAAATAGAAAGACCATTCTCTAAGTCCACACGGATAGTACCGCGATCCGTACCTGACAGAGTTTGCCCGAAGTGGGGAATTCCATCAGAAACGAGCTTTTCCTCACTAACGACATCCATTGTTTTTCCAGATTTAGTTCGCGCTGGATGAAAACCATCTACACTTGTGTCGTACTCGACAACCGATTCGATCGGGATCTTCGAGATGACGGCCATTTCAAGAGCGAAGAAGACGATCGTGGAAAGTTTCGCCAGGTTAGACGTGGCATAGTGGGCTTCGGTCCAATCCAGTTGATTGACAAAATATTCGACGCTGTTTTCGCCACTCATCTCGATGAGGACGATGACATCTGGATCCGTGAACTCCGCGAAAGCCTTAAAGTCATCCAGCCTTTCTTGCGTCTTTTCTTCAAGTGAAGCTTGAGCGTTCCATACGACAATCTTCGTTTCCGCAAATGCGGGGGAGGGGAAATAGAGAAACAGCGTCGCAATGAACAAAGCGATTGAGCGCATTCTTGGCCTCCAGAGAGCCTGTTGAAACACCTGATTTCCATACTTTCATATCAATATTATGTCGATGATACTCTATCGATTGTTGAGCGGACTGATTGCCTTGACTGGCGTACGTGCAAAACCGGACATCGAAAGAACAGCTGGTGAATGTCGTTTTTTGGCCCAAAACCGACATTCGGAAATCAGCTAAAATCACAAAGTCTATTTCCGTCCATCACGGTGATTGTCACGCTTTTTTTGGTCTCGTCGCGCCTCAAGAATAACAAACGTTATCGCAATAGCGATGCACGTCACGCCCAAGGCCGTGGCGACCAGAAAATACAGCATATTTTGGCTCATTTTCTACCCGCTATTTTTTGTTGCCCAAGCCGGTGCTGCTACACTTTAGTCTCGTAAGTATGCGTTTCCACTGACGGGACCAACGCCCATAGGAACCGGCACATCCGTCGCTGCGTAATTTGCGTTAAGAACGAGCGTCGGATCGCCGCTCAAGTGCAATTGTCGCGCAACAATGACCGTGTAGGCCGATTCATCGGCAATAGGATGTTTTGTTGAAACGAGCAACGTTCCACGGGATAGATATATCGTACCAAGAAGATTTCTTGCATCGTTGCTGAGAATTCGGTGAACCCGTCCCTCTGGGGCATTTCGGTCTTCGAAGGCCAGAATCCCCGCCATGGAGCCGTCTATGGGAGCTTCAAGGTCAATTTTGGAGTCTTTTCCAAAAGTGAAAGTCGCATTGTCTCCGGTGAAGTAAAACGCAACGCCTTTACCGGAGATACGAGCGCCCATATCGACCACTAACGGGCCGTCTTTTATGATGTAAACACCCGGATTAAGCGTGACATCCGCATTCGACGCAATGGCTATCCCACCCAAATATACGCCGGGATCTAGGACATACTGAGTATGATAAAGATCGGTGCCGCTCGTGGTTGCGGCCGAATCGAGGGCGCCCTCCAAGCTGTCCGATTCCGAATAGGATAATGTCACTTCGTGAGCCGAGTCTGTAAGTGCTGCGATAAACACTTCCTCGGAGTGCTCACCTAGCATCGTGTCCTCAAACACTGGACTTGCAACATTCGGAGCTTCACGACTGGAAAGGGGGTCAGGGTATATCGGGCAGTCCATTGTCGGCATCGGATCATAATTTGCCAGCGTACCCTTATACCCGCCAGCTGAGCAGACAAGTCCTGCTGTGATTTTTGAGCTCCCTAGAACCTCGACCCCGTTTGGCGTCGTAGAATTGGACATGATCGTGCAGTCGGCCGCTTCAAGCTTAGAACTGACGCTGGCGGAAATCGCGCCGTCATTGTTGCCCTCAAGAGCGACAACGCAGACATTCATGCCGCCATGCGCGACTGCTGTTGAAGAAATATGAAATTCTTTTTTGAATTTCGTAATCTTCGAGAGAATGATTGATGGCGCGGGCGTCTTTACAAAAGATACGGTTACCGAAGCATTTTCCTCATCAATATCGATACTCATATCCGAGGTGCTCAGACCTAGCTTTTCGCCAGCCCCTCCGTTCATGGCGGTCTTAATTACTGATTCCACCTGAAAGCCAGTGGTGTTTGCAAGCAAAAACTCTCGCGCACCGAGCAAAGCAAGAGTGTCCGATAGCTCCTGCATATCGGCGCCTTCTTTTGCCCATTTGGTAAAGTCCAGTCCCGCCCCAGCCAACATCAATATGACTGGCAATAGAAGCGCCGTCGCAATGGTGAGATTTCCGTCGTTTTTTGAGGCGAAGCGCAACATTGGCGTATCCTCTCTTTACGGACAAACGGACAATTGTACAGAAATTTTATAATGCCTTCTTAAGAAATTCAGTAAACAAAGTATTTTTCCTCTATGGCTCGAAACTCATTATGGAAACTAATTAATCGTGCCAAATCAAGGGATTTTGAGAGATAGCTTTCAAGCTGTGACCAGTTCGAAAGCTAACAGGTTACGCTCGTTGAATTAATCTAATGCAGACAAATTTCACTCAAATTCGCGACTTTAACCAATCTTCTGCACCAAAATTTAATAGCAACAATTGAGTCTATCCGCACTTAAAGACGAGGTGCGACATGCGCTCAAATTTTCTGCGAAACTTCGCCAAGTGTGAGAATGGCAACATAGCCATTCTGTTCGGCTTTGCCCTAATTGGTATTCTCGCCGCCGCGGGAATGGGCCTCGACTACCAGCGGGCTTCAGCGATTAAGGCTGCGATGCAGGAAGCCTCAGATGCTGCACTAATCGCAGCAGTGAAACATAAATCCATTCACCCCAATGTATCCGATGCGGAGGTGCGCACGCGCGCCGAGGCGATCTTCAAGTCAAATATCAAAAACCTTTCCAGTTTTTCCTATTCGAATTTCGACCTCGCTTTTGATCCCGTTTCCGGTCAGTACACATTAAAGTTCGATACGATGATCAATACGGTGCTGCTGCATGCCGTTGATTTCGCCGAGGTGAAACCAAGGGTTGTTTCGAAAGCAAAGCTGGGCAAGCCGCCTTATCTCGAAGTCGTCATGGTTCTCGACAACACGGGATCCATGAATAGAAAGGGTAAGCTGAGCGATCTAAAAAAATCCGCGAAGAACCTCGTCACATCGCTTTATTCAAATCCGGATGCAGAGGTTAAGATCGGCCTTGTTCCGTTCGCGCAATATGTCAGCGTCGGCAAGGACAAGAAGGGATCGTCCTGGCTTGACAAAAAGACCACTTCGAAATCGTTCAAGGGATGCGTTGGATCGCGCGACTACCCAGCGAATACCGAAGACAGAGGTTATGCGGTAAATCCTGTGCCGGCAGTGCCAGGCGCGCCGTGTCCGAACGACATCTTGGCGATGACGGACAACAAAGCGACGATCAATAATGCCATCGATTCCATGAAAGGAAGCGGTTGGACATATATACCGGCCGGACTTGTCTGGGGATGGCGGGTCATTAGCGCGGAATCGCCGTTTGCTGAGGGCTTAACGTCGAAGGATTTGAAAGACAAAAATGGTGTCAAGGCGTTAATCCTGATGACAGACGGTCAAAACACCAAGTCGCCAGACTATCCCACACACAATAAATCAAGTGTCACTAATGCAAACAAGATCACGGATGAGCTATGCGACGCCGTGAAGGATGATGATATAATAGTCTACACGATTGCTTTTGCTGTCTCTGATTATACGATCAAGGCGTTGCTCGAAGATTGCGGATCGACGCCTTCGCATTATTTTGATGCAAAGAATGCGGCCGAGTTAAACGCTGCATTTGAATCCATCGCCGGAACCCTACGGACAATTTCCCTTACGCAATAGCGTTGGCCGTTAAATCATACGCGCCCGTTTTCGGCGACAATGCGTCCGACTGCCCCCCCTCCACAGCCGAACGCGCGTGACGCGCATCTGTAGATGCCCCACCACGGTTGAAGCAGCCACCAAATCCCGTAGACCCGCAAGGGCGAATAGGGACAGCGTCGCCACAACTCCAGTGAACGGCGGCTTTTAGCCATAAGCGAACTTTCCGTTCCTGGACAGTTTACGTCTGGTTGCATCTCAAAATAGACGTTACTCAAGCGGTTGAAACGTCCGAGTTTCGTCAAGCTGCAAAAAAAACAAACATGGTTTTTAGTAGATAAATGCGATGGTTAAATGTTCACTCAAAACATCAGCACTAAATAGGTTTAGTATTCATAGCAAAACGCTATCGACATATGCTGGGTCGCCGAAGGCATAACATCAGTCCATACAGTAGACGTTCATTTCTCTTGAGAGGACAATATGTCCAAAAGTGAAGTTACACTCCCCAATCAAGGCCTGAGTTGGTTCTGGAAAGAAGTCACTCCCGATGTGAGGGCGGCGCTTTCCGAAGAACAGCAAAAGACCATTGAGGCGGTCGTTACTCGAAACACAGCCAATGCTGAACATGCCGATTTGCAACTGCACCTCGGCAAGTATTACGTGAGAGTTTTAGCGGGCAAAGAACGGCGCAATCCAGTGCGCATCCAAAAAGACATTGCGGAAAATCCAATTTTTGTAAAAAAGAATTACTTTGTGATCGCAATTTATTGGGTATTGATGTTTTTCACGGTGCTATACGCTGGGGCCCTCTTCCTGCGTTTGATCCCACTATTCTTTTCTTGATAGCGCTTGATGCCGGTTCCAAGATTTGTTCGGAGACATTTACCCCGTAGCAAAGTGATATAAATTCTTTGAAATTAGAGCACGGCTAAAATCCATGTGGACCTTCATGGCCCATTACTATCGCAGAGCCGCGTTGCACTTAAGACGCTGCATGGTTTTCTCGTACTCGACAGACTGAAAGAAATTTACATTAAATCCGTTGATTAAAACGATCGCCTGACAAGAAATTCTTATAATTTGCCATAAAACGCGCCGTCGAGAACAATGCGAAAATAACAGTTCGCCATGATATCATCTATCAATGACAGCTATAAAGCCTTCCTCTCCGTCTCTGTGGATTAAGAGCGCACAGATCTATTGAGTTGGCGCGAACAAGGGCGCATCGGCATGAAAAAACTGCGCATGCATTTCTTCCATGAAAAAAAAGGTACCGTCGCCACCATGATGGCGCTATTGATGCCTGTCATCGTCGGATTTTGCGCGCTCGGCGCAGAGGTGATGTTTTGGCAATTCACGCAGCGCAACCTGCAAGGCGCGGCTGACGCCGCCGCGTTTTCAGGCACGGCACAGCTAGTACAGGGCAGGAACACCAGCAAAATTGACGCTGCTGCTCTCAATGCCGCTTACGAAACGGGCCTCCACCCGACCCGTGCCGATGCGCCCGTGATCAATTCGCCGCCGGCCTCGGGAACTTTTTCCGGAGATCCAAACGCCGTTGAGGTGAGGCTGCAAGAAAATTTGCCTCGCCTTTTCACGGCTTTGTTTTTCGAGTCGACTACCGTTCGTGTCAGGGCGCGCTCCGTCGCCCGTATCGCCGGCGGTCGTCCCTCATGCATCCTTGCGCTCGATAAAACGGCTGCGCAGGCCGTTAGCTTTACCGGCTCATCGACCCTTGAGCTTGATGGTTGCGACATCGCCTCCAACTCCATTGCCGACGACTCCATCGATTTTGCCGGAGCGACTGACGTTACGGCCGAATGCGCTTCCGCTGTGGGCGGCGTTGATGGCGCCCCGGGATCTTTGACCTTAACAGACTGCGCAGCGGTGTATGAAGGCACGCGCTCCTTTCCAGATCCTTATGCACATCTCAGCGTTCCGGCGTCAGGCGCCTGCGATTCAGCATTGAAGGTCGACCTTGGTGTCGGCCCTATTCAAACGCGAACGGTAAATCCGGGTACGATCTGCAATAGTGGCGGCGGTGGTCCTAATGTTACGATACAGGGTACGATCAACTTCAACCCGGGAACGTACATATTTGACGGCGTCAATCTTTCGATCAATTCGACCGCGACATTGCGAGGCGATGACATACTAATCGTATTGACCGGTGGTAGCACGATCCACATCAATGGCGGCGCGGACATAGAGCTTGTCGCATCAGACGATCCTCTAGATGCCTATCAGGGAATGCTGATTATGTCCGATCCCGCAGACGCAGGGCTTAGTCATGTTCTTAATGGTAACAGCGCAACATCTTTCACTGGCGCGATGTACTTCCCAACCTCTCATGCGGAATTTTCCGGAACGAACGACACAGATCCGAATGCATGCACGCTGCTCGTTGCGAACACAATTCAATTTACCGGCAGCAGTTTTTTTGCCAGTGACTGCACAAGTCTTGGCATTTCAGCGACCGAGACAGCGCAAGTTCTGCTGATTGTGGAGTAAGTTCCATGTTTAACGCGAAAATCAAAACGCTGGGATATTCAATGCTGCGCGCCCGCTCTGGGCTGGCGACAACGGAATCGGCATTTTTCATTTTGCCTGTCGCCTTCGCTACGTTAGCGATTGTCGATTTGGGCCGCGCTGGCGCAGATCGCATGCAGATTGATCAAGCCTTGCGCGCCGGTGCGCAGGTTTCGATGATCAATATTACTGATGAGACTGAAGTGCTAAATGCAACGCTAGCCGCTCTCGGAGAATCGGAAAGCGGCGCATTGGCGGAAGACGGGATGTGTACAACAAGGAAGACGTGCATCACTGCGACTTATCAATGCGAATGCGTAGCAGGTACACCGACAACGTGCGCCAGCCTCTGCGTTGGATCGGGCGAACCGCCCGCGGCCTATCTCACAATCGTCGCCTCAAGGCGTCAGGAAGGAATTTTCTTTCCGGATTATGACGTGGCATCGAGCATTCTTGTGCAAACGAGGTAATGATGCACAGCCTGTATAGACAATTTCGTCATTTCTCTCGAAACGTTGCTGGCGCGACAGCGGTCGAATTCGCAATCATGGGCAGCGTCATGATTACGCTGGTGATCGGTCTTCTCGATGTCGCCTTCGCGCTTTACGTTCGTAATAGCTTTAATCATGCAGTTGGCGAGGCGGCGCGGCAAGTCTATCTTGATTCAGATCGTTCGCCCGCGGCAATTGAAACAGATGTTGAATCGAGGCTAGCGCGCTTTAACAGCCCTATAACAACGACTGTCACGACAGACATTTCCGGCGCGCTAGAATACCGGACTTTAAATGTCAAAATGACCTACCACTACAAGTCGCCGCTTCTCAGCAGTTACCCGCTTGTTCTGGAGACGGAAACACGGGCGCCGCTTCTCGACTATAAATTGTAAGTGTATATTGCCGGCCGCGATCAATTACCAAAAAAGGAAACGCGCGGATAGCGGGTCCGGTTCGCGCGCATTCCAGGCATTTGAGACGTGACGCTTGAATGTCTGCTCTGGCGAATTTCAGCCATTCAGGATTAGCAACGGCTATTGGCCCCAAGCGGACATTCGGCCATGTTCATTCAAGCGACAAACTATCGCAGACTTAACCTGCAGTACTAACATCCAAATTAATGATATTGTACGGCGGCGTCGCTGCGATTATAAACTATTGAAGATTGATATTGCTTACAGAGATGCAGATCAAATCAAAAGGCACTTTGGCTCGGTATGATGCAGTCGCTCAAGCACTACATTGGCTGATGGCCGCGATTTTGATTTATCTGATTTTTTTTAGCCATTTCGAAGAATTACCAGATCTCGCAAAAGAGAAGAAAGTTCGGCTCCATTCCGGACTCGGTTTTCTAATTGTTGCCTTGGGCGCATTTCGATTTTATTGGCGGCGCAATCGTCCAAGGCCTGCGGAAGTCGCAACTGGACCGGCTTGGCAGAAAAACCTGGCGTCTATCATCCACTACGCGTTCTACGGTTTCTTCGCTATTGCACCTGCAACTGGCTTTGTACTATCCGGCTTTGTGTCTTACCCCGTGAATGTTTTCGGAATAATAGAAGTCTCGGGGTGGCTGCAAGACAGCGAAACTGCCGCAAGATTGACAAACTCCGTGCATGGCTTTTCTGCTGACCTCATGACCGTTTTGTTGGTCCTTCATGTGGGCGCTGCGCTTTATCATCAATTTGTTCTGCGCGATGGTCTTATCAATCGCATGCTGCCTTCGGCGCGGTAACATCATTCCCCCTATCCGGTTCAGCGGACAAGGCGACAATGGTGTCGCTGCGTTTTTGTCCATTTTTTTGGAATTCCTGCGTGACTACGCTCCAGCGCCCGCGCGATTTGACAACGGTCAATAAAAACTGAAATCCTTGGTGTAGTCTCCGATCAGCGGATAATTTCACGCCGGAAAGAACTAAAAGGCATCGCTAGCAGATATGCGCTTCAGCGTTCTTAGAGCATTGGGTTATCTAGTCGGTGGACTGTGGACAGACTGGGGCGGACGCAAGCGAATTGAAGCCACTCAGCTCCGCAATCTACGGCGTCTTGTAGAAAAGGTGCGGCGCGATTCACCCCTGTTTCGCAAACTCTATGCGGATATGCGACCATCAAACGAGATCGAATTGCGCGACTTGCCGGTGACCCGCAAACCCGATCTTATGGCTGAGTTCGACGACTGGCTGACGATCCGTTCTCTTCCCCTCGAGAGAGCCCGCGAGCATGTCCGAGATATTCGGAACGTTGGTGTGCCGATCGACGATTTCGCCCTTTTTCAAACCTCCGGGACAACGGGCGAACCTGCGCTCATCGTGCTTCCGTCGTCTTTCGTGGAATACGCCTATGGAATTATGCTGGCACGGCTCGATCGGCGCCAGCGGAAGCTCATTCGGAATGTCCGCAAGCTCGGTGAGCGGGTGACGATCACCGACGGCGGCGGTCACTTTGCCGGCATCGGGTTCAACAAGCTGGTGCAACACCTGCGTCCTAAATTGGCAAAGGGCTTCGGCGTCACTTTTATCGAGGCCGAGCAGCCGATCGAACGGCTCGTCGAACGCCTCAATGCGATTCCGAACGTCGCCTGGATTGTGACCTATCCAAGCATTCTGGGCATTCTCGTCAGGGAAAAGGAAGCCGGGCGCCTTCGGATTGAGCCGGCGCTCTTTAGCACAGGGGGCGAGACGCTCACTGACGATCTTCGCGAACGGGTTCGACGGGCCTTCCCATCGCTGCAAAACCGTATTCTTGACCCCTATGGCTGCACCGAGTGCCTGATGCTTTCGTTTGAATGCAGCTGCGGGCGGAAGCATGTGAACGAAGACTGGGTGATCCTTGAAGCGGTCGACGAAGCGATGCAGCCCGTTACCGATGGCGCGATGTCGTCGACCGTGCTGCTGACGGTGCTCGCCAACGACGTCCAACCCTTTATCCGATACGATCTCGGCGACTGTGTTCGTTTCTACAAGGATTCTTGCCCCTGCGGGTCACCGTTTCGTAGTTTTGAGGTGGAAGGACGCCAGGCGACGCTTATTCGTGTGGGTGATGTGACACTGTCGCCGCTCGTCTTCGATCTGGAGCACGAGCATGCCCGGCGCGTCCAGCTGGTTCAAACCAGTGAGAGAGATTTCGAAGTGCGAATACAATTCGCCAATATTGGGGCGGCGGAGCTTGTCTTTCACGAGGTCATCGAGCAGGTAAGCCGAGTTTTTCGCGAAAACGGCGTGGACGATATTGAATTGCGAAAGAGCAAAAAACTTCCGGAATTTACCGCGAGCGGCAAGTTCCACGCAGTCGTGCCATTGCAAAGCAACAACGCACGTTAGCATGAAATGAGGATGTCCGATTTCGGCGAATTTCCGTTTTTGTCGGCTCACGTTGCGGCTCTTGCCCCAAAGCGGACATTCGCAATGTCTTGGTTGCAGAAGATGAAATTCAGTTTTTACATCCAAATATAGGAATGAAGTTTAGCTATATAGCTCTTTGATAATTGCGCAGTCCGGGGATTCGTCGCGAGCGCATTTTCGCGAAATTGCGGAAAGAGTCCTTTCCAGCTTCTTCAAATCTGCGATCTTTTTTCGGATCTCTGCGAGGTGTTCCGTCGAAATATTATAGACCTGTGCGCAGGACGGTTTTTTGTCTTCGAGTCCAAGCAATCCGCGAATATTCTCCAACGAAAACCCGAGTTCGCGCCCTCGCTTGATAAAACGTAATCGTAGAACAAGTTCTTTGCCGTAAATGCGATGACCGCTCTGTTTTCGCGGGGGCTGCGGCATTAGGCCAATCTTTTCGTAATAGCGAATAGTCTCAACCTTCACGCCAGTTTGAACGCTGAGCTTGCCGATGTTGAGAAAGATTGTGGACATTCTTCTTGAACCTGTAGTGACTACAGATATTACAATGGGCAATATGTCGAGTGAAGAAAAAACAATTGAACGGCCCCCAAAAGGGGGCTTGATAGCGGGTGGAAGCGCCGTGTCAGGCCTGGCTGCTTTCATCGGCGCATCCTGCTGCGTTCTGCCCCTTATTCTTATCAATCTCGGATTTAGTACGGCGCTTGTCGGTAAACTCGCTTTCTTCGCGCGCGCCCAGCAGTATTTTTTGGGTGTTGCGGTGATTTTGTTAGTAGGAGCATTGATCGCAGCGTTCTGGAATGGGCGAAAACCGAGTAGGCGTGTTGCGGTAACGCTTTTTCTCGCGACAGTCTTTGTTTTGGCTGCTTACATCATGCCATTTTATGAAGGTCAGTTGCTTCGTTGGATAAACCAATGACGACGATCATCGCAACTTCGACAATAACGTGCCCGGAATGCGGGCATCAGTCTACGGACGAAATGCCAATTGATGCTTGTCAGTGGTTCTATGATTGCAAGGGATGCGGCGCGGTTTTGAAGCCTAAAAAGAACCATTGTTGTGTTTACTGCTCTTACGGTGATGTGCAGTGCCCGCCAATCCAAGCTGGAGAGAACTGCTGTGCCTAACACTGCGCCCAATGACCATGCAGCACAGCCGCTTCCCTTTCTATGGTCTTGGGGACTACCGATTTTACTGTTGATTTCGACGAACTTCATGGGCGATTTTTTGCCGCTCCGGGCAATCGTGGTTATTTTAGCCGGATCATTCTTCTGGATGGGCTTTGCGTGTGTACTCAATGCCAATCGTTGCCGCCGGCGCCATTGCTTCTATTCGGGCCCGATTTTCTTTGTTGGGGCCATCGCCGTGTTGCTTGTCGGATTTGGGGTCATCTCAATCGGGCGCGATGGTTTGATCGTTATCGTATTCGCTACGCTCGGGCTGGCGCTGCTTACCTATCTGACCGAGCCCATCTTCGGGAAATATGTGGGGTAGTTGTCAGGTACGCCGAACGTCCGCTTTTGACGAATAATGGTCATTAACGCTGCGCGATAGCCCCGTTCCGGCCCCGAGTTCGAGGGAGGTTATTCCTATAAACTATTAGCCATATACTCAGTGCAAGTTCTGCACTAGCCATCGTCAACATGATTAGCACCAATGACGCGGACGGCAGTGACACATCAATAAAAAATACAACATACGTAAACGACGCAAACATCAACAACACGCCAAGAACCTTCGGCATATACCCCGACTTAAAGATCGAATAACCAAGCACAAAAATATGAGAGGCAAAAAACACATATCCCAATTGCTTAATGGAAGCGTAGCCATAAACGTCGATAATTTGGGTTGCCAAGGCAATCAGCCCGATTGCCAGCGCTGCAGCGTAAAATAATCTGAGCGCTCCTGTAAGCAGCGCAAGATTTTTATTGGCTGGCGTCAGCACTACATAAAGCGCGACGCCAATAATTGAATCAAGAGCCAATACGAGGAGATAACCGACAACAGCGTAGCTAAATAGTTCTGGACTAGCCTCAATATCGCGAGCCAAAGCAGCCGTATCTCCCGGCACAACAAAATTTGCTAGCAGAAAATCATCAACCAAGGTGACGATCAAAACTGAGATTACAAATGCAACCCCGACAACCACCGCCGCCCGTCTTGGAGAAAATTCAAAAATATAGTTTTTCAATTAATCCGTTTCCTATACACCCTCGTTAAAGGGGCGTCGACATTGCAAAGTAGCATAATCTCATTTGTATTGCGCGTTGTTGCGACGACGCTTTCCAGTATATTGCTTCTGCGCGCTTTTCGAACGATTGAGAAATTAATCGGAATGTCGGCTACTGGCGACTAATGGCGAATTTCAGCCATTCAGGATTAGACGGCAGCATTTGGCCAAAAACTCACTTTAAATATGCGGCCTACTCGATTGCTGAACGAAAAACACTTGCGAAATGGGCGCGAGGCGGCAACCTCGTCAACTAGTTAGTGGCCGTAGCCGACTCTTCAGATCTGAGCTGCGCGGGGGTTACGCCAAATTCCCTTTTGAAGGATGTCGTCAAATGGCTCTGCGATGAAAAGCCGGATTCGTATGCAATGTCTGCGATAGCGTGGTCTGTGCCCGTAAGCAGGTTCCGTGCAGCATTCAGGCGGCGTAGCAAAACATAGTGATGAGGAGAATCCCCAACTCGATTTTTAAAGGCCCTCGCGAACTGATGAGTCAATACTCCCGCCAGTTCCGCCAACTTATCCAGTGTAAGGTCTTCACTTAAGTTTGCATCAATGTATTTCAGTATCATCGTTAGAATTGCGTCATCGAGCTTGCTGCCTCGTGCGGATTGTCGCTGCTGCGGAGGAATTCGCAACATTTCGACGAGAAGGAGAAAACACAGAGAATGAAGGTAATCGCTAGACATGCCGTGAACCAGCATATGTCGCCGAATACGCTGGGCCAGCTCTGTAGTAAACGGTTTTGGGGCACCGAGGATCACACGTTGTTCAATCATCTCCTCGTTGACCTGCAACGCAGCTGCAACGCTCGATTTGACCAACTCAAACTCGAATAAGAATACGAGAACTTCCGGTGCCCATTGTGATTCGCCATACAATGGAAACCTCGGCGGCGTCACGATGTATTCATATGGACGGCGATCAAATTTTCGAACTCGATCTCCCGCCAGCGAACTACGCCCTTCGTCCGGGCCGAAGCTAATGCTTGCAAAAGTTTTTGAAAGGCGAACGTTTATCCTGCGTCTGCCCTCAGGAACCAGCTCAACAGAAAAACTCTCAAAATCAGCGCGTTTTCCCCACCGGGGCAGCTCGCCGCGGGGTGGCACATCGAGATTCATTTCTTGTTTCACGAATAAATTGTTAGGCCTAAGGCCCTCATTCTTCAACTAAATTTGAAGACTTCACCGGAAGTGCTGCCCCTAGAAGACACCGCTCTTACACGAAACGCGCAAAAAATTCCGTCGAAATATGAAATCCCAAATAATGAAAGACCCCCAACGCTGCAGCGTGCGAGGGTGATGTCGCTTCCAATGCAGCTATCTCCAGGTAGGAGAATAGTGCGCATCATATCTGAAAGGGGATAACAAAAATGGGTCACTCTCTTCGCAATTTCTACGGCCGTTGCACCGATCTTGCGGCGGTAACCCTAAGTATTGTTACCTTCGTTGTTCTAGCTGCTGCGGTTCTGGCGTGGAGCGCGGCGTTATCTTCATCCGCGCAAGCGGCTGATCAACCGTCACGTGCAGCGACCGCAAAATCGCCGCCGGTGAATGATGGGCTGCCAGAACCAGGCTTCATAATTACCGATGATACGACCGCGATCGTAATCACGGACCCTCAAAACGACTTTCTTTCGCCGAAGGGCGTCACCTGGGGAGTTGTCGGCAAAAGCGTTACCGAGAATGGCACGGTGAAGAATATCGAATCGCTCTTTAAAGCTGCGGATGAAACCGGCATGCCGGTCTTTGTGTCGCCACATTACTATTATGAGCAAGACCACAAATGGAAATTTGAAGGAACGCTCGAAACACTAATGCACAATATCGGAATGTTCGACAGGCCCAATGCGCTCGCACTGGAAGGTTTTGAAAATTCCGGCGCCGACTGGCTCAATCGATATAAATCCTATATCAACAACGGTAATACCGTTGTTACCAGCCCGCACAAAGTGTTTGGCCCCGAAAGCAACGATCTCGCTCTTCAATTACGGAAGGCTGGCATCGATAAAGTCATCCTGGCCGGCATGTCGTCAAACCTGTGCACAGAATCGCACATGCGCGCGCTGATTGAGGGCGGCTTTGAAGTTATGGTCGTAACTGACGCCACCGCCGGCGCGATTACCGAGCACTACAACGGTTATGAAGCGTCCCTGACCAATTTCCGGATGATCGCCAGCGCGGTTGATAATACGGACAGAACGGTTCGCGCCATCAAAGCCGCTTACCAGCGCTAGTGTTGTGGCCGTCACGAAGAGAGGCGCGTTCAATTGATTATATGAACGCGCCTCTTCTGATTTTGCCCTCTTGGATTGTTGCTTCAATTCAATGGTCTACGGACGGTTTCGGTTTTTGTTGAGTTTAACCAGCTTTCGCGTATCATACCTCGGCGCGTTGTGGTGGATGAATTTAAGAAAATCCAACCTTTTGCGGAAATTTCTTTTTTCAATCCAACATTGCAGAAGGCGTACGTTCCGATAACGCCTTTGTGCACTCACGTTTGGCATGCCTCAGTCACCGTACCGTACGCAGAACTCGAAATGTAGTTTCCACGTTCACCATCGGATTATAAAAGGAGGTTGATCCATGAAACACAAGTTCACGATTGGCGCTGCAGCGCTCGCCCTCAGCGCGGTAGCCGTGACGTCAGTTGCTCAGAACCGGTCAAATTATCCGGATCTTGATTACAAACCAGTATTTAATGACGAGGGAGATTTGGTTCTGCCGAAAGATTTTCGCCGGCTTATCTTTATCGGTTCGCCGTTAACGCCGAATGGTTTGAACAATGGTGCTGCAGGATTCCCGGAATACCACAACGTCTATACGCAACCCAAAGCGTTTGACGCGTATCGTACGACGGGCAAATGGCCGGAAGGCACAATGATGATTAAGGAGCTGCAGCTCGTTAAAACCGACGATGACAACTTTGAAGATGGATCGCGCCTTGAGCCATCCGGGCGCGGCTATTTTCCCGCCGCGGTCAACGGAATGGATGTCTCGGTCAAGGACTCAAAACGTTATGCGGATACAAATGGCTGGGGATACTTTAACTTCGGCCATAATGCGCCGCCATATGCCGCCTCTGCGCCAGCAGCGCCAAAAGAAGCTTGTGCTCAATGCCACATCGACACTGCTGACGAAGACATGGTGTTTGTAGAATTCTACAAATCAATTCTTGAACCACTTCCAACCAAATAGGAGGCGGTTGCGGTCAACCGCTTGGATGCGCAGGGAGAGAGTGCTATGAATAATAGATTCATTAGGTCGTCATCATTTTTTGCCTGCGCAGCGGTCGGAACTGCGCTCTTTGCGATCTTATTGTTGCACGCAAGTCCTTTCGCATCGGCACGCGCGGACGATGATACGGACGGGTCGGGCACGGGTGCTTACGGGCGGTATGTTGACGAAAAGGGAAACATCTCTTTGCCTGACAATTTTGCAACCGATTGGGCGCATCTTGGCTCCTGGGCAGTAGCAAAAGATGGCGGCGTTGAGGGAATCCACAATGTTTATACGCCTAGAGAAGAGGTGGAGCACTTTCGAGAACACCAAGAATTTCGAGACGGCGCGATGTTGGTGAAGGAAGTGCGTGCGGCGCGGGGCGCGGCTCACACGACCGGCAACGCACATTGGGGCGAAGACATCCAAGTTTGGTTTTTAATGGTCAAAGACGGCCGCGGGCGCTTCGCAGACAATCCTCTATGGGGCGACGGCTGGGGTTGGGCGCTTTACAACGGCGACAATGACAAAGAACAAGTAGCGACCGACTACAAAAAAGATTGCCTGGGTTGTCATATCCCTGCCGAGAAAACCGATTGGACCTATATTTATGCATATCCGGTCCTTGGTTCGGGTGTCGGGCAATATGCGCCTCAAAAAGAAGAAGCAGCACGTGCGGCGGCTGCGGCGATGACCTCGATGGCGGCGGCCTCCGGCAGCACTGTTGCTGGAGAAGAAGTCTATAGTCGATGCGCTGCATGCCATAGTCTGACGCCTGATCAGCATGGGCTGGGCCCATCACTTGCTGGCGTATTTGGGCGAAAAGCGGGCTCGGCTGAAGGCTACAATTTCTCGCCAGCCATGCAAAATTCTGACGTAATCTGGAATGAGGAAACTCTAAACGCGCATCTCGTTGATGTTAAGGGTTTTATTCCTGGTAACAAGATGGGCACGCTCTATCCCGCGGGTGTTCCGGATGAGGACGAGCGGGCTGCGGTGATAGCGTATCTAAAGGAAGCATCGTAATTTTGAATTGTCGTTGGAAGTAGCGCTCGTAGTTTCGAAAAAGCAACGGCGCTACCGATGGTGAAGTGTGCCGCGAGAACCAACTACGATACATTTTTCAATGAATGCCTCAACGACTTATTGAGGAGGGCAATTACCGCATGTTCGTCGATGTCTAGCGTCGTGCGGGCGCGTTTCCGCGGCCTGTCGTATTGGATCTTGGCGAGCCGGACGATCCGTTTCTGGCCCAAAACAGATGTTAGAGAACCCGTTCCGCCAGCTTAATTTTGATTTACCGATATTGGCGAATACCCGCCATTTGGGACTTTAGGGCGACTATTGGCCCTTAACGGACACTCACCGTTGGATGCTCATTGGGTTTAATGCAGATCATTTAGTCCGATACATTCCAATATCGGAACCTTGGCACCACGCAAAAATTCTCAACCCATCAAATCAATACCGACTAACATACGAATTATGCCCTTAGTGTGCACCATTACCGGTTGTTGACGAGCTTGTCACACTATCGTGGGCAAAAATGTGTCGATTTGTACAAATATCAGTGAGTTACAAACGCTGAAGAATAGACATTGATTCTAAGATATTTTCATATCACTTTATTATTGCCGTGCCGGTCACGTATCCGCACTTATGCGCAGAATTTCGCTGGCTGTAGGTGGCAGGAGGAGGAATTGATGTGGCCCGTTTTTTCATTCATTTATTCCTAAACGTATTATTAGCGATCCCAACAGCATTCGCGGGCGCCGATTTGGTAATTTCTTCTGTCATTGTTGACAAAGACACTGGTAGGACATGGAAGTGGTGTTGCAGTATAGACGACCGCGGCAACCAAATTGAAAATTCTATTCAGGGAATGTGGTGGGGCGAAAATTTTGTAGTTCCCGTCGAAATTACGATTGAGAATTTAGGAGACGCTACCGCGGGCGTCTTCAAAATAGAGGCGGTTTCTTCTCGGCCCGGCAATCGATGGGCGACCGAGAATTTGCGAACGAATTGGCACGGACCGATTAGGTCAGGCGCTGGCTTCATATGGGTTGAAAAATTAGCCCCCGGCGAAAGCCGCACTTTCGATGCAAATATTGCAATTTCAAATAAGCTTGCCCAAGAAATTCGATTTATTATTGATAGTTGCAAAAACGATTCCAATCTTCCAGCGCATTGCCGCGTAGATGAAACGACGCCCGCAAACAATTTTTATGAAAACAACAACTATTCCGGTTTCGATATTAAGGTTCCATCACGTGAATTAGATGACACGAAATTTGGTGCCACATCGACACATCCGCACCCTAGTATCGATACCGACATCGTCGGAATGGCAATCTCCTCACAGGGCGTAGTAACTTGGTATTTGGACGGAACATTCACCATAGGAAGGCCCCATAATCTGGATAGCCATCAGATCCCATCACGCTTTGAGTTGCCAGCAGGGAAAGATCCGTCAGACATCGTCGCAATGGCAATCGATTCGAGGAATTATACGTTTACCTGGTATAAAAATGGAACGCGAACCGTCGGTTCATTTGCAAAACTTGACGAGTATGAAAAACCAAAAAAATTCAAGTTGCCTAAGCGACCCACCAACACATCACGATATACGCCGGACGATATAATTGACGTCATTATAGCTGCTGAGGATGAAGTGATAACATACTTTTCCAATTACATGTCTGCGAAGGGCACAAGCTTAAATCTTGGAAAATACGCTTCAAACATTCAGTATCAAACTCTTTATGGTCTTCCGACGTCCACAATTCTTGGCATCGGAGGAGGCGTGCCGAATACTGGAAAATCTAGAACTTATACATGGTACCATAATGGATTTGTCTCCAACGGCAATCCGAGCAATTTGGCTGCCGGCAGCGAAAATCCATACATTCTTAACGACGAAATCCCATTTCCGTTTTCACAGCATTTGACGATATATTCTTTTAAGAGCGACTTAGAGCGGTCTCCCGCTGGTGCTAGTAAAGATTCAATTTCAGATTCCATGGGAGTGCTAAGAGCTGAATTTAACAATGTGCATGAACCGGTACTAGCCCCTGGACAAGAAAATATTGCTTTGGCGCACGCCCGATTGTCTATCTTTAAAAAGACGGGCGAGTTGATTATGAGTCGCTCCGAGGAAGATGTGTTTTCCGATTTCATCGGCCATAAACGCGACGACCATGTTCGCAACATAAATTCGCATATTGGAATGCACAGTTGCATCTTTCCCATAACGAGAAATGACTTCGGGCTCTGTCTTTCAGAGGTATATGATTCACGCGCTGCTTACGACGAATCCGGCGGGCGATTTATTTTTATAGCCAATGCACGTCACCCTATGTGGGATGACGCAGATTCGCTAAAAGATGCGCCAGGAAGAGCCGATTGTGCGAAGGTTAACATTTTCAATTTAGAAGAAAACTCACCGGATGAACTATATGTCGATGGTATTGATTGTGACCTCGTGCGGCGCAATCTTATGATTGCAGTATCCGTCAGCGAAGATCCTGCTGATGGTTTTCATTTATATGCTATAACCGAATCAAACGTCCGTGACTGGCCTATTGTCTCCGTTCAGGGCGATCAGCTTATCGTTGGGCATATGAACTACGGACGTCCTCGGGTACCGAAACGCGGATATGTAGCCCTCATCTTTAATCTACCTGATATGCGTGCCGGAAAGAAACGGCCTCGATACTCTAAGCTTTACAAAGAAGACTTTGATGACCATGGAACAATCGCTTTTCCACGTTCGCAAGATGCGTTTATGACGATTGGCATTTCCGGACGCGGAGACGGGCATTTTGTGTATGGTTTTTCTAAGCAATATATTCCGAACTATGACAAGCCACGAATCTACAGAACCGCAGAATCACTGCCGGCTCTAAATCATAATTACTCGCTTGCTGACGGCTTATTGCGCATCAGCAGTACGAATCGGTCCGGAAGTGAAAATCTAAGATACGACAGTTATGCACTTTCGGTGCAGCCGAACCGCTTAAACCTAATGTTAACAGACGTGCAGAAGGCCAGTGATACTGTGCCTGAACTCAATTTTGATAGATCTAATATCTCGCAGATCTACCTTTCTAGGCTTTCTGTTACTAGTACAGGAGACGAAATCATTTCCTTTTCTGCAGCGCTCCCAGTCTCTAATGCCGGAACCCTCGGAGGCCAAGTGCGTAGCGGCTTCACTTACAACGCCGGTTTTATTGCGCGAAAAGCTAATGAGGCTTTTTTCGCACCTGTGACGTATATTCAGTTAGGCCAACATGCCGAAGTTCGCTTTGAACCAAATAGCGCTATATTTTTTAGCGCTCAGCAAGGTGCAGGCGCTGCCGACCCCTATAATGAAGATCGCATTTGGATATTTAATCATCATGGATTGGGCAAGAATGGTCGTTTGAGAGGGGTTTTGGGATGGGTGGACCTTAACCGCCAACAATAGCAATGAATTATGTGCGTTATGTCCGATAGCTTTGAATACAGGACTGTCCAGCCCCAATCGTATAGGCCATTTCCTCATATAGTTTCAGGAACCGGTGGACGCATTCCGAGGGCTTGATGCGGACGGATGTGATTGTATTGGCGTAGCCACTTTCGGATGACAGCTTTCGCTTGATCGACGGTAGCGAACCACTCCGCGTTTAGCACTTCCCGTCGCAGCGTTCCGTTGAATCTTTCGTTATAACCATTCTCCCAGGGTGACCCCGGATAAATTTGGATTGGCTTGACGCCGATCTTCTTCAGCCAGCGTTGCAACGCCTCGGCAGTGAACTCTCTGCCGTTATCTGATCGAATGAATGCAGGCTTGCCGCGTTTGAGGATCAACGGATATAGCGCTTCGAGCACTTCTGCCGAGCCCATCCTTGGCTTGGCTACGACAGCAAGCGCCTCGCGGGTGTATTCATCAATCACTGTCAGCATGCGATAGGGCCGACCATTGCTTAGGCGATCATGTACGAAGTCGACGCTCCATATGTGGTTCTCATATTGCGGGCGCAGGCGTATCACCGACGCATCTTTGTGATAAAGGCGTTTACGGCGCTTATGGCGCGCCGGAAGTTGTAGACCTTCTTCTCTCCACAACCGCTCAACCTTCTTGTGATTAACGTCCCAGCCTTCGATGCGAAGAAGCTTTGCGACCTTGCGATAGCCATAACGACCATATTGTTTGGCGAGCCGGATCAACGCCAAGCGCAGGGCTTCATCATCTCGCCTGGGCTTTGGCTTGTATTGCTGTGATGATCGCGCCATGCCGACCGTTCTGCAGGTCCGCCGCTCGGATGTATCCAGCTTTTGACGGACCCGAATGACGGCCTGACGGAGATCGGCGGCGGTCAGGCCTTGGGCTTTAGACAATCAAGCGTTTCTTTCAGGATCAACTTATCAAGCTCAAGATCGGCGACGATCTTCTTGAGGCGACTGTTTTCCTTCTCAAGATCCTTCATCTCACGAAGCTGGGACTTTCCCATGCCGCCATACTTCTTGCGCCACGTATAATACGTCGCGTCACTGATCCCGACTTTGCGGCACGCGCTCGAAACATCACTGCCGCCGGACAGTTCAACCTCAATCCACCAACTGATGAATTTGCCACTGTCGACTAGCTTTCGAAGCGCTGAAAGCGCTTCTTCATGGCGCCCCTCCAGCATCAATAACTCAATCGGCATGTCGCGCTCATAATGTGGGATTATGTAGCCCTGCGAATTCATATTCTCGATGATTTCGTTACATTCATCTATAATGGGAGCGGCCTTAGCTGGGTCACCAATTCGTTGGTGCAAGCCTGCTATATAGATGCCTGGGTAGCAGCCTAATGGAGAAGCAACATCAATTGCCGCCGAGCCTCCCAAACGATTTGTTGATCCGTCAAATAATTCCAGAGCCTCTTTGGGCTCGCCTATGGCCCAGAGAGTCCAACCGGCTCGCCACGCCGCGAATGTGTTCCCTGGGTCGTTATTATACTGCTGCATAACCAGCGCGCGGGCGTCGTCAAAGCGTCCCTCATTCACCGCAAGAAATGACGCCGGATCAACAGGGGCGTTCTTGACAAGGGGATGATCCCACACTTTGACGTTGATGAGATTAAAAGCAGCGCTCGTGTATGCATTGGCTGATTGTGACAGATTTGCCGATGCCTCCATCAATTTTGCAGCTTCGGCGAACTGTCCGGTTGCGCTGTAGGGTGATGCTAGCGCGGATATCGATAATGGCCACCCTGGTTCGAGCCTTGTAAGTTGTCTTGCAACGGCGAAGGCCTCGTCGTTCTGCCCTCGCGCAATCAGCGAACTCACTCGATTTTCAAGAATAATTGCTGAGAGCGGATCGAACTCAGCCGCCTCGTCAATGACCTCGTACGCTTCGCGAAACCTACCAGTGAAGGTCAGTGTTAAGTAGAGCAAGTGACGCGCGTTCGGCGTACTTGGATTGAGTTCAATCGCTCTACGGTATTCGTCAATAGCATCTTCCCATTTGCGTTGGCGTGCAAGAAACAGCCCATTTGCAACATAGGATTCCGCCAAAAGCGGATCGTATAAAAACGCCTTCTCGATGGCTGGCGCTGCAATCTCAGCGACTTCCTGAAAAGTCCAATCGCCATAGGTATCGGGACCACGACTCATCAAGTTTGCCGCTATCGCAATCTCCGCCCAGGCCGGCGCATACTCCGGGTCTATCTCAACAGCTTGCTGAAACGATTCAAGCGCCCTTTCGATCGATAAACGCGTTCGTTGGGCAAGATAGTGACGCCCACGTAGAAACAAATCATATGCTTCGTTGTCAGTTTGAACGACGGCTGAAAGGTTGTCCGCAGAGTTTTTGTTCGGTAGTGCTGCGACAATCGCGCCGGCTATCTCATCTTGTATAGCAAAAACGTCGCCAAATTCTCTGTCATATGTATCAGACCACAAGTGGAAACCAGAGCGCGAGTCGATGAGTTGTGCTGTTATACGGATAGTATCGCCAGCTTTTCTAACTGATCCTTCCAGTACGGCATCAACGTTAAGAGCTTTTCCAATAGAAGCAATGCTTTCATCTTTCCCCTTGAATGCAAAAGACGAGGTGCGTGCTGCAACTCGCAGATTTGTTTGCCGCGCAAGCGCGTTCAAGAGTTCTTCTGCAATTCCGTCTGAGAAGTACTCCTGATTTTTTTCTGGAGAAAGGTCTGTGAAAGAAAGAACTGCGATGGAATCGTATGTCGTGTCATGTTGGCTTACAGTATTTCTATCGATGCCCGGGTTTCGATGCCCAGTGATCCAAAACACAAGACCGAAGACCAACACCACACCCGCAACCGATGCGGCAATGAACGCGGGTGTTTTCCAAAGGCGTCGAAAAGGGCCAATTGGAAAAAATTCTTGTCTGCTGCCGGCCGAGAGTGACGCGCGATCATCCGATGGATCGAGTTTCGACGTAAGTGAACGTTCTAGATCATCGAATGCGGAAGAGAACTGCCCACTGAAATCTATGCAATGAAACTGTCTAAATCCTAGCGGAGGGTCCTCGTCGTCGATCGTTACCGCAACAAGTTTTCCAGCTTCAGCGGCAATGCCAGCTTCGTCTTTGACCCACCTCGAATCATTTGCATGACGTGACCAGGCGACGATTACGGCCTTTGCGAGGTTTAGCTCTCTCTCGATTTCCTTTGAGAACTCTGCCCCCCCTTCAATGTGGCGGTCCCACCAAACGGAATATCCCTTGTTTTTGAGAGCTGACGCAAGCCGTTCGGCCTTGTCGCGATCCGCCCGAGCATAAGAAATGAAAATGTCCGCCATGTCGCCCAGAAGAAAACAAACGGTGAATCTCTATCACATGCCTTCCGCAATGTCAGTTGCTCTGCCGTTTAGAAGTCTAAACTGCTCAATTCAGCTGCGTTTATGGTCTTCGTTGATTCAACGCAGACAACTCAAGCTGAATTTCGCAAAGCCTATCGTAAGTGCGGTATGCAAGGATGGCGCGCTCAAAAATTACACGGATCAATAGCGGGCCAAGTGAAATTGAAAAAATCCAAGCCCAATTGCCAAGTGCGATTAAGACATAAGTTCCGTACACCGCGCCGCCGATGCCCGCCCAGAATAATATTTGCAGAACGATGGGCGACACCATCGACTTGAAGGTGAGAACATTGAAAAACGTCTTCATTCGGGACTCCGTATTTTGAGAGCGAGAACTAGCCGGCTTTGGAGTGATTTCGCCAGAGAGTGACGCCAAGCCAGACTAACGCTCCACCGAAAAGCGTGGCGCCTGTCTTGACCACAATCATCGGGAAGAAACCGCTGAGACCAAGTGTAAAAACAACTGTTCCGACAATAGTCAAATAAGCGGCCCCGCGAGATATCACATTAGTCTTCAGCAAAGCCCACGAAAAAAACACAAATCCGATGAGGAACATCACACCGGCGGCTGGAAAAGCGAACGCAACCGAAGGCATGGATGTTCCATCCCCGTAGCGCACCACGACTTCCGGAAAAGTAACTGCAAGGGTCGGGAATATGAAAACTTCGGCATAATCGAGGCCAAAAACAAATATGAGACTTACAATCGCAAACGCAAATCCAGCGAAGCCAAAGTAACCGCCTCCGTTTTGAAAATAGCGCCCCAAGAGTCCGATTAAGAGAAATACGCCCCCAAGAAGAGAGGCCATAAATCCAGCATGGACCCAGATCCAAAATGCGCTTGCTACTACTTCCGGAGGCGCCGAAGGCGGGTGTGCAAGATAAGCAGCTGCCAGAGCAGGCCCGCCTAATAGACCGCAAACCCCCGCCCATTTTGTAAGAGAATCAATTACAGCGTTCGAAGCTTCCATTGATTGATTCATGACGCAAGCTCCAATCTCGTTGTGTCTCGGAGCCATATAGCATGAATCGCGAATGTCGGCTTTTGGCGAAAAACAGACATTCAGGGCTTACGGGCAATTATTGGCCCATTGCGGACGAAAGCCCATCTAGTCTTGATTATTGCGCTCGCCGTAGAGTGAACTCGCGTCATGGCGCTCGCTTTTGGGCGACGACGCGCGCGCAAAAGCGACCATATTATTCAAAATTGAATTTAGCGACGTCCGCGCGGCCGATAGACAGTTCTTTTCTTCGGCGAGGACGAGCTTGCGCCTTCCGGTTTGTGGCGAAAGGTAATGCGCCCTTTCGTCAGATCGTAAGCAGACATTTCGACTGTGACGCGGTCGCCTGCAAGGGTCTTGATACGGTGCTTCCGCATCTTCCCGCCAGCATAGGCAAGAATCTCATGGCCACTTTCCAGTTTTACGCGATAGTTACCATCAGGCAGCGCTTCGGTAACGTCGCCGTCAAATTCAAGCAGCTCTTCTTTCGCCATCAATCGGACCGTTTCTTTTTTGCAGTTCTTTTTCGTGGAGGCTTTTTGGGGTTTTTGGCTTGTTCAGCGCGTTCGGCCGCCTCTTTTTCAAGGCGCAACGCGCGCAATTTCTCTGTCTTTTTCCGCGTCGCCTTGCGGAGCTTTTCCGCTTCTGACAAGGCAGCCTTCTTATCCATTTCGCGAAAGAACTTTCGCTCCGCCGCGGTTCCGTTGTCGGTCAAAGAATTGCCTTTCAATGCTACTTGGCTGCGGACTTTTGCTCCCGCCACTTTTCAAATCTGGAAGCGATTTCCGTTTCCTTTTGGAGGCGCAACTTTCGAAGTTTGTCTGTTTGCGCACGTTTTTGCGCGGCAAGCGCATCTAGCTCACTCATCGCTGCAGCCTGAGCGCGTTCCTGTCTGGCTTGTCGGTCGCGGGTCATTCGACGTCTCCTTGAAGCGATAGGGATTTGTAACAGATAGACCGGCGCATGGCGCTAGTTGCGCCTTGCGCCGACCAACTAGGCTAGCCGTTGATTTTGAGTTGCGCCGCGGAGGTTTTGCCGCGCTCTTCTTGCAATTCGTATGAAACTTGCTGGCCGTCATCCAGGCCGCGGATGCCGGCCGCTTCAAGCGCCGTGGCGTGGACGAATACATCCTTGCCGCCGTCTTCTGGCGTGATGAAACCAAAACCCTTTTGCGGATTATACCATTTTACTGTGCCGTTCGCCATTTCGTAATTCCTTTCAAACAGGCGTGGGCGCACAGAAGCATTCTGTGCGCGGAAGGTGCTGCCGATGTTTGGAGGGGAATAAGAAGCTTGCTTCAGAGGCCTAATAGACGGCCTTCAATCATGGCGCGACTGTAAGGTGGGCGTTCCATGCTGCGATTACAAGCATTTTCTGCGATTCTTACCGTTGGACCGGGTGGCGCACGGAAGTGAGCTGGTCGAATTACTGTCGGTTTCACTTGCTATTAACTCCGAGCTGCGCCATATGCGCGTCCCCGGCCGCGTGTAGCGGGAGCCGCCCTAATGGCGAATATAACTCCCTCCGGCCATTATCCCCCACAATTGGGCGCCCAGACACGCGGGTCCTCGTATTGGAACCCGGACGCAATGCTCGCGCTTCGTTGAAGCGGCGGGCGTCGCGCCCAGAAAGATTTTTTGTGACGACTTTTAACGAACTCGGCCTTGCAAAGCCGATTCTCTCCGCACTCGCCCGGGAAGGCCACAAGACGCCAACGCCAATTCAGGCGGAAGCCATCCCCACTCTTCTCCAAGGCCATGATCTGCTCGGCATCGCCCAGACCGGCTCCGGCAAGACGGCAGCTTTCACGCTGCCGCTGTTGCATCACCTTATTGAAAGGCCCGCCAAGGCAATGGCATTTCACCCGCGCGCGCTGATTCTTGCGCCGACCAGGGAGCTTGCCGGTCAAGTGAGAGATCGCATTTACGCCTATGGGTCGGGCGTCCGGTTGCGTGCCGGCCTTGTGATTGGCGGCGCCCCCATCAACAAACAGAAAAACCTGCTTCGCCGGGGTGTCGATATTCTCATCGCCACGCCAGGCCGGCTCGAAGACCTCATGAAGCAAGGCGCAGTATCGCTCGACGCGATTGAGTATTTCGTCCTCGACGAAGTCGACCAAATGCTAGACATGGGCTTTATCCATGCAATCCGCGCCATCACGGCGAAGTTGCCGAAATCCCGCCAGAGCCTGTTTTTCTCAGCAACAATGCCGCGAGAGATAGAGCGTCTTGCTAATGGCCTGCTGCGCGATCCTGTCCGGGTGGAAATGAAGCGTCAAGCGCCGCCGAAGATCGATCAATCAGTCTTGTTCATCACCAAGCCCGAGAAGATCGGCGCTTTGACAAAAATTGCACGTGGGGAGGCCTTTACGAGCGGTCTTGTTTTTTCCCGCACCAAGCATGGCGCTGACAAGATCGTAAAGAATCTGAACGGTGCAGGCCTTTCAGCGCAAGCGATTCACGGCAACCGAAGCCAAGGGCAGCGCGAACGCGCATTGAAAGCCTTTAAGTCCGGCGACACCCGTATTCTTGTTGCTACCGATATTGCGGCACGCGGTATTGATGTTCAGGGCGTGTCGCATGTCATCAATTTCGACTTGCCGAATGTACCTGAAACCTATGTTCATCGGATTGGTCGAACCGCGCGCGCCGGCGCGGCAGGAACCGCAATTTCATTTTGCAGCCCGGAGGAGCGTGCTGAGTTGCGCGCAATTGAGCGCCTAACCGGCGAGCGCTTCAGCGGCTTAAAAAGCGAAAAAGCAACGCCTGGCTACAATCCAAAGAGACCGCGCCGACCCCACCGAAAAGGCAAAGGAACAAAGCGCCCAAAAGCGAATGCCGCCATTCGCCGTGAAGCCGACAAGACGATCAATAGTTTATCTTTTTTGCGCCCTACAACCTAGTCGGGCGGCTCGGCACAGGTCGAACAGTCTGCATGCAGGCGCAACTCTATCGTGAATGGTGATTATCGATTAGGCTACGGATTGCCGCCACTGCCGAACTGTCCCAAACTGTCGATTGCTTCATCAGCCAGAAAGACAAATTGTTGCTTCAAGATAATTCAAGTGCTCAAAGCGAACGGCAAGTGTCTGGCTCTGTTGATGAAAACCAAGTCTCAGGCGACCCGAATTGCAACTCAGCGCCGTTAAGCGCCGCAGAAGTTGAATCGAACATACAGTCGATTGCCTCCCGCATTTCAAAGCAATTTGGCGTTCGCAAAGCTGATGATACGCGCAGAAGCATCATTCAGTTTGTAACAACATTGGCGCCTTTTTTGGCTCTTCTCAGCGCCATGGTGGCAACCGTGGAGCAAGCATATTGGGTGACATTGCTGCTGGCGGTCCCCACTGCTGGTCTACTCGTGCGGTTGTTCATCTTTCAGCATGATTGCGGGCACGGATCATTCTTCAAATCTCGCGCCGCAAATGACTTCCTGGGCCGCGTAATAAGCGTATTTACGCTAACGCCATATGATTATTGGAGACGCTCTCACGCACTTCATCATGCCACGAGCGGTAATCTTGACAAACGCGGCCTGGGCGATGTGCCGACATTTACCGTCAACGAATATCTTGCATTCTCTGGAGTAAAAAAACTCGGCTATCGACTGTTTCGCAATCCGATCATCATGGTTGGGATCGGGGTTCCAATAAATTTCATCATTTTGCAGCGCATCCCCATCGGCCGGGACGTTCAAGATAGCGGCACTGTGCGCAGCATCATCGGTCTTAACCTGATGATGATTTTTGCTTTTGGAGTGCCTATGATGATCTTCGGCATCGCGACCATTTTTATGGTTTACTTGCCAGTTATCATTCTTGCCGCTTCAATTGGGGGATGGCTTTTTTATATTCAGCACCAGTTTGAGGGCGCATATTGGCGCAGAACGGAGGACTGGGATTTCCACGCAGCCGCAGTGTCAGGTAGTTCTTACTATGAGCTGCCAAGAATCCTGCAGTGGTTCACCGGCAATATTGGCATGCACCATATCCACCATTTGTGCAGCCGCATTCCGAATCATCGCCTGGTGGAGTGCTTCGACGCGTTTCCTGAACTGAACAAAATCTCTAAACGCATTACACTGCGCGACAGTCTGAAGTGCTGGCGGTCCTCACTCTGGGACGAGGAAAAGGGCGTAATGGTCAGCTTTAGTGAAGTCCGGGAACGACGTTTGTTTTGAGGATTGAATTAGGAACTGGGAACCGAGTTCGTCATCGAACCGCCGCCTCCGCCGACACTGTTTTTGCATTGAGCCGCTGCATGATCTCGGAGAGTCTCGACCAACTTTGCAGCGTTGCCGGCACTGCCAGTGCGCTTTCGACAAATTCCCAGGAATAGCTGATGATCGAGAATGTGGCTCCGACTGTGTTGTTGAGTATGACCGTTGCGAACCAGAGGTTGAATAGAACCAACCCCAAAAGAACAACGAAGATTGCGCCGTAGAGAACGGCTTCCAAGTCTGACAACCGAATCTCAAGAAAACGCAGACGCAAGAGATGCTCGACCGTCGGCGTTGTCTTGCGTTTTTGCAGAATCCAGACTTGCCGTTCGCTCTGTTGGTTAAGCGCGCCGTTTAATGAATAGAAGCGATTGTGAAACAGGGCGTAGACGCCCACCATGCCGATGGCCGCGATACTCCCTGCAAGCGCGAGGACCGGCGAAAAGGCGTAAAGAATGATGACCGAAACAACCAATTGAACAACCGCAGCCATTGCCGCAGGCAGTGTTTCTTCCAGGAAATCTACGAGTTCTCGCCCCATGCCAAGACGCGCATTCAGGGTCGAAACTGACACTTCCTGTGAACGGGCCGCCTGAGCTTTGCCCAGTTCGACCCGGATCGTTCCATAGGCTCTGGTGTCATAGATACGGCGCAGAACAGCCACGACAATCAAAGCCGCCATGAGCCCGGCCAAGTGCAACAGCTCTTTTATGCCTCCCGCGAGCAGACCGTCGATGGCGAAACCGATAAACAGCGGTATTAGCGCCATAAGAGCGGTTTCGCACAGGATCATGATCCAAGTAAGCGAGATGCGGCCGCAAAAGACCCGCAAAAGCGATGTGATGGTGAAGTCGCGGCCGTTCAGCACAAGGATCTACTCGTCGTAATAGATGCGGACGGTGACATCGCCGGGCATGACGGAAGCCTCGGAAAATGTGGGCTCGGGTGTTTCCTCTGTTGCGCCTGACGCGCCGACGCCTTCAAGAAAACGCTCGGCATTGTAGTTGAGGTCTTCGTCGCCATTTTCGTCGTGAAAAACGAATACCGCGTACGGACCGGCGGTCAGATCGGGAAAACTATGCGACACGCTCCCGACACGCGCGGGAACATCCGCATAATGAACCGCTTTTCGCCATTTAAGGCGCTCGAAGGCGCGCTTTTCATCAAAGACAAGAACAACAACGGAGCCGTTCGCATTGCGGATACCGTCGACCGTCAGGTTTAGACCGTCTGCGAGCGCCGGCGTTGCGATCATGGTCGCCGCCGCAATGGCGCCAATTCGTTTCAAGGTCTTCATCATGTTGTTATCACCTTTGCTGTTTGTGTTTGAGGAGTGGGTTTGAAGAATGCGATAGCGTCTTCGGCGACTGCGATCAGGACTGGCACGAGGATCAGCAGCAGAGCGGTTCCAAAGAGCTCGCCGAACGCCAACGAGACCGCGGCCGGGATCAAATACTGCGCCTGTTCCGACGTTTCGGTGAGCAACGGCGTGAGGCCGATGACGGTGGTGGCCGTGGTCAAGAAGATTGCTCGAAAGCGGCCGATGCCTGCGGCGTGCAGGGCGTCTGGTACGCTTTCGCCTTCTTCACGCGCCTGGTTGTATCGCGTGATCATCACCAAACTGTCGTTCACGATCACGCCGGTAAGAGCGAGCATGCCGAAGAACGACAAGAGGGACAGCGACACGCCCATGATCATGTGACCGACTGCCGCCGCGACGAACCCGAATGGAACAATTGCGAGAATGACAAATGGCTGCCAATAGCTTTTCAGCGGAACGGCCATAAGCACGTAAATCAAAACCGCAGCCAGTATCAGAGCATTCACAAGACCGCCTCGGATCTCGCCCATTTCCTCCAATTCGCCTGCAGCGACGATTTGCACACTTGGATATTTGGCCGCCAGTTCTGGCGTCAATTGTTCGAACACCGCCTGACCGACTTCCTCCGGCGCGACGATGCCGCGGTCGATTGAAGCGAAAACCGTGTTGACGCGTTTGCCGTCGCGGCGAGTCACGGCGCCGGATGCATAAGAACCTTCAATTTCGGCGACAGTCGTTAGCGGCGCCCAGGCCCCGTTTGAGCTGCGCAGGCGCACTTGCATCAGATCATCAATCGCGTCGCGCGCATCGCGGGCGTTTTGAACGACCACACGCAGTTCTGCTCCGTCACGGCGGACGCGCGCAACTTCCGACCCGCCATAGCCAAGGCCAATCTGAGCCGCCAAGGTCTCGGCAGTGAAGCCGAGATTTCGCGCCTCGGGCCGCAAGCGCAGTTTCAGTTCGGGCTGGCCGCCATCGAGACTGTCGCGGATGTTCGACACGCCGTCGAGCGCTCCCAAAAAGGCGCGCATTTCGTTGCTGGCCTGCCGCAACAGGTCCGTATCTTTTGAGACCAGACGGATCTGAAACCCGCCAGCCAGCGCTTCAGAGCCGGTGAACTGTAATTCTCTCGCACCTTCGACAACGCCGACACGCTCGCGCCATTCACGCACGACGTCGAGTATTTGCACGTTGGGCCGTTCGGCAACCGGTAACATCTCGGCGTACATTTGCGCGCCGGCCGCACTATCGACGATAGTGAAAAAGGTCTCAATCGGCGCGGCGTTCATTCCGTGACGCTCGCGCCGTTCCTCGTTCAACTCGCGGCCAATGCTTTCGATCCGGTCGATGTTGGTTTTGGTCAGCGCGAACGGCGCGCGTGCGTCCATTTCAAGATTGACCGAAATCACCTGGCCCGGCACGTCGGGAAAGAATACGGTCTGGACTTTTCCCTTCATCATCAGGCCAATGCCTGCCGTCGCAGCGGCGATGAAAAAGATCAGCGCGGCGTATCGATGGCGCACAGACTGAACAAGAACCGGCTGATAGATGCGATCGCGGAACCACGTCAGTCCGGCCTGCGCCCCGTCCTGCACCATGCCCCAAAGACGCGCGGGCAAACTGCGCCTTTCCTGACCAAGCGGCACATGAGCCAGGTGCGCCGGCAAGATGAACTTACTTTCGATCAGTGAAAAAATCAGCGCAAATATAACAATGCCGGAGAACCCTGCGAGCACTTTGCCCAATGGATTGTCGATCAGCAGCATTGGATAAAAGGCGGCAATAGTGGTCAGTACGCCGAACACCGTAGCAACGGCGACGCGCTCCACGCCGCGCTCAGTGCCTTTAATGGGATCTTTAATCTTGCCTCGCTCTTCAAAAACGCTCTCGCCAACGACCACGGCGTCATCGACAAGGATGCCAAGTGCGATGATCAGGCCAAAAGTGGTTACGTCATTGAGCGAGTAATCGACCCATTTCGAGCCGGAGACGGCGATTGCTCCCATGACCGAGACCGGGATGCCCATGGCGACCCAAAACGCCAGGCGCACATTGAGGAAGATTGAGAGCATGAGGGTGGCAAGCAACAGGCCCTGCACGCCGTTTGAGCGCAGGAGCGCCAGTCTGTCGGAAATATAGCCTGCGCTGTCGCCCCAGACGCTGGCTTTAATATTGGCCGGTAACTGAGGCTCGAAGTCTTCGACAACCCCGCGCACGACGCGGCTGATATCCAGGAGGTTTTCTTTCTGGCCGACCAGAACTTCCATACCGACGGTTGGTTCACCATTGAGGCGAAACAGAAAATCGCCTTCGAGAAACCCGTCCTCGATAGTGGCGATGTCGCCAAGCAGAACATGCGATCCGTCGGGTCTTTCGATAATCGGGAGGCGGGCGTACTCCGGTGCATAAAGCGCCCGGTCATCTGCGCGCAAAAAAACCACGCCGCCTTCAGTCCGCAATTGGCCGGCCTGAAAATCAAGCGAATTCGCCTGGATCGCACCGGTTACATCCGCGACGGTCAGCCCATACTGACGAATCCGTTCGGGATCGACTTCGATACGGAGATTGCGCGGAATAAGCCCCCAGATTTGCAGCCTCGACAGTTCCGGCTGCGCCAGAAGTTCCTCTTTCAGGCGCTGTGCGAGCGTATGCAACGTCGCCGGATCGGTCTCCCCATGCAGGTTGACGTAAAGCGCCGGGAAATCAAAAGCTGAGGTTTCTATTACTGGACGGCGGGTTGTGCTGGGCAAATCGGTAAGGCTGTCGACCCGTAGACGCACGCGGTCGAGAACTTCTTGCAGTTTTTCACCGCCCGCCCGGCGAACTGAGATAGTTGCAAGACCATTCACTGACTGCGAGGTGATGGAGCGCACCCCTTCAAGTCCCTCAAGCGCTTGTTCGACTTTTTGGGTCACCAGTTCGTCGACTTGTTCGGCAGTTGCTTCGGGATACTCAATGGAGATCTCGACAGTTTCAGGGGGAATGCGCGGGAAGCCTTCAATGCGAATCGAAAGCGCCGTCTGCACGCCAAGAAACAGAATTAGCGCCATCATAAGATTGGCGGCGACGGGATTGCGGATGAACCAACCGGTCAGGGCGTGCATAGCTTAACGCCCGTTCTTTGAGTTCGGCGTCTTTACCCCGTACCGATTTGCGAGGCGACCGGCGCCCGGAACATTCTCCGCCATTTGCGGCGCGACCCGCGAACCGGGGAGGAAGGAAGCCAAGGGTGTCGCTGCAACTCGCCAGGGACCGGCGCCTTCAGGCGCAGCGATGACGAGGGCGCCGTCAGCCCGGAACAGGATTTCTGGTTCGGTGCGTTGGAGCAAATCATCCGCATCCACGATCCAGATATGGCCAGCCCGGGTGAGGGCGGCCTCCGGAACAGTCAAGGTGTTGGCAATTGGCCGTCCGGTGAATTCCACACGGATGAAATCTCCCGCAACGGCGCCCGCAGCGTGACTTGTGACTTCGAGGAAAATACGCGGCTGACGGGTCTGCCTATCCAGATAACCGCCGCCCTGACGGATGCGGGCCTTGCCAAGCGGCGTTCCTGTGCGGTGGAAGAGTTTAACGTCCCGTCCGGCGATCGGGTGTTCAAGCAGCGCCCAATCGTCTTCGTTCAGTTCGACGATCAACTCGTAATGACGGTCGTCGGAAAGATGTAGGAGCGTTTCGCCTGCGGCAACCGTCTGGCCCAAACTGGCCATTCGTTTCGTGACGAACCCGGAAAATGGCGCCGTCACGTCGGTATCAGCTAGTTGGCGTCGCGCATTTTTCAGTTGCGCCTCAGCTGACGCAACGGTGCGTTCTGCAACGCGCAGCTGCGGCAGACGCAAAACGAGGTCATTAGGCTCTGACACATTTAGAAGCTCGGCCTCTTCGCGGGAAAGCGCTGCATCGTTCTTCGCATGCAAATGCGCAAGCTCTGCCTGTTCGAGGTTGAGTTCGGCAGCCGCAAGCGCGGTTTCATATTGCGTTTTTTCAATCGAAAACAACAGCGCGCCGGCCTCGACGCGTTCGCCGGCGAGCGCTGCATCATGAACTTCCAGGATCCGCCCTGACACGGCTGCGCGAATTTCAGCATCCCAACGGGGGCGCAATTCTGCAAACGCAGAAACCGTCGCAATCGCCTCCGCAGCGTTTACCTCAAGAACAGTGACGGCCTGTAGTGGCGGCGCAGTGTCGGCGCGCGTCACATTCGCGGTGTCTTCGGTCGAGAACAAAAGGACCACGACGCCAACCAATAAGATCATGGAAACGGCGACCCACAGCCGCCGGCGTCGGGGTTTGGACGAATCTCTTATAGTTTTTCCTGACATATGTGTGCGTCTCAGCCTGCGAACATCGCCGGAACAACCTCTTGTTCCGGTCGATCGAGGGCTTATATATAATGAACGTACGTTCGTTCAATAGGGAACTTCAGATTTGACCCAAATTTCGCCAGAACCCGAGGGTAAACGAGAGAAAGCGGCGGCCCAGAGGCGGGCAAAAATCCTGGACGCAGCGATGATATGCTTTCTTGAGAACGGCTATCACCAGACCGGCGTGCGGGACATCGCCAAGCGGGCCGGCATCAGTCTAGGCAATCTCTACAATCACTTCCCGGGCAAACACGACGTGCTGGTCGAAATCGCTGTCATGGAGCGTGCGGATCTTGAGCCATTTCTCAAATTGCTGGCAAAGCCCGCGCCGGCTCAAACAATCCTGGATAAGTTTATCAAGGCGTATGGGAAATACCTCGCCGATCCGGAAAATGTCATCCTTGCGATCGAAATCACCAGCGAAGCCATCCGCAAACCCGACATCGGCGCGCTATTCCTGGCTAACCGCGAAGAGCTCGTCACAGCTTTGGCGGCAGTCATAGAGCGCGGCATTGCAGCAGGCGACTTCCGCAAAAATCTCGATCCAACCGAGGCGTCTCAGTTGATTATCGAGATCGTCGAAGCGAGCGCCTATCGAAGCGTCCTGAGTGAAGTCGCCATGGGTAAGATTCTTGGCGGTCTGAAGGAATTTGTCTTCAACGCGGTGAAAGCCCATTGATTGCCGGCATACTCGGCGGCGTCATCTTTGCCATGCCGAGCGACTAATTATGTGGACTTGTTGTTGATTGGTTGCGCCGCGAAGGTGTCTAGGCGGCCCAATCGCGTTTTAATCGCGGCGCCGTAACAATGAAGAGAACCGCCGCGAGAATATAAAAGACGGTTCCGCACAAAATAGCGTATCGCAGCGACTCATCCCCGAACTGCGCTTGCAGGCTGTCCGAAATTGCTCCGATGGCCAAATTTCCAAGCCCGATGCCGATCAAGTTATTGATGAACAAGAAAATGGCTGAGGCCGTTGCGCGCATATTCGGTTGAACAAGATGCTGAAACGCCGACAGTACAGGGCCGAGCCAGACAAGGCTTAGTGCCTGCAAAATCAAGAATGCAGGAAACGCGATCCACAATGTCGGAGACAATACGCCGACAATGAAGAACGGAATCGTTGTCAGGAATGCGACCGCGGGGACGATTGCGTATGCCGCTTTTTTGTCGGGCCCATATCGATCCGCCATGACGCCGCCAAGCCAGATGCCGGCAATGCCGCCGATCAGCAAGATTGTCGCGTAGAAATATGACGCGAACAAAAGCGCGCTTGGGTCTGCAGGGATAAGAAAGCCGGGCATCCATGCAAAGAATTCAGGGAGCGCATCGCCATAGCTTCTGACAAAGAATGAAGGCAGCCAAAAGATGAGGCCGTAACCCATCATTGAGGAACTGGCGGCGCCAAACGACAAACCCCAAAAACTGGGTTTTCGAATCAAGGTCGCGGCGACTTCTGAGACTTTTGCAGGAACTGTAACGGCGTCATCGCCATCGAAACCGCCGCGCTTGGGCTCTCGCATGGTGAGGCGAAAAATCGGTGCAATGGCAAGGCCGGCCAGGCCCACGATGACAAATGCAGACCGCCAACCGAGATAGGTGGTTAAAACGCCGCCAAGTAGAATTCCAAGCGCAGAACCGATCGGAATTCCGAATGAATAGATCGAAAGTGCGCGGGCGCGTTTTTCCGGCGGGAAGTAGTCGGAAATCAACGAATATGCTGGCGCAACTCCGCCAGCTTCACCAACGCCGACCCCAAGGCGTGCTAAAAAAAGCTGTAAAAAGTTTTGAGCGAACCCGCAGGCCGCTGTCATGGCGCTCCAGATCGAAAGCGCTGCGGTCATAATCCATGTGCGGCTGTATCGATCCGCCAACATTGCAATGGGAATGCCGAGAAATGTGTAGAACAGCGCAAAAGCGAGCCCGCCCATCAGACTTAGTTGCGTATCGGAAAGCGCAAGATCCGCCTTGATAGGAACGGCGAGAATGCCGACTATTTGACGGTCTATGAAATTGAAGGTGTAGACAACGACAAGGATGAACAGGACGTACGCCCGATAGAAAGACGAGGCTGGCTTGTTGCTCATCTATTCGGCGCCGGACTCTGGCGCCGGATGATGCTGGCGAAGAAAGGCAACTACATCGGCGACGGTTTGAGCCGGCGCTTCTTCCTGCGCGGCATGACCAACACCCGGATAGGAGACTAGCCTCGCATCGGTGATCGCGTTCTCTATTTGGCGACCTTGTTCGATAGGAATGATGATGTCGTCTTCTCCCCAGAGAATGAGCGTCGGCGCAGTAATGCGGGATAGCATCTCTGTCGGATCGGGCAGCGTGAATTCTTCAAGTGACTTTATGAGCGCCTCGCCATTCCCCTGACGGCGGATCATATCGCGCATGACTGTTAGTCGGTCTTCGGTAATTTTGGAGGCGTCCGCATAAATCAATTCGGCGCTTGCACGCACGCCGGCCTCGGGAGCCGTCAAGAGATAGGCTTTCATTGCCGCTGGAATCTCCGCTGGTTCATTGCTGACGCCATTCAACGGGTAGGCGCCGGGAGAGATGAGGATAAGAGCGCTAACTCGATCGGGATGATCAGCAGCGAAACGCCATGCAGCGAGACCACCAAGCGAATTTCCGGCGATGGTAGCGGTTTCAATTTCAAGCGCACTCAAGATTTCACCGAGATACGCCGAGCGTTCATTCGGCGCATATCGCTCGTTTGGATCGGGACCGGTAAGCCCGTGGCCCAGAAGGTCATAGCGAATAACGCGGTAGTCAGGTTTCAGGGCCTCCGCCCAACCATTCCATGTCTCAAGGCTGTGAGTAAATCCGTGGATGAGGACAATCGGCGGCGCAGACGGGTTGCCTTCTTCGCGGATGCGGACGCGCACGCCGGCAATTTCGACAAAACGGTCAGTAGCTGTAACGTACTTAGCCTCAAGTTCAGCAGCTGAAACACCTTGCGTTGCCCGCCAGAAGTAGAAGCCGGCGGCAGCGGCGCCGACGACAAGCAACGCTAAAATTAAAAGCAGGAATTTCTTCATGACGACGATGATCCAGCGTGAGTAAAAGGAAAGCGGCGGCGATCATAACGCGATCGCCGCCAATTGTTCCAGGAGACCGAGGCCCCGCTAGAACTGAACTTCGATCGTGCCCATGACGCGACGCGGGTCGCCGAAGAACGCCGTCTGCACACCGGACAATCCGAGGGGATTGTTGCCAAGCTCCGGGACTGACGTGACAAAATCATAGCCGGCGACGATATATCGCTGATCGGTGAGGTTTGTGCCGTGTACCGAGAGTTTCAGCCCGCCGTCGGAGGAGGTCCAGTAAACGCCAGCGTTCAGAAGCGCAAACTGTTCCTGGTCGAGCGCTGGGATTTCATAACTGAACTGGTGCGTGAGGCTGCGGTAGGAAACCGAGGTGTAAAGCCCCATGTCGCCATCCTGTCCGAATAGTGTTTTCGGCTTCGCATAAGTCAGCTGATTAAACGCGGTGATCTTTGGCGTGTTTTGGAAGACGACAATTGAATCAGCGATGTTGGCGCCGGTGCGGCCGATAAATTCATCGAATTCCGGTTCTATATAGCCAAGCGAGAACTGCCAGTTCAACGAATCGCCGGGCTTCATCATGTCTTCTGCAAGCGTTGCAAGCCCTTCCAGCTCCAAGCCGTAGATGGTCGCCTTCGCGGCATTTGTTGTGACGCCCGCGAAAGTTTCGGCGATACCGTCCATGTCAGCATCAACGCCGACAGAGCCCGGCACCTGCACATCTTTGTAGTCGGAATAGAATAACGCCAGGCTGGAACGGAAACGCCCGCCAAACAGACTATTCTTCCAGCCAATTTCGTAGGTGTCGATTTCTTCCGGCTCAAACCGGCAGAAGGCGATCTGATCATCGACGTCGACGGCGCCAACAAGGCCATCGCCATCAAGATCGGGCGCTGCATTGGCGCCACAGCGCGGGTCAAAGCTGCCGCCTTTGAACCCTTGCGAATAAGAGACATAAAGCGTGTGCTCGTTGGTGGGTTCCCAACTGATGCTGGCGCGCGGGCTGAAATCAGAGAAGTTCGCCGTGGCATTGATGTCCGCATCGATAAGGCTTGGCGGCCGGTCCGGCCCGCCAAACGCCGGCGTGAACCCTGCGGAGAAATAGCGCTGGCGCAGAAGATCGATTGTACGGTCGTCTTCGGTGTAGCGTCCGCCGAAGGACACAGAAAGAGTATCCGTCAGATCAAATGTAAAGTCGCCAAAGATCGACCAGGTCGACGTATCCACATCGCTTGATGTGAATGCGTTTAGTCCCGGCAGCAATAGAAAAGCCGCAAGATCGTCAAGGACTACATCGAATACGTTCAGTGCATTGGCGTCCAGGTAGTAAAATCCAACGAGGCCGTTTAGCCGATTACTCTCATAAATGATCTGAAACTCTTCACTGAATTGGCTATTGTCATAGATAACAGGAACATCGAGATCGGCGATCGGTAAGCTGTCAAAATCGATCGGGGACTCTGTTCGATCTTCGCGATATGAGATGATGTTTTTCAGCGTGAAGTTTTCATTGACTTGCCATTCAGCGACGCCGCTGACGCCTTTGGCGACAACGCTCTGCTCAGGCGTGTTGAGCCCCGCGCGCGTGTCAAATTCATTTGAAAGAACCGGAAACGGCCCGAACGGAAGGATGCGATGACCCTGCTTCGGATTTGAGTTGTCGTCGGTCCAATCGCCTGTAATCCGGAACGAAATATTGCTCGACGGATTCCACTCAAGCGCCAGGCGACCAGCCAATATGTCTTTGTCATAGTTGCCGAGATCGTTGACGAGATTTTCGCCGAATCCGTTGCGGCGCATATACGCGACAGATCCGCCAAGCAATAACTCGCCCATGGATGAATCGGTCGCCAAGGGCAGGTTGAACGAGCCGACCGCATCAAACTGACCATATGACCCGCCCGTCAAGCGAAGTTTTGCGTAAGGCTCGTCGCCAAGACGCCGCGTAACATATTTTACAGCGCCACCGATTGTGTTTCGGCCGTAGAGCGTCCCCTGGGGTCCGCGCAGAACCTCAATTCTGTCAACTTCGTAAATATCGAGAAGCGCGGCCTGCGGTCGATTGAGATAGACATCGTCAATGTAGATGCCTACGCCCGCTTCAAAGCCCGCGACCGGGTCTTGTTGCCCAACGCCGCGGATGAAAGCTGTAAGCGTCGTATTTGTGCTGCGCGATGTTTCGAGCGTGACGTTGGGCGTGATTGCTTCAATATCGGTGAGATCGACTGCGCCGAGGTTATCAAGCTCATCGCCGCTAAAGGCCGATACCGCGATAGGAACGTCCTGCAGGGACTCTTCCCGGCGGCGAGACGTGACGACAATGACGTCCCCGGAAGGGTCTTCCGCTGCATCATCCTGCGCCAGGACGACCGCTCCTCCCGCCGACAGTGAGATCGTCGAACAAAATGCGAAAAGCCCTGCTTTCAGCCCGGCTTTCGCCACCTGTGAATTCCTGATTGTCGCCATTTCCGCCTCCCTATACGCGCCGCGCCGTTTTCAGCCGACATTGCTTTGGGATCAAAATATGCCTTGAGCGATAGGCGCATAATGACAGGATGGCTCATCGATTGTGTACATTTTCGCTCATTTTTCGCTCAACAAGATCGAAATTGTGCGAAATTGAGCGGCTTTAAGAGCGTGGGACCCGGCGAACGAATGCTTTCGGAGTGACGCCATTCCAGTCTTTAAACGCTCGATTGAATGCTCGAAACTCAGAAAATCCGAGGGTTTCCGATACATCGGCGACAGACTGCTTTTCTAACAACAGGCGTTTTGCGGTTTCATTCAAGACCTCTCGTCGAAGGTCCCGAAAGCTTGCGCCTTCATTCGACAAACGCCGGCGGAGAGTGGCCGCGCTTATCCCCATTTGCTCTGCAATGTCGCCTTGTTCGACAACACCGCGCGTTAACGCGTCTCGCACACGCGCTGAAACAGAATACGCTTCTTCGTACCGCGCGTGTTTTCCCGCAACAACATCGACAATCTTTTGATAGACTGCGTTGCTTGTAAGAGCATCAGCAGAAGGCATTTCGATTTTCTTTAATGCGATCGCTCTATCAAAGCTGACTTTATAAGATTCAGCCCCGAATTTTATCGGCGTATTCCAGTAGGCCAAATGAGCGCAATCTCCTCCCGGGAGAGGGCGCCTTATGTGCAATGATCTGATTGCATCTTCGGCCTCCGGTGAGATTGTCATCAACATGCAGTGTAAAAATATCAACGTGCTTTCAATCGAAAAGTATTGGTATTCAACTTCCAACTCGGGTGCGTATGTAAACTCTCGATCATCGATCACATAGTCTACTGATCCGCGGCGTTTAATTACTGAATTAAATTCGCCGCCGTGAAGGAGGTTATACGAACGAGCGATGATGCGCATCGCTTCGAATAGATTTTGGGCATCGTCGATGTGCTGTAGAACATAATCGGTACTACCCTTGAGCAGCTGACGTGATGATAAATGAAGTGTTTCATCGCCAAACAGGATCGCCAGGCGATTTTGAATTCTGTAATAGTCCGCCAGGGACACGGATTTGCTTTTTGACGTCCTGACCAGACTCGAATCGAGACCAAGAGACGTCAACAAGGCTCCGATGTCTATGTCGGCAGCACTTGCCTGATCAAACAAGGGTGTCAATCGCTCGGCTGAAACCGATATGGGCTGATCGATAGGATCGTTCATTTCGCAGGTTTTGCCGGACAAACGCGATTGCCGCAACTCTGCCTGAATCCCTACAGTTGCCAGTTAAACCCGCACGAGGTGGAAATGCCTGCCCGTGACGAATTTCGGAGAGTGGCTGAAATCGGAAACGTGTTCTGAACGCCTCCTTGACGCCGCTGGTGATTGTTACCCGAGACGGTATCAGCTATCCAGTTTTGCAACGCCCGCTTTCCCACGATGAGGTCGCAGTCGAACGGTGCTTTTCGTTCCGAGAATCCCAGTTTGCTTTTTTGTTGCCGCCGCCGCCTTGCTGCATGACGGCGCGAAGGCGCAAGGAACCGGCACGGTTTCAAGCCCTGTTGTTAACCCGGGCGCTTCAATCGGCTTTGCCGGCGGGGTTGCTTTTGACGATGGCGGCGACGGCTTCGCCCAGCGCATCGATTATCGTCACACGATCACCGACAAGTTTCGAGTTGGCGTTCTTGTTTTCTTCAACGACAGAGGGGGCGAGTTTCGCTATCGACGACTTGCGCTCGAGACCATGTACCAGTTTGCTTCAAGCGAGGGCGGCTGGAGCAGCGCTGTCCAGTTCCGCGGGCGCATTCCTGATGGCAATGATGGACCGGGACGCGTGCGCGCCGCATGGCTTAATCGCTGGCGGCCGGGCGATAATGTTGAATTGCGCTTAATGGGCATTGCTTCGCGAGAATTTGGCGATAATCGCCAACAAGGAATTGCACTGGAAACGCGCGGAGAAGCAACGTGGCGTGTCGCACGGGAAACTCGCGTTGGAGCGCAAATCTTCAATCGATTCAACACAACCGCAGACTTGGGTTCTTTCGAAACCCAGCGACATTCTGTTGGCGTCGTCGCTAAGGGCGGGCTGACGGATGCGATCTCCTATCGAGTTAACGCTCTCACTGGATTGAGCGCCGCCGCTTCCGATTTTGAGCTTCGCGCCAGACTGAGCATCGCCATTTAAGGCGCCAGGGATTTTTGGCATCCCCATTTTCATCGGCGATCAGCGAGATTGCGGTCAATGCAACCGACTGACTGCGTGCCCGTCATTTTTTTACTTTCCGAATGCGCCCGTCACAAAATCGCGGGAAGGGTAAGCCCTTTTTCGCGGGCGCACTCTAGCGCTTCGTCATAGCCAGCATCCGCATGGCGCATGACGCCGGTCGCCGGGTCGTTCCAGAGAACGCGTTTCAGACGCCGCGCCGCATCTTCTGTGCCGTCCGCGACGATGACCATGCCCGCGTGTTGCGAGAACCCCATGCCGACGCCCCCCCCATGATGAAGCGACACCCAGGTTGCGCCGGACGCAGTGTTGAGGAGGGCGTTTAGGAGCGGCCAATCGGAAACGGCGTCAGAACCATCCTTCATTGCTTCGGTCTCGCGATTGGGGCTGGCGACGGAACCGGAGTCGAGATGATCGCGGCCAATAACGACCGGCGCCTTTAGTTCGCCTTTGGCGACCATCTCGTTAAACGCCAGTCCCAGACGATGGCGGTCGCCGAGGCCGACCCAACAGATGCGCGCAGGCAAGCCCTGAAATGCAATCCGGTCGCGCGCCATGTCGAGCCAGTTGTGCAGGTGCTTGTTGTCGGGAAGAATTTCCTTCACCTTTTCATCCGTACGGAAAATATCTTCCGGGTCGCCAGAGAGCGCCGCCCAGCGGAACGGGCCAACGCCGCGGCAAAAAAGCGGGCGGATATAGGCCGGAACAAAACCGGGGAAACCAAAAGCGTCTTCAAGGCCGTCTTCGAGCGCCATCTGCCTAATATTGTTGCCGTAATCGACAGTCGGCACGCCTGCATGGGCGAAATCGAGCATCGCTTTCACTTGCACTTTCATGGAAGCGCGGGCGGCTTTCTCTACCGCTCTAGGATCGCTTTCCCGCCTTTCGCGCCATTCGCCCATGGTCCAGCCTTGGGGCAAATAGCCGTTGATCGGATCGTGCGCCGAGGTCTGGTCGGTGACGAGATCAGGCTTGACGCCGCGTTTTACGAGTTCCGGAAAAATATCGGCGGCGTTGGCGCAGATGCCGACGGACTTTGCCTCGCCGGCTTTCGTCCATTGCTCGATCATGGCGAGCGCTTCGTCGAGACTTTCCGCTTTTTCATCGAGATAGCGGGTGCGCAGGCGAAAATCGATCGAGTCCGGATTGCACTCAACGGCGAGGCAGCATGCGCCGGCCATGACTGCGGCGAGGGGCTGCGCGCCGCCCATGCCGCCGAGCCCGCCGGTGAGAATCCAGCGGCCCGTAAGGTCGCCGCCATAATGCTGTCGCCCAGCCTCGGCAAACGTTTCATACGTACCCTGAACAATGCCCTGGCTGCCGATATAGATCCACGAGCCCGCCGTCATCTGGCCGTACATCATGAGACCTTTGCGATCGAGTTCGTTGAATTTTTCCCAGTTCGCCCAATGCGGAACAATATTCGAATTGGCGATCAGGACGCGTGGCGCATCCTTATGGGTTTCGAAAACGCCGACTGGTTTTCCTGATTGAACGAGCAGGGTTTGGTTCTCATCAAGGTCCTTAAGGCGGTCGATAATGCGGTCGAAATCCGTCCAGGTCCGCGCCGCCCTGCCAATGCCGCCATAGACGACGAGCGCGTCGGGGTCCTCGGCAACTTCGCGGTCCAGATTGTTTTGCAGCATGCGGAACGGTGCCTCGGTCGTCCAGGTTTTGCAGGTAAGCTCTGCACCCGTAGGGCTTTTGATCTCGCGCTTGTTGCTGAAGCGATCGTTCATCACTGTCTCCTAAGTCGTCATCGTTTGTGCGGCGTGCGTCAGCGCCGTCAGAATAGTGCGAAGGGTTTCGCGTAAATGCGCCGCTTTCGCGTCATCGTAAGCAAAGGGCGGCTCTTCGCTTTTGAGATAGAGCGCTTGCGAAAGCTCAAGCTGTATGGCGTGCGTGTTTTCTTTGGGATTGCCGTAATGCCGTGTTGTCCAGCCGCCCTTGAAACGGCCATTGACCACATGTGAATAGCGGGCGGCGCTAGCGCAAGCGGCTGTAACGGCGGCTTCGAGCGCCGGCGCGCAGGATTTCCCGCTATTCGTGCCGACATTGAGGTCTGGCAGCGCGCCATCAAAGAGATAGGGGATTTGCGAGCGGATGGAATGACAGTCGAACAGGATGGCGAAGCCATTTTGCGCCTTGATGCGAGAAACCTCTGCCGCCATAGCCAAGTGATACGGCGCATGAAAGGATTGCGTTCGATCCGCAATGTCGCTTGCGACAGGCGGCGACGTCCAGATCGGTTCGCCATCAAAGTCCGTCATCGGAACAAGTTCGGTGGTGTTGCTGTCGGCATATAGAACACCGCCGCCGGGATCGCGATTAGGATCGATCACATAGCGGTGGAAATTCGCGCGCACGATGCTCGCATCGGGAGCAAGCCCGTCATAAAGCCGGCCGATATGCCAGTCCGTATCGGCGAGCAGCTTGCCCCGTTCATTAAGACGCTCTTGAATATCCCGCGGAATAAACGTGCCGCCGTGCGGCTGACCGAGGATGAGGGGACCTTTTCCCTGGATGACGCTAACCGATTCCATTGGCGCTACGTCATCGCAATCGGCGTCGTCCCGGCGGGTTCCACAAAGGGGCCTCCGTCGTCGACAATCGCGCGCAGCGCATCGATGTCGACACTGACATTTCGATCATCGCGCAGCGGCGGACAGACTTTTCGGATTTCAGTAATTACGCCCTGCAGTTGCGGGCTGGTCTGATGAGGCGCGCGCAACTCTATCCCTTGCGCGCCGGCCATGGCTTCAATAGCGAGGATATTGCTGAGATTTTCTGTCATCTCACCCAGCCGACGAGCGCCGTGGCAGGCCATTGATACATGATCTTCCTGATTGGCGGACGTTGGCGTGGAATCCACCGAACGTGGATTAGCGAGCGCCTTGTTTTCACTCATCAGAGCCGCGGAAGTCACTTCTGCAATCATCAGTCCGGAATTAAGGCCAGGCTCGGGCGACAGAAACGCGGGCAGGTTATGGCTGAGGGCTGGATCGACGAGCAAGGAAACGCGCCGCTGTGCAATGGCGCCGATTTCCGCAATGGCGATGGCGATCTGGTCGGCGGCGAAGGCGACCGGTTCGGCGTGAAAGTTGCCGCCGGAGATAATGGCGCCGTTGGAGAGAATAAGCGGATTATCCGTTGCGGCGTTGGCTTCGATTTCCAACGTGCGAGCTGCGGAACGCAATAGGTCCAACGCGGCGCCCGTCACCTGCGGTTGGCACCGCATGCAATAGGGATCCTGCACGCGTTCGTCATCGACGCGATGGCTTTCAAGGATTTGCGAGCCGGCGAGGAGTTCGCGCAGGCGCTGTGCCGCTTCAATCTGACCGCGGTGACCGCGCAGCGTATGAATTTCTTCCGTAAACGGCGCCACCGACGCCATGGCGGCGTCGATGGAAAGCGCGCTTGTCGTCAACGCCGTTTTGGCGAGGCCCCAGGCGTCGAACAGTCCGGCAAGGGCGAGGGCGGTTGAAACCTGCGTGCCGTTAATCAGTGCAAGACCTTCCTTCGCCTGCAATTCAACCGGTTTGAGATCTGCGGCGGCAAGGGCGTCGCGCGCCGGAACAAGATCGCCGCGAACGCTGACCAATCCTTCGCCGATCAGCGCCAGCGCCATATGAGCAAGGGGGGCGAGGTCGCCCGAGGCGCCGACCGAGCCTTGCGCTGGAATAACAGGAAGAATGTCCGCTGCGATCATCGCCTCGATCAGGTCGACGATCTCGCGACGCACGCCGGACGCGCCGCGTCCGAGCGAGATCAGCTTGAGCGTCATGATGAAGCGCGTCACATCGGGGGGAAGGGGCGCGCCGACCCCGGCGCTGTGCGACAGGATCAGGTTTCGTTGCAGGGTTGCCGTGTCGCACGCGTCAACGCGCACGCTCGCCAGTTTGCCGAAGCCGGTGTTGACGCCGTAAACCGGCGCATCGCCCTGCGCCGCCTCACGCAGTCGCGCGGCAGATTTATCGATCGCGGCTTTGGCGTTGTTATTGAGGGCAACGGTTTTGCCCTTGCGGAAAATGGTTTCGAGTTGCGACAGGCTGACAGAGCCGGGCGTGAGAATTTCGGTCACGCGAATGTCTCCTGATTGATGCGACGGTAAAGCAGGGAACCGCCAAGGCTTAAGAACAACTCCGATGGATGTTCCGCGTCCCAAACGGCGAGGTCTGCTTTTTTGCCCGCTTCAATGGTTCCGATTTCATCGCCCAGACCTAGCGCCCGCGCGGCATTGCGCGTGGCGCCGGCGAAGGCTTCTTCCGGCGTCAATCCGAACAAGGTGCACGCCATGTTCATGACCAATCGAATGGAAGCAATTGGCGACGTCCCGGGATTACAGTCAGTGGCGACGGCCATCGGCACGCCGGCGGCGCGCAATGCCTCGACCGGCGGCAGTTTCGTTTCCTTCAGCGTATAGAACGCGCCGGGAAGCAACACGGCGACCGTTCCGGCTTCGGCGAGTGCGTTGGCATCATCCGGCGTCAGATATTCGAGATGATCGGCGGATAACGCCCCATATTTGGCGGCGAGAACCGCGCCCTTCTGGTCCGAGAGCTGTTCGGCGTGAAGTTTTAATGGAAGACCGAGATCGCGCGCTTTGTTAAAGAGGCGACCTACTTGCGCGCATGAAAAGGCGATGGTTTCGCAATAAGCGTCGACAGCGTCGACAAGCCCCTTCGCATGGGCTTGTTCGAGCCCGGGAATGGCGACCTCGTCTATATAGGCGTCGTGATCGCCGTCGAAATCTCTTGGTAATGCATGCGCCGCAAGCCATGTCGTTCGGATGCGGACGTTGCGCTCCTCGCCGAGGCGACGTGCGATTTGCAACAAACGCAGTTCGCCCTCGATGTTGAGTGCGTAACCGGACTTGACTTCAACCGTGCCGACCCCTTCAGCAATCAGTGCGTCAAGCCGGCGAAGCGATTGCGCCAGCAAGTCATCGTCGCTCGCTGCACGCGTTGCTTGAACCGTTGAATTAATGCCGCCGCCCGCCTTGGCGATCTCTTCATAGGTCGCGCCATTGAGCCGCATTTCAAATTCTTGCGCGCGATTACCGCCGAAAACGAGGTGGGCATGACAATCGACAAGGGCCGGGGTCATGAGGCGCCCGCCCAAGTTCTCCCGATCGAACGAGCTATGATCTGACGGCAATTGTGTGCGCGGTCCGGCCCAGAGGATTTTACCATCGGCGACCGCGACAGCGCCGTCGGGGCAAAGGCCGTATGCCTGTTCCCCGGCGATCATGGTTGCGAGACTGCAGCCTTCGAAAATGCGCCCAAGCATCGCGATAAGATCCAATTGTGCGGCTGGGATATTAATATGTGCGCACAAAAAGAGCAATTGGAATGTGTGCACAAATATGCTAATTATGTAGATGAACGGAGGTGGGTTTGGAACGACAATCGATATTTGCACGCCATGCCCTGACGCCAGGAGGGTGGCGACGCAATATCACCGTCGAGATCGGTCCTGACGGTGCGATCACCGCAGTGAACCCTCAGACAAGCGTGGGCAACAACGGTGGCGCGGATGTCGATATCCTGCTGCCCGCCCTTTCCAATCTTCACAGCCATTCATTCCAGCGTCTTTTGGCGGGCGGGGTCGAGGCGCCGTCGGTTGATGGCGGCGATGATGATTTCTGGACTTGGCGCCACGCCATGTATGCGGCGATCCCGCAGCTCGACCCGGAAGGGATCGAAGCCATTGCGGCGCTCGTACAAATGGAAATGCTTGAGGCGGGATACGCCGCCGTGGGTGAGTTTCACTATGTCCACAATGACCCATCGGGCGCAGCGTATGATGATCCGGCTCTGCTGAGCAGGCGCATCATGGCTGCTGCAAACCGCAGCGGCATCGGTCTCACACATCTGCCAGTGCTTTATATGCGCGGCGGCGTTGACGACAGCCCGCTTGCAGGCGCCCAATTGCGGTTTAAATGCGACGTTGACTCATTTGCTGAAGTCCATGCGGGCGCAACAGCAGAACTTGCAAACTGCCCGAAGGATTTTTGCGTCGGCGCAGCGCCTCATTCGTTGCGGGCGGCGACGCCGGCTGGGATCACAGCCGTAGCCGCGCTCGCTGGCGATCATCCGGTCCATATTCACATCGCCGAACAGACGAACGAAGTTGATGACGTCGTCAACGCCTATGGCGCACGGCCAGTAAAATGGCTGATCGATCATTGCGACGTCGATGCGCGGTGGTGTCTTGTGCACGCGACCCATCTCGACGGCGGCGAAGTTTCTGCACTGGCGCGCTCGGGCGCCGTCGCCGGCCTTTGTCCGCTGACGGAGAGCAATCTTGGCGACGGCGTGTTCAACGGCGTTGAATACCTTCGCACCGGTGGACGGTTTGGCGTCGGATCTGATTCCAATTTCCGCATTTCTGTGTCTGAAGAATTGCGGCAGTTTGAATATTCTCAACGCTTGCGTGATCAACGAAGACTACTCATCGCTGCAGACGGCAAGTCCGTCGGCCGAACACTTTATGAGGGCGCAGCGCATGGCGGGGCGCAGGCTCTCGGACGCAACGCGGGCGCGATCGCGCCCGGCAAGCTCGCCGATCTTGTCGCGCTTGATGCCGACAATGACTTGCTCGATGGAGTTGAGGGCGACCGAATCCTCGACACGTGGATTTTTGCCGGTGATGACAGGCTTGTAAGCGACGTCTGGTCCGCCGGGCGTCATGTCGTGAACGCAGGACGGCACATTCATCGCGAAGGCATTTCCCGCGCTTATCGAGACGCGGCCGCGACGATCAGGGCGAACCAATGAACGCCGTCAGCCATGTCAGCCTTCGCGAGGCGATTCGAGAAAGAATTGTTGGCGGTGAATGGCTACCAGGCTCGCTAATTCCGACTGAAGAGGAAATCGCGGACGAATATGACTGCTCGCGCACAACCGTAAACCGCGCTCTGCAAGCATTGGCGGACGCCGGCCTTTTGGAACGTCGGCGCGGCGCCGGTACGCGCGTCGCCGTACAACTCGTTAAGCGCGCGCAATTCGACATCGCAATTCTGCGTCGGGAGATTGAAGCGACTGGCGCCGCTTATGGGCATCGGGTTCTGCTGAATGAAATCCGGCAGGCGCCGGAATATGTCAAAAACCGGCTGCACTTAAGTCCGAGAAAAAAGGCGGCGCACTTACAGACAATCCATCTGGCGGAGCGGCGCCCCTACGCCTTTGAAGATCGCTGGGTCAATCTTGACGCGGCGCCCGATTTTCTTAACGCTCCGCTTGATGAAATCAGCGCCAATGAGTGGCTTGTTCGAAACGTTCCCTATACAAGCGGCGAGATTGTCTTTTCCGCTGTTGCGGCCGATGACCGAGTGGCTGAAATTATGGAGACGCCGATCGGCGCATCGCTTATGGTGCTGGAGCGAACCACATGGCTGGGAGAGGCGTTCGTGACGACCATGAAACTGTATTTCAAACAGGGATATGAATTGCGTACAACGCTGTGATAACCCGGCAATTTGCCCGGCCCGAGCCGCCCGTGACAGTTCCGACTAAATCTTGATCAGGGAGAAGACGAAAATGAAAACCCGCGCCGCGATCGCAATTGAACCAAACAAGCCGCTTGTCATCGAAGAAGTGGACCTGGAAGGGCCGAAGGCCGGCGAAGTGCTAGTCGAAATCATGGCGACGGGGATTTGCCACACTGACGCTTACACACTTGAAGGAAAGGATTCAGAAGGGATCTTTCCGTCTATTCTCGGGCATGAAGGGGCGGGGATCGTGCGCGAGGTGGGCGCGGGCGTTACATCGGTCGAGCCGGGCGATCACGTAATTCCCCTCTACACAGCCGAATGCCGACAGTGCAAAACCTGTCTCTCCCAGAAAAGCAATCTGTGTACGTCGGTGCGCGCGACGCAAGGCAAGGGCGTGATGCCTGACGGAACCAGCCGGTTTTCGTGGAAGGGCGAAACGCTCGCCCACTATATGGGTTGCTCAACCTTCTCGAATTTCACCGTCCTTTCGGAATACTCTGTCGCCAAAATCCGCAAGGACGCGCCTTTCGACAAGGCCTGCTACATTGGCTGCGGCGTCACCACAGGCGTTGGCGCGGTTGTCTGGACCGCCGGCGTTGAGCCCGGCGCGAACGTTGCGGTGTTCGGTCTCGGCGGCATCGGGCTCAATGTCATTCAAGGCGCGAAAATGGTGGGCGCTGACAAGATCATTGGCGTCGATATCAATCCCGGCCGCGAGATGATCGCGCGGGAGTTCGGCATGACGGATTTCGTCGATGTAAACGACGTAGGCGCAGGCAATGTCGTCGACAAGGTGATCGAACTCACGGGCGGCGGCGCGGATTATTCCTTCGACTGCACCGGGAACACCGATGTCATGCGCCAGGCGCTTGAATGCTGTCACCGCGGCTGGGGCCAGTCGATCATCATCGGCGTTGCCGAAGCAGGCAAGGAAATCTCAACGCGGCCGTTCCAGTTGGTGACAGGCCGGGTCTGGAAAGGGACGGCGTTTGGCGGCGCGCGCGGGCGCACCGACACGCCCAAAGTCGTTGACTGGTATATGGATCAGAAAATCCAGATTGACCCGCTCATCACTCACACCATGCCGCTTGAAGACATCAACAAAGCGTTTGATTTAATGCATGAAGGGAAGAGCATTCGGTCTGTAGTTGTCTACTGACGCGGTCTAAAGAACAGGAGATAAAGGATGTCCATCTTCACCCACATTATGGTCGGTTCGAACGACAAGGAAAAATCGAAAGCGTTTTATGACGCAGCGCTGACGCCGCTCGGCATCAACAATATGGGAACGTTCGGCGACACGGGCACGTTGCTCTACGGAACCAAAATGCCGGAATTCTGGATAAGCTCGCCGCGCGACGGCAATGCTGCGACCCATGCAAATGGAGGAACGGTTGGCTTTATCGCGCCGTCGAGAAAAGCGGTTGACGACTTTCATGCGGGCGGCGTCGCCAATGGCGGGACTTGCGAGGGCGAACCGGGCCCACGCGATTTTTCACCAACAGCATATGCGGCCTATCTGCGCGATCCCGACGGCAACAAGATTTGCGCCTATTGCATGAAGGCTGAGTGAAATCCCACCCATCCTCTCGAAGTCGTTCCGGATGCGGACGTCGTTATGACGCGGTGAGATCGGCGGGCAATTCGGATAAAGGGGAGCGGTTTGACGCCGTTTCGTCGAGCAGGCGCGGCGGGACCTCTCCGTTGCGATAAACGACGACGGTGCTGGTGAAGAGGCGTGAATGAAAGACCAGATTGTAATCGTCGGGGGCGGTCAGGCCGGCGCGCAGGCGGTCGCATCGCTGCGGCAGGCGAAATTTGACGGCGATATCACGCTGATAGGATCCGAAGCGCATTTGCCCTATCAGCGCCCGCCGCTTTCGAAAGCCTATCTGAAGGGCGAGTTGCAAAAGGACCGGTTGTTTCTGCGGCCTCAGGATTTTTACGATACGCAGAATGTAAAACTGCATCTCGGCGATCCGGTTGCGGAGATTATGCGTGATGATCGTCGCGTCAAAACCGAGTCGGGCGCAGAGATTTCTTATACCAGTTTGCTGCTTGCGACAGGCGCGCCGCCGCGCCGTTTAAGGTGCGCGGGCGCAGAGCTTGAAGGCATTCACTATCTGCGCACGCTCGATCATTCGGATTTGTTGAGCGCTATTCTCACCGCAGACGGCGCCATCGTCATTATCGGCGGCGGCTATATCGGGCTTGAAGTTGCGGCCGTCGCGCGGGCGGCGGGACGCAAAGTGATCGTCATTGAAATGGCTGATCGCGTTCTTGCGCGCGTCGCAAGCAAGCCGGTCTCAAAATTCTACCAGGACCTCCACCAGAACGCCGGCGTCGAAGTCCGGTGCGGCGTCGCCGTCGAAGGCCTCGGCGGCGAAAAGCGCGTCGAAACCGTGGAGCTTGCGACCGGCGAGACGATCGAGTGCGGTGCGGTTCTGGTCGGCATCGGCGCCATTGCGGAAACGTCGCTGGCAGAGGCGGCGGGCCTTGATGTCGATAATGGCATCGTTGTGGACGATCATGCGCGCACAAGCGATCCGCATATCTGGGCGGCGGGCGATTGCACAAACTTTCCGTCGCCGCGCTATGGCCGGCGCATGCGGCTTGAATCTGTGCCGAACGCTATTGAGCAGGGGAAAGTCGCGGCCGCCAATATGGCCGGCGGCGACGTCGTATATGATGCGCTACCATGGTTCTGGTCGGATCAGTATGACGTCAAATTACAGACCGCCGGTCTTAGCGAAGGCCATGATCAGTTTGTCGTGCGCGGCAACCCTGACGACCGAAAATTCTCGGTCTGGTATTTAAAAGGCGGGCGCTTGCTGTGCGTTGATGCGATCAACGACCCGGCGGCGTTTGCGCTGGCGAGAATAGCGATTACCAATGACGCAGCGGTAGACCCGGCCGATATCAGCGAGAAGTCAGATGCGGAGCTGAAAGCAACGCTTCTGAAGAGATAAGGCGCGCCCCGACTGCCGGCCGCGCGCGGCGATTACAGGAACCGCGCTACAACATCCTTGTAGGATCTCGACAGCTTTAGTTCCTGCCCGTTTTCAAGGATCAGGAAGTATTCGCCATTTGAATGCGGATGCAGTTCCTTGACTTTGCCCACATTCACGATGGCGGAACGGTGCACGCGCTGAAAGCGCGACGGGTCTAGGCGCTGGGTCAGCGCTTTCATGGTCTCCCGAATGATATGCGTTTTCCCGCCTGCGTGAATGCACATATAATCGCCGGCCGCATCGATCCATTCAATCTCGTCCGCATCGAGAACGACGACCTTGGATCCATCCTTAAATGATAGACGCTCGGAATAGCGTTCTTTTTCCGCCCAGTCCGGATCAGCAATCAATTCCTTGATGCGGTCCTGTTCGTCCTCGGAAAGCGAGGCGAGCAGTTCGACGAGTTTTGATTCGCGGCTGAGCGCAGCTTTCGAATGAAGCGCCTCGCGGACGCGATGGATGGCGTCTTTCAGCCGTTCTTCTTCCACCGGTTTGACAATGTAGTCGAGTGCATTCGCCTCAAAGGCGTCTATGGCGAACTTGTCGTAAGCGGTGACAAAAATAAACAACGGCGCCGGCGCGCCAATCAGCGCGCGAACGACGCCGAACCCGTCGAGGCCGGGCATCTGAATGTCGAGAAAGACAACGTCCGGGGATTGAGCGCGGACCTCCTTCACTGCTTCGCGGCCATTAGCGCATTCGCCGACGATTTCCACTTCCGGAAATTCCGAAAGCCGCATCTTCAGCCCGCGCAGCGCCAGTGGTTCGTCGTCAACGAGGATTGCCCGTATTGTCTCGTCGCTCATGATTTCGCCCCGTCTTTTGTCTTTCAGTTACTGGTTTCGAACGGAATTCGGATAGATACGCAAAGGCCCTGCGGATCAACATGACATAACCTGAATTCGCACCGATCTTGATAAAGATAGGCGAGTCGATCGCGCATGTTGACCAGGCCCACGCCGGCCTTGGCGTCTCGCAAGAGCGAAGACGGGTCTTCCGGCGCCTTGGGACCGTTGTCGCAAACCTTCATCTGCAAGGATTTGCCGTCGCGCTCGGCGGTGACAGAGATTTCGCCTCCTGATTCCATGTGGGCGATGGCGTATTTAATTGCATTTTCTATCGCCGGTTGAAGAATTAGGGAGGGCACGCGAGCGTCAAGGGCGTCTTCGTCAATTTGAAAATTGAGCTTCAGACGATCGTCAAATCTCGTTTTCTCAATCTCCAGGTAGAGCTTCAGCGCGCGCACTTCCTCCGCAAGGGACGTTTTCATCAACGGATCGCTGTCGAGGGAGTAACGCAGGAAAGCGGAAAGCTGCGAAATCATTTTATTCGCATGCTTGCCATCCTGCTCAAGCACCAGTGTCGAAATTGCATTCAGGGTATTGAAAAGAAAATGCGGATTGAGCTGATAGCGCAGCATTTTTAATTGCGCCTGGTCGGCGAGCCGAGCGGAAAGGACAACCCGTTCCATTTCGTTTCTGAGATTGAGATAGTAGTTGATGCCGAAATAAAATCCCGCCCATGATCCGAGCAAGAAGAGATTTGCCTGGATGTCCGGCAACAACAGCAAAAGCTGATTGCCGACGCCGAACGGCATATTGCGCGTGTCCAGCCATTCGGGTCCGAAAATGTAGCTGAAAATTTTTGTTTTAATGGCGGCCATGGCGACCGCCATCAATATTGTCGACGGGATCGCAATGACAAGAATGAACATCGGCTTTTGGCCGCGCGCATAATGATAGATTGGGCGCGCAAGAATGCTGGTAGTCAAAAAGCCGACCAGGGAAGACGCCAGCGAATAGAGCACAGCTTCCGGTGTTCGCCCCGCGACGAAGGTCGATACGCTTGATACATGCAGGATAAAAAAGCCGAGCCAGCCGGCGATCTGGAGCACCCAGAACATGCGGTTTTTGTCGGCGAACAGCCAATTCATCCAGTGCCGGGAGCGGCCCGGCGCATCAATAAACGGCCCGCCATTCGGTCGTGATATCTCAGCCGTCGTCATCGGGGCCGTCGTTTTGTCGTGTCGCGAGTCATCCATAAGCTTTCAACGCGGTCCTCTCCGATGTGCAACTCCGGCTGCGACAAAGCGAGCCTTGCCCGCGACAAATGTCGTAATTTACCGTACTGTACCGTTATTCACTCAACGACAATAGGCGCACATCGCCGCCCGCGGCGGTGGTATTGATGGTTAATGTCCGCTCGGTACAGTACCGCCAGGACGGATCGTGCAAAGACAAAATTGGGATAATTGCACCAGGCCGGTCTGAAAGCATTTCCTCAAGAGCCTGGCGTCCTTTGGCGCCGCCGTTGAAGGCGATTAGCCGTACTGCTTCGTGATGGAATGCGCTTTGGGGTAAAATGGTGCTTGCCGCGTGTAGCAGACCCGCCGGTGCGCCGGCCGCGTCGAGGGCCTGTTTTATTTCGGCCGTGAATGTCGATTGTTCGCATACGGCGATATTGCCCGCTGCGACAGCAAGAAGAACATTTGCGGCGCTGTCCGCATCATCGCCCAGGCAGAGCGCAACGCCGCGTCCGCGCAGTTTGAGCGTGTTGGATTCGCCCGTAGGACCTGGAAGGGTTTTGTTGCCGGTCGCGAGACCGGCTGCATCAAGAGCATTCTTGCACGCACCGTCAGAAAGGAAGGAGACTTTGTCCAGTGCGTTGCTGATGATTGCGGGACGCTCAGCAGCATTCCATGCGGCGTATACGGAGGGCGCATTGTCAAGCGCCGCGGCAAGCGCGCTGTCAGTTACGCCGTCGCCGATTGAGGGCGTAACGTCGGCGGTCGGGTATTTTCGTTTCACAAGCGCTTTGAGGTAGTGGGGCCCGCCGGCCTTGGGTCCCGTGCCGGAAAGGCCTTCGCCGCCGAAAGGCTGAACGCCGACAACGGCGCCAATTTGGTTGCGGTTAACGTAGACGTTGCCAATGCGCGCGCGCCGGGCGATGGCGTTCATGGTTTCGTCAATGCGCGTGTGAACGCCCATGGTTAGCCCGAAGCCGAGTTCGTTGATAGAATCGACCAGAGCCTCGAGATTGTCCGCAGCGTAGGGAAGCACGTGCAGAACGGGGCCGAAGATTTCCTGTTTTAAGTCCGCGAGCTTGTTGATTGCGTATGCTGCGGGTTGAACAAATGTGCCGTCGCCTTCATTGACCGCAGGCGCGCGGGCGATCAAGCGTGCGTCGTTGTCAAGTCGTTCTTTGTGCCGTGCAATGTTGTCATGCGCCTCTACGTCGATGACGGGACCGACGTCGCTCGCCAGGATGGCGGGATCGCCGACGCGTAATTCCTCCATGGCGCCGGCGAGCATTTCTTCGAACCGGCCGAAAATGTCTTCCTGCACGCATACGACACGGCATGCTGAACAACGTTGTCCGGCGCTTTGAAAGGCGGAATCGATTGTGTCGGTTACCGCCTGTTCGAGAAGGGCCGTTGAATCAATGATCATGGCGTTGATGCCGCCGGTTTCGGCGATCAGGGATACGTCACAACGCCCGCTTTCAATAAGAGTTTTCTTGATTGCTTTTGCCGTCGCGGTGGAGCCAGTAAAGACCACCCCGCCGATACTGGCATCGGCTGTAAGCGGCGCGCCGACCGATGGGCCGTCGCCCGGAATGAAATGCAGCGCGCCTACCGGTATGCCGGCCTTATGCAGGAGTTTGGCAGCTTCGAAGGCGATCAGGGGCGTTTGTTCGGCGGGTTTGCATACGACGCAATTGCCGGCGGCGAGTGCTGCGCTGACTTGGCCCAGGAATATTGCAAGTGGAAAGTTCCAGGGTGATATGCAGGCGACAACGCCGAGCGGTTCGCCGGTCAGCGTCTCGCATTCGTCTGCATAATAGCGAAGGAAATCTACCGCTTCTCGCACTTCGGCGATGGCGTCGACCCAGCTCTTGCCCGCTTCGGCAACGGCGAGCGCCATGAATGTTTCGCCATCCGCCTCGAGCAAGTCCGCTGCTGCTCGCAAAAAGTCGGCGCGCATTATCGCCGGTATTGCGGCCCATTCAGGCGCAAATTCCGCCGCCGCAGCGCAGGCGTCTGCAACATCGGCTGCGGAGCCGTTGACAACGGTCCCGACGGTTTTTCCTGCGAATGCGGGATTGATTACCGCTTCCCCGACGCCGCTCTTTAACGAGCCATTGATGATCGGCGCTGCATTGGATACTGGCGGTTCAGTTGCAGTCATTTGATCGACAGTGTTCGGATCGGTTTCGTCCCAGCCTTTTGCTGCGAGCCGGCCGCCTAAATGATCGCGAGGCGCTGGGATATGTGGATTGGGGATCGTCTCCAGTTCCTCAATCTCGTCAATTGGATCAGCGACAATGTCGTCTACGGACAAATCAGGGTCGATCAATTGATTGACGAATGACGAGTTGGCGCCGTTCTCAAGAAGTCTTCTGACGAGGTACGGCAGAAGCTCTTTGTGGCCGCCGACCGGCGCGTAAATGCGAGAAGCGCAACCGGCCTCAATAAGACTGTCGTGCAGCGCTTCGCCCATGCCGTGTAGGCGCTGGAATTCGTAGTCGGTATAGTCGCCCGCCATCTCCATCACCGTTGTCGCGGTGAGTGCATTGTGAGTGGCGAACTGCGGATAAAATGCGTCGGTCGCCGACAGAAGTTTGCGCGCGCAGGCGACGTAAGAAAGGTCGGTGAGCGCTTTTCGCGTATAGACCGGGTAGCTTTCCAGCCCCATGACCTGACCGCGTTTAATCTCGGTGTCCCAATAGGCGCCTTTTACAAGACGGACCATAACGCGCCGCCCGGTCTCGCGGGAAAGTGCGGCCAGCCAGTCGAGAACGTAAACGGCCCGGCGCTGATAGGCTTGCACCACAACGCCGAAGCCGCGCCAGTCACCGAGGTCGGGATCGCGCATCAACTGTTCGATTATGTCGAGAGACAAATCGAGCCGGTCGGCCTCTTCCGCATCGATATTGAAGCCCATATTGGCGGCTTTTGCCTGCCGCGCCAATTTGGCGACACGTCCGCCGAGCTCGTTCATCACCCGCTCTTTTTTTCCGTATTCGTAGCGGGGATGGAGCGCAGATAATTTAACGGAAATGCCTGGATTGTCCGCCGCGCGGTCTGCCTTTGCATGCTCGCTGATTGCGGCGATCGCCTTTTCATAATCATTGAAATAGCGTTCTGCATCCGCCGCCGTATGTGCCGCCTCGCCAAGCATGTCGAATGAAAAGCGATAGCCCGTGGTTTCGAATTTGCGGCCGCGGCGCATCGCTTCATCAATGGTTTCGCCGAGAACAAAATGTTCGCCCATGACCCGCATCGCTTGCGCGACCGAAGCGCGAATGACGGGCTCGCCGAGGCGGTCCAGAGCGTCCTTTGTCGCCTTGGCCATGCGGCGCAGCGGATCCTTCGCTTCGACGTCGTCGAGCCAGGCGGCTGTGAGCATCAGCGCCCGGGTGGAGAAATTGACCAGCGGAAAGGGGCTCTTGCCTTTGTGCGCGGCCCAATCGCCCGCTTCGATTTTGTCCTCAATGAGGGAGTTGGCCGTTGCCGCATCCGGCGTGCGCAGCAGGGCTTCAGCAAGGCGCATCAAGGTGACGCCCTCGGCGGTCGAAAGCCCGTATTCCTGTAAAAATTTATCGATCAGACCGGAGCGCATGGCGTTGGCGCGTGCCCGCGCAACAAATTCGGCGGCGCGCCGTTGAGCAGCATTCCGGCTGTTTTCATCCAGCTCGGCGGCGGAGATCAGCATGCGGGCGCACTCGTCTTCGTCGGCCAGCGTGTTGGCGCGAATCGCCTTGCGCAGTCCCGTCAGATCGTACCCAGCTGAACCCATGTTTCTTTCACCCAAACTATTGATAGATCGAGCCAATAGCGGCTTCGTGACATTGTGTCATCTGATATCCGCGATCTTGAATTGACTGCCTAAAAGCGGTTGGCGCACTGCATTGCGGCATTGCGAAAGAGGAGGCGAGGGCATACCTAATCGGCCAACGCTGGTCGCCCGTCGCGGCGGAAAAAACCTCAGCCGGATCAACGCCGAAAGGACTGTATTTCATGACAGACGCATTTATTTACGACGCTGTGCGCACGCCACGCGGCAAAGGCAAGGCGGACGGCTCCCTCCACGAAATTACCCCGGTGTCCCTGGCGACTCAGGTGCTCGAGGCGGTTCGGGACCGCAATGAAATCGATACGGCTGAGATTGACGATGTCGCATTCGGCTGTGTTTCGCCGGTCGGCGAACAGGGCGCTGTGATCACTCGGGCGGCGATCATGAATGCCGGGTTCTCGCAATCGACGGCCGGGATTCACGTCAACAGGTTCTGCGCATCGGGCCTTGAATCGGTGAATATCGCCGCGTCAAAAGTCAAAGCCGGCGAAGCGGATCTCACCATCGGCGGCGGCGTCGAATCAATGAGCCGTGTGCCCATGGGATCGGACGGGGGCGCCTGGGCCACCGATCCGGCGGTGGCGTTCAAAACCTACTTTGTGCCGCAGGGCATTTCGGCCGACCTCATTGCAACGAAATATGGTTTTAGTCGCGACGACGCCGACGCCTACGCTGTTGAGAGCCAGAAACGCGCGGCAAAATCCTGGGAAGAAAACCGCTTCGCGAAATCGATTGTGCCTGTGAAAGACGTGCTCGGCGAAAGTGTTCTCGCCCATGATGAAACCGTACGCGCTAATGCGGACATGCAAAGCCTCGGCGCGCTCAACCCGTCTTTCGTGATGATGGGCGAGCAGTTCGGTTTCGACGCGGTTGCTGTTCAGAAATACCCCGAAGTGGAAAAGATCAATCACATCCACCACGCCGGCAACTCGTCGGGCATTGTAGACGGCGCCGCCGCAGTGCTGATCGGCAATGAAGAGATCGGGAAGAAACTGGGATTGAAACCGCGCGCCCGCATTCGCGCTGCCGCGTCCGTCGGGTCTGAGCCGACGATCATGCTGACGGGGCCGGAGTTTGCAGCGAAGAAAGTTCTGGCGCGCGCCGGCATGGACAAGAAAGACATTGATCTTTGGGAGTTGAACGAGGCCTTTGCCTCGGTTGTCTTGCGGTTTATGCAAGCCCTCGACATTGATCACAACGAAATCAACGTCAACGGCGGCGCTATCGCCATGGGTCACCCACTCGGCGCTACAGGCGCCATGATCCTCGGCACCATGGTCGATGAACTCGAACGATCGAACAAGGAAACCGCGCTCGTAACGCTGTGCATCGGCGGCGGCATGGGCACTGCGACGATCATCGAACGCGTCAATTAATCGAAGGGAAATTAAACAATGACGTACAAAACATTTTCTTTCGAAGTTGACAGCGACGGCATCGCGCTCATCACCATCGATGTTCCGGGCGAATCCATGAATGTCTGGAACGCGGCGCTTATTGACGACTTCCGCGGGGCGGTCGATCGTATTGTTGAGGACGACGATATCAAAGGCGCTGTGATCACGTCCGGCAAGAAATCCGGCTTCATGGCGGGCGCCGACTTGAACATGCTGGGCTCTGCGGAAGCTTCGTCGCTGACAGAAGCGTTCGAATCCGCGTTTGGCCTCAACGCCATGCTTCGCAAACTCGAAACCGGCGGAAAATCAGCCAAAGAACTCAAGAAGGGGCAGGCTCATGCAAAGCCGGTCGCTGCTGCAGTGAACGGGCTGGCGCTTGGCGGAGGTCTCGAGCTGACGCTCGCTTGTCATTATCGGATCGTCGCTGACAATCCGAAACTGCAACTGGGCGTTCCGGAATCGATGGTGGGTCTTCTGCCTGGCGGCGGCGGCACCCAGCGCCTGCCTCGTCTTATGGGCTTGCAGGCAGCTGCGATGATGGCGACCAGCGGCAAGCCGTCGGATCCGGCGACGGCCAAAGCGCAGGGCATGATCCACGATGTCGCGCCGGCGGGCGAACTCGTCGCGAAAGCAAAAGAATGGGTGAAGGCCAATCCGAAGGTTGCTCAGCCGTGGGACAAGCAGGGCTTTAAGTTCCCGGGCGGCGGCGGCGCCATGGATCCGCGCAGCGTGCAGTTTTTCATGGCCGCAAACGCCATGGCGCAAAAGCAGACCAACCACAATTATCCGGCGATCCAATACATTCTTTCCTGTATGTATGAAGGATCGATCGTACCGTTTGATACGGCGATCAGGATTGAATCGAAGTATTTCACCAAGCTGCTTTCCAGCGACCAGACACGGAACATGATCCGCACTCTGTTCATAAACAAGCAGGCGGCGGAAAAAGGCGCCGCGCGCCCGAAAGACGTACCGCCTTCGGAAATCAAAACTGTCGGCGTTCTCGGCGCCGGGCTGATGGGCTCCGGCATTACCCATGTGTCCGTTAAGGGCGGTATGAATGTCGTTGTTCTCGACCGGGATCAGGATGCCGCGAATAACGCTGTGGCTTATTCGAAGAAAATTCTCGACAAGCGGGTCTCCCGCGGGAAGTTGACCAAGGAAGCGGCGGAAGAGTTTCTGGCAAAAATCAAACCGACCGCCGACTATAACGACCTTAAGGACGTCGATCTGATCATCGAGGCGGTGTTTGAGGACCCCGACGTCAAGGCCGATGTCATCAAGAAAACCGAGGCGGTGATTGGCGACGACATTATCTTCGCGTCGAACACGTCGACCCTTCCGATCACCGGGCTTGCGCGCCATTCAAAGCGTCCGGATCAATTCATCGGCATGCATTTCTTCTCGCCGGTTGAGAAGATGCCGCTTCTGGAAATTATTCCGGGCAAGGAGTCGGGCGAAAAGGCGCTGGCTGTCGCGCTCGACTACAACAAGAAGATCCGCAAGACGCCTATCGTCGTGAAAGACGTGCGCGGCTTTTACACCAATCGCGTCGTTCCGCCTTATCTCAACGAGGCGATGCTTTTGGTGAAGGAAGGCGTGAAACCGGCGCTGATCGAAAATGTCGCCGCTGGTCTCGGCATGCCCGTGGGGCCGCTGGCGCTTACCGACGAAACTTCGCTGTCTCTTGGCTGGATGCTTGTGCAGTCAACGAAGAAAGAGCTTGGCGACGACTACAAGCCAACCGGCGTTGAAGATCTTCTCGAAACCATGGTCGAGAAGCTCGGCCGGCTGGGCCGGAAGTCCGGCGGCGGCTTTTATGAGTACCCCGAAGGCGGCAAGAAACATCTCTGGGCCGGCCTTGCGGAACATTTTCCGCTGGCGGATGAACAGCCAACGGCGGACGAGGTCAAAGACCGTCTGCTTTACGCCCAGCTCATTCCGGCCGCCCATTGTTTGGCCGAGGGCATTGTGCCCGATCCGGTTGCGGCCGATCTCGGTGCGATTTTCGGCTGGGGCTTTGCGCCCTGGACCGGCGGTCCGGCGAGTTACATCGACACCATCGGGCTTGAGGACTTCGTGACCAAAGCCGACAGCCTTGCTCAACGCTTTGGCGAACGTTTTCATCCGCCGGCTTCTTTCCGCGACAAGGCGAAATCTGGCGACAAGCTTTATTCTAAAGCGGCGTGATTCTGCCTTCCCGTGTCTGCACAGCGCCATTTTATGGCGCGGTGCGCACGGGAAGACGGCTCTTAATCCGCGCCAGTCAAAAACCTGTAGCCTAAAATCTTGTAGGCAAGCTTTGCCGCGAGGAAGTCGCATGCGTGCAGTTCCGGACGCGGCGCCAGTTCGTTGATATCGCCGCCGACCCAGGTCGAAACTTCTGACGCCCGCTTCAGGATCGGCATGACGTCGTCCCAGAAAAGCCCGCCCGGTTCGGGGGTGCCGGTCGCGGGCATCAGGCTGGCGTCAAAGCCGTCGAGATCGAAGGTCACGTAGACCGGGCGTCCCTTCAGGGGCTCGACGATCTCCTCAACACTCCAGTCGCGCTTGTCTTTCGCCCAGTGCATGTGGATGCGATGTCGATTGGCTTCCAGAAATGGAATTTCGCTTGCTGAAATATTTCTGATCCCGATCGAAACGACGGAAAGGTCCGGCGCATCAAGACAGCGGCGGATCGCGGCGGCGTGCGAGAAATGTTCGCCCTCATAGCCATCGCGCAAATCCGCATGGGCGTCGAAATGCAAAAGCGCGAGATCGGGGAAGCGCTCAAGCAACGGACGAATGGCGCCCGGCGTGATGGAATGTTCGCCGCCAAAAACAAGAGGAAAGGCGCCGTCGTCGAGTGCGATCTCCGTAAGGCCGGCCAGCAAATCGAGGGCGTCTTCAGTTTTCTTCGGGATATCCGGTTCATCGAAGGTTTCTAGGCGAAACGCCTCAACCGGTTCGCACCAGTGTTCTTCGTCGAACAATTCGACTTGATGGGACGCCGCGATCATCGCCGCCGGTCCCTTGGCCGTGCCGCCTCCATAGGAGACAGTTGCCTCAAGTCCGAAAGGAATGATCGCCGCTTTTGGCTTCCCGGCGTCGGCGATATTCTCCGGTTCAAGGCCGAGGAAGCCTTCAGCTGGGGGGAGGGATTTTGGTCGATCGTTCATGATTGCTCGCAGTAAAAGTGCATTCCGTCCCCCTTGCAAAGGGGGACCGCCGCGTTAGCGGCGAGGGGGATCATCAGATGATGCAAATGATCCCCACCCGAAATTCGTAAACGAATTTCGACCTCCCCATTCCAAGGGGAGGTAGGGACCATTTAGTTTTCAAACATTCTTGCAAGCCGTTTGGCTTCGCGTTTTTTCCATGCGCCGCGATGGTAAGCGTCCGATGCGATGAGTGGCATGACCGTCGTCGCTTCGGCGAACACCATCTGTTCCAGCACGGTCGAGACCTTGCCCCAACTTGCCGCCTCTTTCAGCGTAGAAGACGAGCACGCGCCGTCGCGAACATCGGCGACAGTCACCTGCACGGCGTATTTATGCACGGGACAATCTTCAAACCCGAGGATCTCTGCGCACACGACCGTGTCCTGAATGAAGTTCTTCGGCACGCCGCCGCCGACCATCAAGAGACCGGAGTCGCCCGACGCCATCTTGATTTCGGTGAGCTCGCGGAAGTCCGCGACCGAGTCGATGGAAACATAAGGCTTGCCGGCCTTGATCCGTTCGACCTGGTGTTTGACAAGGCCGAAACCCGCGGACGAATCCGAAAACGCCGGACAGAAGATCGGCACGTCGCGCTCAAAAGCGAGGCGGACGAGCGAATTTTCTTTCTTGCCGTTCTCTGCGAGATATCGGCCCATTTCTCTGATGAAGCGACGCGAGGAATAGAGCCCGGGCTCTATGGCGTCGGCGATCTCGGCGATCGTATGATCGACGGCCTGTAATTCTTCCTCATCGATATAGGTGTCGTAGATGCGGTCGATATAAAGGTCGCGCAAATCGTTATCATCGACGGCGCCGGCGGCCTGATAGTGCTTGAAGCCAAGACCTTCAAAGAAATCCATGTCGACAATCGAAGCGCCGGTGGCGACGATGCAGTCGATCATGTTGTTTTCAAGGAGGTCCGCGTAGAGATCCATGCAGCCGCCAGCGGAGGTTGATCCGGCGAGGGTCAGAAAGACGGTGCAGTTTTCATCTTCCAGCATCTCATTGTAGATCCCGGCGGCGCGTCCCAGATCGCGAGACGAAAACGACATTTTGTCCATGGCGGCGATAATCGGGCGCGCATCGAAGGACTTGATGTCCACATGTTCAACCGTCCGGCCGAGCAGTTCCGCCTTGCGGTTTGATCGTTCCTCATCAGCCATTGATTTCTTCCCTTGCAGCAGCCGGTTCGACTGCTGCGTCTGTGTAAACTGTTAACATAGGAGCGTCCTCGACGACGGCCTCGCCATAGGCCGCGAAGCCGTTAAAGGTCGAACGCATAGCGAGACCATAGGCGCCGATGACGCCGATTTCGATGTAGTCACCGGCGCCGATCTTCTCGGGTAGGAAAAACGGACCCGCCATATGGTCGAGATCGTCGCAAGTGGGGCCGAACAGCTCGAAGGCGCAGACCGCCGCGGGAGCGGCGTCGAGCGCGCGCGCCGGAAACGGCCAGTTCAAATGCCCGGCGTCAAAAAGCGCGCCGTAAACGCCTTCATTGATGTAGAGGCTCTCGCCTTTGCGTGCTTCCACCCGAACGATCAGCGATGAGGCTTCGGCGCATAGGGCGCGGCCGGGCTCGCACCACAACGCACAGTTTTCGGCAACCAGCATTGCATCGAAGCGTCGCGCGATCGCCTCAGCGTAATCAGCAAGCGGCGGCGGCGTCATGCCTGGATAGGCTGCGGGAAACCCGCCGCCAACGTCCAGAACATCGACAATGACACCCGCTTTAACGATGGTTTGTTCGACAATGTCGATAGCGGCAACGAAGGCGGCCGGCGACATGGTCTGACTGCCGACGTGAAAGGCAACCCCGAGGCGGCGCGCCGCCTGGCGCATGCTTTGGAGCAGAGCGACGGCTTCGTCGCCGTCAACGCCGAACTTACGGCCAAGCGAGATTTTCGCGGCATCGTTCGGGACCGCGTGGCGCAGGCAAAGGGTCAGGTCGTCAGCGCTTTTTGTCTGGCGCTGGATTTTTTCAAGCTCAGCTGCGCTGTCGAGGGAGAATATGCGAACGCCATGGTCCTCATAAGCTTCGGCAATGGCTTCAGGCGCCTTCACCGGGTGCATGAAGGCGATCTCCGCATCCGCAAACAAGGACCGGATGAGGCGGACCTCTGCGATCGAAGCGACTTCAAACTTGGTGACGCCGACGGCGTGAAGCGTCTGCAGCAGCCATAGGGACGGGTTGGCCTTAACGGCGTAAAACGCTTCTCCCGGAAAGTGATCCAGGAACCATCGCGCCGCCTTCTGGGCGGCGGCCGGGCGGATGCAGAAAACCGGATCGGCGGGTTCTGTGGAAGCGACTAGGTGAGCCGCGTCTTTGTAATTAGCCACCTCATGGGACCTCCAAGTTAGGGCCGATGCGACGATGCGGTCGTGCCGATAAGGTGGCCGGTACCGAACAAAAGCCGTCTCAACAGCGTCTGACCAGACCGCCAGCCCCACGAGAAGAACCCGGACTTGGCGTGGGGGGCCACATAGAAACTGTCGAATTGAATGTAAAGAAAAATATGCGGAAAACCCGCGCCATCCTGGGCCGTTCAAGCGCCTGGCATCAAATTCTCGTTACGATTCCTCGACGACGGCCGCGCGCATCCCCATTAAGGACATAACAACATCTCGGAGGCGGCAATGAGTTCTGAAAAATCATACCGGAAAACTGAGGCGGCGCTGGCGAAGCTGACGCCCGAGCAATACCGCGTTACTCAGGAAGACGGCACAGAGCGGCCTTTCACTGGCGAATTTACTGACAACAAAAAACCCGGGATTTACGTGGATGTCGTGACGGGCGAGCCGCTTTTTACCTCACGGGACAAATTCGATTCAGGGTGCGGATGGCCGAGCTTCACCCGTCCGATCGAAGAGTCCCATATCGTCGAGCGCTTCGACGAAAGCCACGGCATGCGCCGGGTTGAAGTGCGCTCGAAAGGCGGCGACAGTCATCTCGGCCATGTCTTCGAGGACGGCCCGAAGGAGGAAACGGGCCTGCGCTATTGCATCAACTCAGCGGCGCTGCGGTTCATTCCTGTCGAAGACCTGGAAGCGGAAGGATATGGCGACTTGGCGTCCCTTTTCGATGGTTCGGAAAAAGAGGTTTCGTGATGGACAAAAAACTTGAAAGAGCGGTGCTCGCTGGCGGCTGTTTCTGGGGCATGCAGGATTTGATCCGCAAACTGCCAGGAGTAGCGTCGACCCGTGTCGGCTATACCGGAGGCGAGGTCGCGAACGCGACCTACAAAAATCATGAAGGTCATGCGGAAGCGATCGAAATCATGTTCGATCCGGCGGGCATTTCCTATCGCGACATCCTGGAATTCTTCTTCCAGATTCACGACCCGACCACGGTTGACCGTCAGGGCAACGACATCGGCTCGTCCTATCGGTCGGAAATCTTTTTTGCGTCAGATGCGCAAAAAGACGTCGCGCTGGACACGATCGCAGATGTTGACGCGTCGGGGCTGTGGCCCGGCAAGGTGGTGACGAAAGTGTCGCCGGTCCGTGAATTCTGGGAAGCCGAACCGGAGCACCAGGATTATCTGGAACGCATTCCGGAGGGTTATACCTGCCACTTCCCGCGGCCAGGCTGGAAACTTCCAAAGCGAAAAAGCGCGACCGCTTAGCTGTCTGAAGCAGGCTCGGCGCCGCCTTCGCCGCCGGTCCATGATCCGATCATGTCTCCGCCGGCGGCGAGAATGCCGTCAACTGCATTCACATACATTTCCGGCGCGCCGTATTTTGCTCCGGCATACCAGGCGGCGAGCGCCGCCACGGCCGGAATCGCCGAATTTTTCGGCAAAGCCGCCAGCAATCGTAAAATCATGTTCATTGGTCTTGCCCCTGCATAACCCACTCGCCCCGGCCGGGACCGTATCATAGACAAGGCTAATTGCGCCAGCGCGGCGAAATGCGGCGCTTCGACGGGTGACGAAAGGTTCAGACTCGGCTAAAGCCCCGCGCAAAAGCAGGTATTATGGCCCTCGACCCCCACGCAGAAATCCACGAGCGAGCGCTAATTGTCGATTTCGGCAGCCAGGTGACACAGCTCATTGCCCGACGTCTGAGGGAAGCGGGTGTCTATTGCGAGATCCACCCCTTCAACCGGGTTGATGCCGCATTTCTCGCCGAATACGAGCCGAAAGCGGTGATCCTTTCGGGCAGTCCGGCGAGCGCAAATACAGCGACGTCGCCGCGGGCAGCGGACGAGATATTTGAGCTTGGCGTTCCGATCTTCGGCATCTGCTATGGCGAGCAGACCATTTGCGCCCAGCTTGGAGGCGACGTTGAAAATTCTGACCACAAGGAATTCGGCCGCGCGCAAGTAGAGGTCATCAAAGACAGTCCGCTCTTTGACGGCGTCTGGAAAGTCGGCGGCGCATATCAGGTGTGGATGAGCCATGGCGACCGGGTGAACGCGATCCCCGAAGATTTCGAGGTCATTGCAAAATCGAATGGCGCGCCTTTCGCGGCGATTTCCAACGAAGCGCGTCAGATTTATGCCGTGCAGTTTCATCCGGAAGTCGTACACACGCCGGACGGTGCAAAACTGTTGCGCAATTTTGTCCATAACATTGCCGGCCTAAAGGGCGACTGGACCATGGCGGCGTTTCGCGACGAAGCGATCGACGATATCCGCAAACAGGTCGGCGATGCACGGGTGATTTGCGGGCTTTCGGGCGGCGTCGATTCATCAGTCGCAGCAGTGCTGATCCACGAAGCGATCGGCGAACAGCTGACCTGCGTTTTCGTCGATACGGGTTTGATGCGCGCAGGCGAGGGGGAAGAGGTCGTTCGCCTCTTTCGCGACAGCTACAATATTCCGCTCATTCACGTGGAGGCTGAGGATTTGTTCCTTGGCAAGCTTGCCGGCGTCGACGATCCTGAAAAGAAGCGCAAGATCATCGGCGCAACCTTTATCGATATCTTCGAAGCCGAAGCAAACAAGATCGAGAATGCTGAGTTCCTGGCGCAAGGAACGCTTTACCCGGACGTCATCGAAAGCGTCTCTTTTGACGGCGGGCCGTCGGTGACGATTAAGTCACACCACAATGTCGGCGGGCTGCCCGAGCGCATGAACCTAAAATTGGTTGAACCCTTGCGCGAACTTTTCAAGGATGAGGTGCGCGCGCTCGGGCGGGAACTCGGCTTACCGGAACACTTCGTCGGGCGCCATCCGTTTCCGGGACCGGGGCTCGCTATTCGCATTCCCGGCGAAGTGACAAAAGAAAAAGCGGATATCCTGCGCAAAGCCGACGCAATTTATCTCGATGAAATCCGCAAGGCCGGCCTTTATGACGAGATCTGGCAGGCCTTCGCTGTATTGCTTCCTGTCCGGACAGTGGGCGTCATGGGTGATGAACGCACCTACGACCATGTGCTGGCGCTGCGCGCCGTTACGTCCACCGACGGTATGACTGCGGACTATTTTCCATTTCCACATGACTTTTTAGGGCGCTGCGCCACACGCATCATCAATGAAGTGCGCGGCGTCAACCGCGTTGTCTATGATGTGACGTCAAAACCGCCCGGCACCATTGAGTGGGAGTGATCGGGCGCCTCAATTCCTAGTCAGCGCCGAGGATGATATCGGCGGCCATGTTGGCGAGGCCATCCCGGGTGATCGCACCTTTCGGTTTGAACCATGTGTGGGTCCAGTTGAGCATGCCGAAATAAAGCATGGTTTTGGCTCGTAATGAGGCGCGGTCCTTTTTGAGCGAAGGTTTTGCAGCGACAATCATGTCTTCGACGAGGGCGACAATCTTCCGCTGTTTTGCGACAATTTCCGCCTTTGCATTTCGCGGCAGCGCTTCAAGCTCGTAAAGCAGTACCTTCTGCTTGTCCGCCGCGCCTACATAATGTTGCAAGAGCGCGCGCGTGACATTGTGAAAGCCGGCTGCCGGCGCGCCGCCGTTTCGGTTGGCTGTTTCAACAGCGTCCAAAAGCTCGTCAATATGATCGGCCATAACGTCGAGCAGGATCGCTTCCTTCGACGCATAGTAATGATAGATGAGCGATTTTGAGACTTCGCATCGTTCGGCCAGTTCCGAAATGGAAGCCCCTGCGAAGCCTCTCTCGGCGAAGAGGCGCGCCGCGTGTTCGGTAATCGCTTCGCGTTTTGCGTCGTAATCAGCAGCTTGCGTACGCGCCACGACTGAAACTCCTGATCGAGAGACGGTTTAGTTGACGATGGCGTTCATAGTGAGGAGGTCGTATGTCGCCGCAACCTCGCCGTCCTGATTGGTGACGCAAACGTCCCACCTGACTTCGCCATATTCGTCATTGCGTCTCTTTTTCGACTTGGCCGTGAGGCGCACCTTAATTGAGTCGCCTGGCGATACGGGCTTTAAAAACCGCAATTCATCAAGCCCATAATTGGCGAGAACCGGCCCCGGCGCCGGATCGACAAACAGGCCGGCGGCGAAGGAAAGAATAAGGTAGCCGTGGGCGACGCGGCCCGGAAAGAACGGGTTCGCTTCCGCCGCCGCTTCATCCATGTGCGCATAGAACGTGTCGCCGGTGAATTCGGCGAAATGTTCGATGTCTTCAAGGGTGATTTTCCGCGGCGCGGTTTCGATCGTCTTGCCGATTTCAAGTTCGTTGAAGGAATAGCGGAAGGGGTGCGGGGTCTCCGCCTCGACCGGAGCGTTTTGCTGCCAGACGCCGGTGACGCCAGCGAGAATATCCGGCGAGCCCTGTACGGCCGTGCGCTGCATGTAATGCTTTACGCCGCGGACGCCGCCCATTTCTTCACCGCCGCCGGCGCGTCCAGGCCCTCCATGAACAAGAACGGGGAGTGGCGAGCCGTGTCCGGTCGACTCTTTGGCGCTGTCGCGATTGATAATGGCGATACGCCCGTGATAGGCGCCCGCATTGCGCACAACCTCGCGCGCGATTTGTGGGTCATGGGTAAAGAGCGACATGACAAGTGATCCGCCGCCGCGGTTGCAGAGCTCAACGGCGTCGTCGAAATCCTTGTACGGCATCAGCGTAGAGACCGGTCCGAAGGCTTCGACCTCGTGCACGAATTTTGCCGACCACGGATCATCACAGCGTAATAGTACCGGCGACAGGAATGCGCCGGCCTGCGCCGCGTCGCCAAGTATTTCCGCTGCTTCTGGATCGCCGAAAACAACTTTGGCTTCGTTTGCCAACGTCGCCACTTTTTCGCGAACATCCGCCCGTTGCGATTGCGACACCACTGCGCCCATGCGCACTTCTTCGAGCGCGGGATCGCCGACGGTCGTCTTGGCGAGGCGCGCAGAGAGCGCTTGTTGTGCTGCGTCGAGCATCGCTGCGGGCACCATCGCCCGGCGGATGGCCGTGCATTTCTGACCGGCTTTCACCGTCATTTCATTGGCGACTTCTTTTACAAAAAGCGCGAACTCAGGAGAGTCTTCGGTCGCATCAGGTCCCAACATTGATGCGTTGAGAGAGTCTTGTTCGGCGACGAAACGTACGGACTCACGAATAATGGTCGGGTGCGCCTTAAGTTTAGCGGCCGTCTGCGCCGAACCGGTAAACGAAACGACATCCTGACCGCCGAGATGATCGAGCAAGTCGCCGGTTGAGCCGACGACAAGCTGCACCGCGCCGTCGGGCAATAAACCGGTCTCGATCATGATACGGAAAGCTGCTTCAGTGAGATAAGCCGTGGCGGTCGCCGGTTTGACGATAGCGGGCATCCCGGCAATCAGCGTCGGCGCAAGCTTTTCCATCATGCCCCAAACGGGGAAGTTGAAGGCGTTGATATGAACGGCGACGCCATGCAGCGATGTGTAGACATGCTGCGCCATAAAAGTGCCGGTCTTGGAGATCTGCTCCAGCGCGCCATCGAGAATGATCGTATCGTTGGGGAGTTCACGCTTTGATTTCGATGCGATAGATAAAAACGTGCCGGCGCCGCCTTCGATATCGATCCAGCCGTCGCGGCGTGTCGCGCCTGTATGGGCGCTCAGGGCGTAGAGTTCTTCCTTGCGCTCCATGATCGCAAGCCCGAGGGCTTTCACCATAGTGGCCCGTTCGGGAAAGGTCATTTTTCGCAGGGCCGGTCCGCCGACATTGCGGGCGTGATCGGCCATGGATTTGAAATCAAGACCGCCCGACGACGTTGTTGCGACAATCTCATTGGTGACGGCGGACGGGATCTCCGCGAGTGCGCCATCGCCCTTTACCCATTTGTCGAAAGCATAATTTTCGAGTTGTCGTGCGGACATAAGATGCTCCTGAAAACCTATTGGCCTTTGAAATTTGGTTTGCGTTTATTCATGAAAGCGTCGACGCCTTCTTTGTAATCGTCGCTAAACCCGAGCGCGCGCATTTGATCGCGTTCGAGATCGAGCTGTTCGTCGAGCGGGCGTGCAAAGGCGCTGCGGATGAGTTTTTTGGTCTCCGCGAGACCGCGGGTCGGCGCCCCTGCAAATTTTGCGATTAACGCATCGGTTTCGGTCGCCAGCGCTTCGTCGTCGACGCATTTCCAGATGAGGCCCCACTCTGCGGATTGCTCGGCTGAAACCGGCTCGCCGGTGAGCGCCATGCCAAGCGCGCGGGCCTGACCGGCAAGGCGCGGCAAAACCCAGGAGCTTCCCGAATCCGGGACAAGGCCGATATTGGCGAAGGACATGATGAATTTTGCGCTTTTCGCCGCCAGAACGATGTCGCAGGCAAAAGCGATAGAGGCGCCGGCGCCGGCGGCGACCCCATTAACGGCGCAGACGACGGGCATTGGCAAAGACGTCAGGGTGCGGATCAGCGGATTGTAGCGCTTCTCAACAGAGTCCCCCAAATCGACGGCCTCGCCGCCGGGAGACACAGCGCGATCGGACAGATCCTGCCCGGCGCAGAAGCCGCGGCCTGCGCCCGTGAGCAGCAGCGTCCGCACCGTTCCGTCCGCCACGATTTTGTTGAGCGCATCGCGCACTTCCTCATGCATTTCGACGGTGAAGCTATTCAAACGGTCCGGACGATTAAGAGTGAGCCGCGCAGCGCCGTCGGCAATTTTGAACTCGATTGTGTTGTAGCTCATAGGATTATGCGCCTTTCGACACCCGTCGATCGCGGGATTGATCGCTCCGGCCTGTTCATATAATTGAATGGCCGGTCGGTCAATTTAAACCACGAGTAACAAGCGAACATGTCTGACGAGAAAGCCAGAACAATTGCCAAAGCGATGCACGCCGGGGAGAAGACTTCTTCTGCGTGGGGGCTTCGCTTTGTCGATGCCGGCGAGGGCTGGGCGCGCGCGTCAATGACGATCCGTGACGACATGCTCAACGGACACGGCGTCGCCCATGGGGGCGTCATTTTCTCGCTGGCGGATACGGCCTTCGCCTGGGCGTGCAATTCCCGCAATGTCGCGACTTTCGCCCAGCAGGCTTCGATTTCGTTCCTGTCGAAAGTCGAGGCCGGCGAAATTCTCACCGCCGAGGCGCGAGAGGATGCGGCGGTCGGGCGAACAGGCGTATACACGGTCCGCGTAACGGCTGACGACGGTCGGATTGTGGCGATTTTCCAGGGATTATCGCGCACCGCCGGTGGGAAAGTGATCGACGATGATGCGTGATTGGCGCGAAGATGCGCTTGATATGGTTGAGCGTCTTCGGGGCGTTTCGTTTTGTTTAAAGTCCTACAGGACTTATCGTCCGGGGTGGGATCATGATCATTGTGAAATGTGCTCGGCAAAATTTACGGAACCGCGTTTAAATATCCGCGATACGCTGCATGAGGGCTATGCCTCTACAGAGTCTTATCCGCTCGGAGCGGAATATGTGTGGCTTTGCACTGAATGCTTTTTGTTTTTGAAGCCAAAGCTCGACCTCATTGACGAAACCGAACGAAATTAATCGAGGAATGAAATGACTGACGCTTTTATCTGTGACGCCGTCCGCACGCCCATCGGCCGCTATGGCGGCGCCTTGTCGGCGGTGCGCGCAGATGATCTTGCGGCGATCCCGCTGCGCGCCCTGAAAGAACGCAATCAAGGCGCGGATTGGGAAGCCGTAGAAGACGTCATCATGGGCTGCGCCAATCAGGCCGGCGAGGACAATCGCAATGTGGCGCGCATGGCGTCGCTTTTGGCGGGGCTTGGTGAAAGCGCGCCGGGATCCACGGTCAACCGGCTATGCGGTTCCGGCATGGATGCAATCTCCATTGCCGCGCGGGCGATCAAGGCCGGGGAAGCCGATTTCATGATCGGCGCGGGCGTTGAGTCCATGTCGCGGGCGCCGTTCGTCATGGGCAAGGCCGAGACGGCGTTTTCGCGCAATGCTGAAGTCTTTGACACGACCATCGGCTGGCGCTTCGTCAATCCGGTTTTGAAAGCGCAATACGGCATCGATTCCATGCCGGAGACGGCGGAGAACGTTGCGGAGGATTTCAGCGTCTCTCGCGAAGACCAGGACGCCTTCGCTTTTCGGTCGCAGCAGCGTGCGGCGGCGGCGCAAAAGAATGGGCGCCTCGCTGCGGAAATCGTTCCGGTGACGATTCCTCAGCGCAAGGGCGACCCGAAAGTGGTTGAGACGGATGAGCATCCGCGCGAAACAACCTTGGAAAAACTGGCGAGCCTCAAAGCCTTCGTCAAAAAGGACGGTGTTATTACCGCCGGCAACGCCAGCGGCGTTAATGACGGCGCGGCAGCTGCAATTGTCGCCTCCGAGGCGGCGGCGAAGCATCACTCGCTGACGCCGCGAGCGCGGTTTGTCGCCGGCGCAGTTGTCGGGGTGTCTCCGCGCATTATGGGCATCGGACCCGCGCCGGCCTCGAAGGCCGTGCTGGCGAAAGCCGGACTTTCCATTTCCGATATGGACGTGATCGAAATCAACGAAGCATTTGCCTCGCAATCGCTTGCAACGTTGCGCGAGCTTGGCCTTCCAGATGATGCGGAAAATGTAAATCCCAATGGCGGCGCCATCGCGCTGGGACACCCGCTTGGCATGTCCGGCGCGCGATTGGTTCTTACGGCGACGGAAGAACTTCACCGCCGCAATGCGCGCTATGCTCTTTGCGCCATGTGCATCGGGGTCGGGCAAGGGATTGCTTGCATCATCGAAAGAGTTTGATGTTTGGCGCTTGCCGCGGAAGCAACGCATTTAGTTAAAATGTGCACATATTCTTGTTGCGATCGAAACTGCGACAGGTAGCTTGTCGCGCGTTCTGACGGCGTCAGCATTCTTGCAAAAATTTCATCCGTGAGTTTGCGACGGAACCTACGCGCGTCACCGTTTTTATTTTCAGTTGCTGATTATTCACGGAGGTCCCGCTGGTTTCATCGGGGCCTGCTGCTCTATGTCGGCGACAGTTGCTGTGCGTGCTGCACCACATTTTGAGGGGCGTCGACGATGTCGCGGGTGACGTCGTCATTAGTAAAATGAAAGGTAGCATGCGATGAAAACTCTATACACCGCCGCCTCAATAGGGGCGATTGCGTTGAGCTTGGCGAGCTTTCGTGTGGCGACGTCCGCCACGGCGCAAGACGCGGTCAATCCGTCCGGACCGAATCCAGCGCGACAAGTCGAACGGCAATCAAATTCTCCGCAAGGCATTGCGGGCAACCGGGAAGAGCGCCGCAATCGGGCCAAAGGCGCACGAGAATCCAAAGAACCGCGTCGCCGCGGAGCGCGTGAGTTTCGCACCTTTGACGGCAGTGGAAATAACATCGCTAATCCCGAATGGGGGGCGACCTTTGTTCACCTGCAGCGTTTCGGGCCGGCAGATTACGCCGACGGGATTTCGACGCTGGCGGGTCCGCTTCGCCCAAGCGCGCGGGCGATCAGCAATGACATCGTGGCTCAGGCGGCGGGCGAATCCATCCTGAATACTTTCGGTACGAGCGATTTCATGTGGCAGTGGGGGCAGTTTCTCGATCACGACTTGGATCTAACCGACGGATCCACCGATGAAGCCGCCCCGATCGCCGTTCCCCCCGGCGATCTTTTTTTCGATCCCGATGGCACTGGCGCAGAGACGATACCGTTCTTTCGCGCGGTATTTGATCCTGAAACCGGAACGGATCTCTCCAACCCGCGCGAGCAGGAAAACGAAATAACCGGATGGATCGACGCGTCCATGGTCTACGGCTCCGATGAAGAACGCGCCGCCGCGCTTCGGGTCGGCCCTGACAGCCCGTTCCTGAAAACCAGCGACGGCAATCTGTTGCCGTTCAATGTCGATGGTCTTGCGAACGCAAACGGACCTGTTCCGGATCCGGCGGGACTTTTTCTGGCAGGTGATGTGCGCGCTAACGAACAGATCGGGCTTACGGTTATGCACACCTTGTTTGTGCGCGAACATAATCGCCTCGCAGCTGAGTTACAGGGCGAGCGCCCAAACGCGAGTGCGGAGGAAATATTTCAGGCGGCCCGGCGCCTCGTTGTCGCCGAGATTCAAATCATCACTTATAACGAATTTCTGCCGGCTCTGATCGGACCAAAGGCGATCAAAGCGTATCGGAAGTATGATGCAACGATAAATCCGAGCATTTTTAACGAATTCTCTGTTGCGGCGTATCGGCTGGGTCACAGCATGCTCAGCAGTGAGATATTGCGTCTTGATGCTGCAGGCGAGGAAATCTCCGAGGGAGATATCGCGCTGCAGAATGCCTTTTTTTCTGCTCCGCAAATCCTGCTCGAGGAAGGCGATCTTGATCCCATACTCCGGGGCCTTGCAAGCCAGGCGCATCAGACTATTGACGTGAAAATCGTCAATGCACTGAGGAATTTTTTGTTTGGCGAGCCGGGAGACGGCGGCCTGGATCTCGCATCTTTAAATATCCAACGCGGCCGCGATCATGGAGCGGGCTCCTATAACGATACGCGAGAAGCGCTTGGGCTGCCGCGAGTGTCGGATTTTGATGAAATCACCTCCAATGCAGAATTGCAGCAAGCGCTTGCGACAAGCTACGGATCCGTTGACGACATCGACTTGTGGATAGGCGGGCTTGCGGAAGATCCCCTTGTCGAGGAGGGCTCGCAATTGGGACCGTTGTTTCGCGAAATCCTGATCCGCCAATTCAAGGCCTTGCGTGATGGAGACCGTTTCTGGTTCGAGCGCGATCTGAAGCGAAGCGAGCTCGAGCGTCTTGAGGGCCTAACTCTTTCGCGTGTCATACGCAGCAACACCGGCGTTGGCGACGAACTTCAGGACAACGTTTTTTACGTCGCCAGCGAGGACAGTTCGCAGCGTCGGCGCTCAAGAGCCCGATAGCCGCGAGCTGGAGCGACGGCGCCTAAACTCTCCCCCAATACGGCGTCGTCGCTCACCCTTGATGGACCTTCCCGCTATTCTATCATTGACCGACCGGTCGGTTTATTATAGAAAACAGATTGGCTGAAACCCATATTGGATTCCGGCCTTTTGGCGCAGCATACTCAAGCCGGCGAGGAGGTCGCTCAATGTACGCACAGGAAGTGAAGTCCACCGGCCAAGGGGTTAAATCTCTTGAAGAAATGGAGCCGCAAGAACGGTCCTTTCAGGAGAAAATCAACGCCGACATAAAGATCGAGCCGAAGGAATGGATGCCGGAGGGCTACCGCAAGACGCTGATCCGTCAGATTTCCCAACACGCCCATTCAGAGATTGTCGGGCAGCTTCCCGAAGGCAACTGGATTACCCGGGCGCCGACCCTTGAACGCAAGGCGATCCTGCTCGCCAAGGTGCAGGACGAGGCGGGCCACGGGCTTTATCTTTACTGTGCGGCGGAAACGCTGGGGATCAGCCGCGATCAGATGACGGAGCAATTGCTTTCCGGCAAAGCGAAATATTCCTCAATCTTCAATTACCCGACGCTGACCTGGGCCGACATTGGCGCCATTGGCTGGCTCGTCGACGGCGCCGCGATCATGAACCAGGTGCCGCTGCAACGCTGTTCCTACGGACCTTATTCCAGGGCGATGATCCGCATCTGCAAAGAGGAAAGTTTCCACCAGCGTCAGGGCTACGACATCATGATGAAGCTCTGCGCCGGAACGCCGGAGCAGAAAGAAATGGCGCAGGACGCCCTGAACCGGTGGTGGCAGCCTTCGCTGATGATGTTCGGTCCTCCCGATGGAGATTCCGTACATTCGGCGCAATCGATGGCCTGGGGCATCAAACAAAACACCAATGATGAACTGCGCCAGAAATTTGTCGATGAAACCGTTCCGCAAGCGGAATATCTCGGTCTTACGGTGCCGGATCCGGATCTGAAATGGAACGAGGAACGGGGCCACTACGATTTTGGCGAACTCGACTGGAACGAGTTCTATGAGGTCCTGAAAGGCAACGGACCGTGCAATAAAGAGCGCCTCGGTGCGCGTCAGAAAGCGTGGGAAAACGGCGCATGGTTCCGTGAAGGGCTGATGGCGCACGCGAGGAAACGCGAAGCGCGCAAAGCTGCGGCGGAATAGGAGCCGCACGATGAAACAGCATCTTGCTCAGCTCAATATTGCGCGCGCCAAGTATGAAAATGACGATCCGCGTTTTGCCGGCTTTATCGATAATCTTGATCGCGTGAACGCCGTCGCGGACCGAAGCAAGGGATTTGTCTGGCGACTGCAGGAAGACGAAGGCGAAAAGACCATATCGCCGACAGACGATCCTAGATTGATTGTGAACCTCTCAGTCTGGGAAACAGCTGAGGATCTCGAACACTTCGTGTTCAATACGATACACAAGCGCGTCTATGACGGTCGCGCCGCCTGGTTTCCGCAGATGAGTGAGGCGCATTTTGTAATGTGGTGGATACCGGCGGGCCACATACCGACTGTCGAGGAAGCATTTGATCGGCTTGAAAAGCTTCGCAGCGACGGCCCGAGCGATGAGGCGTTCGGCTGGGAAAGGCTCGAAAAGCTGAAACTCTGGATGACAAAGCAATGTGCGTGAGGGTCTGATGACAAACGAATGGCCGCTTTGGGAAGTGTTTATTCGCGGGCAGCATGGGCTTTCCCATCGCCATGTTGGCAGTTTGCATGCGCCGGATGCGGAGATCGCCATTAAGAATGCGCGCGATGTTTATACGCGTCGCAACGAAGGCGTTTCGATCTGGGTGGTGCAATCCAAGGACATCGCCGCCTCATCGCCGGGCGATAAAGAACCGCTTTACGAACCGTCGAATTCGAAGGTCTATCGACACCCAACCTTCTTCGACATACCCGATGAAGTAGGGCACATGTAATGGCGAACGACGATCTTGTTCGCGACCTCGCCTTGCGCATGGGCGACAATACGCTGATCCTCGGACAGCGCGTCTCGGCTTGGTGCGGCCATGCCCCGGTGTTGGAAGAGGACATCGCCCTCGCCAATGTAGCGCTCGATCTCATCGGTCAGACGAAGCTGTGGCTCGGGCTTGCCGCTGACCTCGGCGCTGGCGAGAACGCTGATGCGGTGGCGTCTTTGCGCGATGCGCGTGCTTTTCGCAATGTATTGCTCGTTGAACAACCAAATGGCGACTTTGCCCACACTTTGGTGCGGCAGTTTCTGTTCGACGCCTGGCACTATCCGATGCTCGCAGGGCTCAAAAAATCAACGGACAAGCGCGTTGCAGACATTGCAGAGAAATCTGCAAAGGAAGCGGCGTATCACCTCGAGCGTTCGGAAGATTATATCATTCGACTTGGCGACGGTACGCAGGAAAGCCATGACCGCATGCAGACGGCGCTCGATGCTTTCTATCCCTTCGCAGGCGAACTGACGACGCCGGACGAAACGGACGAGGCGTTTGCGGCCGCCGGCCTCGCGCCGGACCTTCAATCGATCGCCGCTCAGTATAATGATTATATGGCGCGCGTTCTGAATGAGGCGACGCTGACGGCGCCGGAAACGGCGGTGCGCAAGGGCGGCAAGGCCGGCATGCACTCTGAGGAAATGGGATACATCCTCGCTGACATGCAATGGCTGCAACGCGCTTATCCGGGGGCGGCGTGGTGATAGCGACGCATACGAAACCCAATACCGATGAAGTCTGGTCCTGGCTCGAAGCCGTACCGGACCCGGAAATCCCGGTTGTGTCGGTGGTCGACTTGGGAATCGTGCGCAACGTGGAGTGGGATGAGGACATACTGGTCGTGACCGTGACGCCGACTTATTCCGGCTGTCCGGCGACGGCGGTGATCTCCATGGAAATCGCTGAAGCGATCCGCCGCCAGGGCATTGAAAATGTGCGTATCGACACGCAACTCTCGCCCGCCTGGACGACCGACTGGATCACCGCCGATGCGCGGGAGAAACTGAAACGTTATGGCATCGCGCCGCCTGCGGCGGACGCCCGCTGCGTCGGCGATCTCAAAAATCTCACCGTTGAATGCCCCCACTGCGGATCGAAAGCGACCGAGCAGGTCTCGCGTTTCGGTTCGACCCCATGCAAGGCGAGCTGGCGCTGCCGCGACTGCCTTGAACCGTTCGATTACTTCAAGAGCTTTTAAAACTATGGCGCAGTTTCATCCGCTTCGCGTCGCCGACATCAAACGCGACACACGAGACTCGGTAGTCCTGACCCTTGAGCCGCCGGCAGACGCCGAGGAAGCGTTCAACTTTATTCAGGGTCAGTATCTGACTTTTCGCCGGACGTTCGAAGGCGAGGAAATGCGCCGGTCTTATTCGATTTGCGCCGGCGTGAATGATGGAATTCTGCGTGTCGGGATCAAGAAGGTCGAAGACGGATGGTTCTCAAGCTGGGCGAATGATGAACTTGAAATCGGCGAGACCATCGACGCCATGCCGCCCACGGGCAATTTTCATGCGCCCCTGAAGCCGGAAGAGGCGCGGTCCTATCTTGGGTTCGCTGGCGGGTCTGGAATTACGCCGATGATCAGCCTGATCAGGACAGTAATGGAGGCGGAGCCGCAATCGCGTTTCACGCTTATTTACGGCAATCGCTCGACCACAGCGATCATGTTCCGCGAGGAGCTGGAAGACCTCAAGAACACATATATGGGGCGGCTCAACATTGTGCATGTGCTCGAAAGCGAAGCGGACATTGAACTTTTTTCGGGCCGACTCACCCGCGAGAAATGCGACGCGCTATTTGAACGGTGGGTTGATGTAAAAAGCGCCGATCTCGCTTTCATCTGCGGGCCAGAACCAATGATGCTGGCCGTATCCGGCGCGCTTAAAGAGCACGGCATGCCGGACGCAGCAATCAAGTTCGAGCTCTTTACAAGCGCCCGGCCGGGCAAGGCGAAAAAGCGCGCGGCTGCTGATGGCGCCGCCGCGGGCGCCCGCTCAAATGCAACCATCATTCTCGATGGCGCGGCGCGGGAATGCGAGATCGCCAAGGGTGATCAATCCATTCTGGAGGCCGCGCTCGCCGCCAATATCGACGCGCCATTCGCCTGCAAGGCGGGCGTTTGCTCAACTTGCCGCGCTAAAATCGTCGAAGGCGAGGCGGATATGGAAGTCAATTACGCTCTGGAAGACTACGAAGTCGAGCGGGGCTATATCCTTACCTGTCAAAGCTATCCAAGGACTGACAAGATCGTTGTCGACTACGATCAATAGGCGCGATATGAGCGAGCATACAGATCTAACCGAATATCTTGCACAAGGCGGGAAACTGTCGGCGCCCGACAACGCGCCACCGCGTTACCGCGCGGAACTGATGCGCATCATGGCGAGCTTTGTCGATTCCGAACTCGCCGGCGCCGCCGGTTTCGCTGATTGCATCAATATGGGTCCGGGAGTGAAAGAACGGATCGCCGCAGCGCGAATCGTTCTTGAAAAACACGACCATGCAGAGCGCGTGCTCAACATCATGGGTGAGTTCGGCGCCAACACCGATCGTTATATGCAGGTGCATCCCTGGACGGAGCGCGTTGGCCGCGATGAGGATGTCGGCGCAAAACGCCGCGGCGGCGACATGCGCCTCAATGTGTTCTGGTATCCGATTGAGAACTGGGCCGATGCGGTCGTTATGAATGTGCTAATGGGCAAGGCGACGGTCATTCAACTCGAAGAACTTGCGCGCTGTTCCTATCAGCCGCTCGCCGACGCATTTGGCGAAATTCTGCTGCGCGAACGCCGACACATGGAACTGGGGGAGGAGGGCCTGGAGCGCCTTCTCGAAACCGGCGCGGACCGCACCGCCCTTAAGTCTTCATTCGAGTATTGGCGCCCGCGGGTTGCGAGAAGTTTCGGCGGCAGGGACTCTGACCGGTTTGATATGCTGAAGCGAGTCGGCCTGCGCCATCGGCCAAATGCGGTATTGCTGGAGGAATGGGAGAAAGCGGTTCAAGCCACCGCGGCCTTCGCCTGAGCTCCTTCAAACGCGTCCATCAACTCAGGCAGTTTGGTCTCCGCCGCCGCAACTGCCTCTTCTTTCACCGGGCCATAGCCTCGGATTTCGTCGGGTAAGGAAGCGACGGCGATAGCGGCGTCGAGGTTCGCAGGGGCGAGCTTGTCCGCAATTTTCTCAATACGCGCGCGATACTCGACGATGAGCTGTCGTTCCATTTTTCGTTCCGCGGTGCGCCCGAACGGATCGAACGCCGTGCCGCGCAAGAACTTCATTCTCGATAGAATTGCGAACGCCGCCATCATCCACTGGCCGAACTGTTTCTTCTTAGGCCGGCCCTCGGCGTCAACTTCGGCATTTAGCATTGGCGGCGCGAGATGGAATTTTAATTTGTAGTCGCCGGCAAAGGTCTTTTCGATGTTCTTTTTGAACGAGCCATCGGTATATAGCCGGGCGACTTCGTACTCATCCTTGTATGCCATCAACTTGAACAGATATCGTGCGACGGCGCGGGCAAAGTCGTCGCCGCCATTCACTGCAGCCGCCTTGTCTCGGATTTGCTCGACAAACCGGCGATATCTTTCTGCATACGCGGCGCCCTGATATCCGACCAAAAACTCTGCGCGGTCATTGATGAAACTGTCGAGCAGCTTCTCTGATCGGGTTTCCTCGGTGAGGCCCGCCGCCCGGTGCACGGTCTCAGCGTTCACGGCGGCGGCGCGGCCGAGTGCGAACGCGCGTTTGTTTTTTTCAACGGCCACGCCGTTGAGTTCGATGGCGCGATCAATCGAATCGAGAGACAACGGCGCGAGGCCTCTCTGCCAAGCGAAGCCGAAAAGCAGCATGTTGGAGAAAACCAGGTCGCCCATGAGGCGCCCGGCGATCGCGTTGGCGTCAAGGCAGTCAACGTAATCCGGATCGCACGCCTTTTCAATTGTCTTGAGGCGCAAGCGCGACTGGAAATCGATATTGCGATCGCGGATGAAATCCGCCGTAGGGATAATGTCCATGTTAGCGATAGCCCGGGTCCGTCCCAGCTTCATCACCTGAAGCGCGCGCTGGTCCGTGCCAACAACAAGGTCGCAAGCGATAACCGCCTCAGCTTCGCCTATATCGATGCGCACCTGATTGAGATGGTCCGGCGTTTCGCCCAGGCGCACATAGCTCAAGACCGTTCCGCCTTTTTGCGCAAACCCCATAAAGTCGAGGACGCTTGCGCCTTTGCCTTCAAGGTGAGCTGCCATGGTTGCAATGGCGCCGATGGTGACGACGCCGGTGCCGCCCACGCCGCCGATCAACATGTCATAGGCGCGATCGATGCGCGGCAAGTCGGGCGCAGGCAAGGCGTCCAAAAGCGCTTCCAGTTCATCGTTAAAGGCGCGCGGTTCAGGTTTTCGCAGTTCCCCGCCTTCGACGGTCACGAAGCTGGGGCAGAAGCCTTTGACGCAGGAATAGTCCTTATTGCAGGAGGACTGGTCGATCATCCGCTTGCGGCCGAATTCAGTTTCTTTGGGCACGATAGAGAGGCAATTGGATTGTTTCGAGCAATCGCCGCAGCCTTCGCAAACAAGTTCGTTGATGAAGACGCGCTTGGCGGGGTCGGGAAAGGTTCCGCGTTTACGACGTCGGCGTTTTTCGGCGGCGCATGTCTGGTCGAAAATGAGCGCGGTGACCCCTTCGATGTCACGCAATTCGCGCTGCACCGCGTCAAGTTCATCGCGATGTTGAACATGAACGCCCGGCGGATAGGCGCCGTAGCCTTCCGTGCGGTCGGGGTCGTCGGAAAGCACGGCGACTCTTTGAACACCTTCGGCGACAAGCTGAGCGGCGATCTGCGGCACGGTGAGTTGGCCGTCGACCGGTTGTCCGCCGGTCATGGCGACGGCGTCATTGTAGAGGATCTTGTACGTGATATGCGCGCCGGCGGCGATGGCCTGTCGGATCGCCATATAGCCTGAATGGTAATAGGTGCCGTCGCCGAGATTCTGGAAGATGTGCTTGTCTGAAAGGAACATCGATTTGGACGCCCAGTTGACGCCTTCGCCGCCCATCTGAATGAGGTCGGAGGTTTTACGGTCCATCCATGAGGCCATGAAATGACAACCGATGCCGGCCAGTGCGCGAGAGCCATCCGGGACTTTGGTCGATGTGTTGTGCGGGCATCCGGAACAGAAATAGGGAACGCGCCTCGCGCCGCCCGGTGCGTCGACTATGTCGGATTCTGCGCGCGCGATCGCGGCCAGCTTGTCGCCGAAATCAAGCCGGGAAAACGTACGCCTGAGGCGTTTTGAGAGGATCGGCGCCAGCATGGAAGGGGTTAACTCATCGACCCAGGATATGAGCGGTTCGCCGTCTTCGTCATGTTTGCCGAGTATGAGCTTCGGCTTTCGCACTGCGCGGTCGTAGATATATTCCTTAAGCTGACTTTCGATGATCCCGCGTTTTTCTTCGATGACGAGGACTTCGTCTTTGCCGGCCATAAAGCGTTCGGCGCCGTCGGTTTCGAGCGGCCAGACAAGGCCGACCTTGTATATTTCAATGCCGATTTTGCGCGCCCGTTCTTCGTCAACGCCAAGGCGGGCAAGCGCTTCCATCACATCGAAGTGGGCCTTGCCGGTAGTGACGATCCCAAATTTTGCTTTGGGATTGCGCCAGATCACTTTGTCGATGGGATTTGCCCGGGCGAAAGCACGGATTGCATTCTTTTTCGCCCGCATGCGCGTTTCGATCTGCATGCCCGGCAGGTCCGGCCAACGAAAGTTGAGACCTCCCGGCGGCGGCGCAAAATCATCGGGCGTTGAAAACTGCGGCAAAGTCGGCAGGTCCATCGACGCCGCGCTTTCCACCGCTTCGGAAATCGCCTTGAAGCCGATCCACATGCCGGAGTAACGAGAAGCAGCGTATCCCCACAGGCCGAATTCAATATATTCGCCGATGCTCGCCGGATTAATCGTCGGCATGTAGAACGCCATAAAAGCAACGTCGGATTGATGCGACATGGAGGACGAAACGCATCCATGGTCATCGCCGGCGACGACCAATACGCCCCCATGAGGTGATGATCCGTATGCATTGCCATGTTTCAGGGCGTCGCCAGCGCGATCGACGCCAGGGCCTTTCCCGTACCACATGGAAAAAACGCCATCGACGGTTTTGGTTTTTTCGATTTCGACCTGCTGCGTGCCAAGTACGGCCGTCGCTGCGAGATCTTCATTGATTGCAGGCAGAAACTGTATCTCTGCATCCTGAAGAAATTTCTTTGCGCCCCACATGGCCTGATCGACTGCGCCCAATGGCGAGCCGCGATAGCCGGACACGAAGCCGGCTGTGTTGAGCCCTGCGCGTTCATCCATGCGCCGCTGCATCAGCATGATCGCGACAAGGGCCTGGGTCCCGGTGAGGAAAACCCGTCCTCCCGTTCGGCGATAGCGATCGTTGAGTTCATAGTCGTCGAGGACAGGATCGGCGAGAGCGATGGCGGACATGGGAGTTTCCTGAAGCTTTGCAGAATTTAGCGCGTATTTCCGCGCTATCTTATCAATTGCGACCCAATTTGCGACATTCGTGATATGAACATTGCACGAACCTAAAAATATTGATATGATTCAAGCAGTTGTTCATGGATGCGATTTTTATGGGATCTACACTGGACGAAGTCGACCGCAAAATCTTGCGGACCGTGCAGGAGCAGGGGAAGCTTTCTGCGCAGGAACTCGCCGATGCGACCGGTCACGGCTCGCCGGCGACGTGCTGGCGGCGACTGAAAAGCCTGGAGGAAACCGGGTTTATTCGCGGCTATCGCGCCGCGGTCGACCGGCGCAAGCTGGGCTATCATGTCTGCGCCTTCGTTCACATATCCGTAGAACGTCAGTATAAGGACATAATTCAGAAAATCGAAAAGAAAATTCTCGATCGTCCGGAGGTTCTTGAATGTTACATGACGACCGGAGATTCTGATTTTACGCTGCGCGTTGTGGCAAAAGATATTGACGACTATGAGCGCTTTATTCAGACTTTCTTGTTCGAGTTGCCGGGCGTCAGCCATGTTCGCTCGTCGATGGCCTTGCGAGAGGTCAAGCAAAGCAGCACCGTGCCGGTGTAAATTGAGCGGGAGAATTTCAAGGTGAAAGTCGCAGCATACGCCGCTCATGGCGCAGATAAACCGCTCGAGCCGCTTTCGATTGAACGTCGCGGGCTTGGCGCTAATGATGTCGCCATCGACATTGAGTATTGCGGCGTTTGCCACAGCGATATCCATACGGCGCGCAATGAGTGGGGCAATGCCCGTTTTCCCTGCGTGCCCGGCCACGAAATTATTGGCCGCGTTTTGGAAACAGGCGCCGAAGTAGAGCGATTCGATAAAGGCGATCTCGTCGGCGTCGGCTGTATGGTCGATTCCTGCCTTGATTGCGCCGCCTGCCATGATGGCGATGAGCAATATTGCGAGCGGGGCGCGGTCATGACCTATGGGAGCGTCGATCCCCATCTCGGCGGGCCAACTCATGGGGGCTATTCAAAACACATCGTAGTACGCGACGAATTCGTCTTGGCTGTTCCCGAAAACCTCGATGTTAAGGCCGTCGCGCCGCTGCTTTGCGCCGGCATAACCACGTGGTCTCCGTTGGCGCATTGGAAAATCGGCAAGGGCGACAAGGTCGGTGTTATCGGTCTTGGCGGTCTTGGTCATATGGGCGTTAAATTCGCGAACGCCCTCGGCGCTCACGTGACGATGATTACGACTTCGCCGGAAAAAGGCGAGGATGCGAAAAAACTCGGCGCCCATGAAGTTTTGCTGTCGACGGACAAAGCGGAGATGAAAGCGGCGCGGGGCCGGTTTGATTTTCTGTTGAACACGGTGCCGGTGGCGCATCCGCTCAATCCCTATATGGGGTTGCTGGCGCGCAACGGAACCATGGTGATGGTCGGCGCGATTGAACCGATGCCCGGATTTCACGGCGGTCTTTTGTTGGCGAACCGGCGGCGCGTTGCAGGCTCCGGCATCGGCGGCATCAAGGAAACGCAGGAGATGCTCGATTTTTGCGGACGTCACAACATCGTCGCCGACGTGGAAATGATCGACATGCAGGACATCAATGAAGCGTGGGACCGGGTCGTCAAAGCGGACGTCAAGTACCGCTTCGTTATCGATATGAATTCGCTTCCAGACGTCGCGTAGGCGTTACTTCGCCCGGGCCGCCAGCGCGATAATCTTCCTCGCCTGGACGAGATGCGGCATGTCGACCATGCGCCCCTTATAGGACAGTACGCCGGCGCCCGGATTGGCGGCGAAGAGCTCGGCGATGGCTTGGGCTTCCTCGATTTCCTCCGCACTCGGGGTAAATGCGGCGTTGATCGTTTCAACCTGTCCCGGATGGATCGCGAGCTTGCCCGTAAACCCATCGCGGCGCGCGCGCGCAGCCGAGGCGGCAAGGCCCTCGAGGTCCCGGAAGTCTGAATAAAGCGTATCGACCGCCTGCACGCCGGCGGCGGCTGCTGCGAAAAGACATAGAGAGCGGGCGACATCGAACGGCGCCGACCATTCGCTGGTTTCGCCATTCTTGCTCATGGCGCCGATGGCGGCGCCCAAATCTTCCGCGCCCCAGGTAAGCCCTGCAAGGCGTGTTGCTGCGTGCCGGTATTCGCCCAGTGTAAAAAGCGCTGCGGGCGTTTCCGTCGCAACAGGAAAAATGCGGGCCGATCCCGAATTCAACCCGTGTTTTGCTTCCTGCCCGTCGAGCATTTTCTCTAATGCGTGGATGTCGTGCGGGGCGTGGGCTTTTGGCAGGACAATTCCGTCGGGCGCCCCCTCCATGACGGTTTCGAGGTCCTTCGTCGCATCGTCCGTGTCGAGGGGATTGATGCGCACATAAAGCGCGGCTGTTCTTTCATTGTTTCCCTTCAGATACTCTTTCACGCGCAACCGCGCGTCTGGACGGGCTTCCGCAGCGACGGCGTCTTCTAGGTCGAAAATAACAAGGTCCGCCGGAACGGTTTCGGATTTTGCGATTTTCTTGTCACTGTCGCCGGGGACAAAAAGAAATGAACGATACATGGCTCAGGTCTTTGGCTTGCGCATCATCAGGGCGGAACGCTTGCAGATCCCGACAAGTTTTTCGTCTTGATTGAAGGCGCGATGTTCAAAGATGACAATGCCGTTGTCCGGACGGGACTTGCTTTCGCGCAATTCCATCACTTCGGTCTCTATGCGGATAGTGTCGCCATGAAAGAGCGGATGCGGGAACTTCACCTCGTCCCAGCCGAGATTGGCGACTGTGGTCCCGAGCGTCGTATCGCCGACGCTGATGCCGACCATGAACGAAAGCGTGAGACAACTGTTGACGACACGGGTTTTGAATTGTGAATGCTCCCGGCAGTATTCTTCGTCGAGATGCAGCGCCGCAGGATTGTGGGTGAGGGCGGAAAAAAAAGTATTATCCGCTTCGGTGATGGTGCGGTGAAGGGCGTGCTTGAATACGCGTCCCACCTCGAATTCTTCAAAGTATAGTCCCGGCAAGGCGTTTCTCCGCTGCTCGATTGCGTTGCGTTCGGAATGGCGGCCCGTGTACATCAATCACACGCCAAAGCCCAGCCGGGCCGGCGAAGAGATACTCTAACGGAGACCCGCTCATGTCCGAACTGAATGGCGCAAGCCCCGATGATATGGCTGATTTGCTGCGGAAACAAAAAGCGGCCCAACTGCGCGACGGCGCGCCGAGTCTCGCCGAGCGAGCGGACCGCCTTGATCGCGCTGTCGAGACGCTCGTAAAGAATCGCCGCGCGCTGAGCGATGCAGTCGCTGCGGATTTTGGACATCGCTCGCACGATACGACCGACGTCGCCGATATTGCGGTATCGATTGCAGCGCTCAAGCACGCAAAGAAAAATCTGGGGCGCTGGACGAAATCCGAGCGGCGTAGCGTGGAGTTTCCCATGAGCTTGCTTGGTGGAGCGGCGCGGGTCGATTTTCAACCCAAGGGCGTCGTTGGTCTCATTGCGCCGTGGAATTTTCCCATCGGCATGGTGTTTACGCCGCTTGCGGGAATCCTCGCCGCCGGCAACCGCGTGATGATCAAACCATCGGAGTTTACCGAGCAGACATCTTCTTTGATGCAAAAGATGTTTGCGGAGGCATTCGATCCGGAAGAGGCGACCGTTATTACCGGCGGCCCGGAGACCGGCGCTGCATTCACGAAACTGCCCTTCGATCATATTATTTTCACCGGCGCCGGATCAGTCGCCAAACACATTATGCGCGCGGCGGCGGAAAATCTTGTGCCGCTGACGCTGGAGCTTGGCGGCAAGTCGCCAGCGATTCTCGGCGCCTCGGCCGATATGGAAAAGGCTGCTACGCGCATCATGGCGGGAAAGACCATGAATGCGGGGCAGATTTGCCTTGCCCCTGACTATGTGATGTCGCCGGAAGACAGCGTCGGAAATTTTGTCGATGCATCTCGCGCCGCTGTTTCGGCGATGTACCCCGACGGCCTTAAAGACAATGACGACTATACGTCGATCGTCAATCAGCGCCATTACGATCGGCTGCAAGGGTATCTTGAAGACGCCAGAGCCAAAGGCGCGGAACTGGTTGAACTCAATCCAAAGTCAGAAGATTTTTCGCAGCAGCAGCACCGCAAAATGGCGCCAACCATTGTTCTCAATCCGAGCGAAGATATGGATGTCATGAAAGACGAAATCTTCGGACCGATCCTGCCTGTGAAAGCTTATCGTTCAATCGATGACGCGATCCAGCACGTGAACGAGAATGACCGGCCGTTGGGACTATACTATTTCGGATCGGATAAAGGCGAAGAACAACAGGTCGTTTCGTCAACCACGTCCGGCGGCGTCACGGTCAACGACGTGATTTTTCACAATGCACAGGAAGATTTGCCGTTTGGCGGCATTGGCCCGTCCGGCATGGGCGCTTATCACGGTCGCGACGGTTTTCTCGAATTCAGCCACAAGAAAGCCGTCTACCGGCAGACGGGAAGCGAGATTATAAAAATTTTGCGGCCGCCCTTCGGCGATACATTCCGCAAGCAGATGAACGCGCGCATCAAGTAACCGGCTTAAGCGTCAGTGTTCCGCCGGCGAGCCGGTAAAGAACAAAGACGCCGATGGCTGACAGCGGCCAAAGAAATGCAGGTGTCATTGTCGATCCGCCGATAAACGGTGCGACCGGGGCAAACCACAACGCGGCCAGCACATAAGTCTGAAGAGGCTTTAAAGTGGGCATTTGTGTTGCCGCGATCAGGATCGCAGCGCCATAGATGAAAAAGTCATAGACAAAAAGATACGGGCAGACGAGGGCGCTGGCGGCGAGCGCATAGGCGACAAGAAGCGGGCGCGATGCGCGTTTCGACAGGATAACCAAACCGGCAATCGCAACGGCGATCAGCGGCGTATAAAGCGCCCATGCGGGCGGCGCGGCGAGCCCGACCGCCTTGATAGCGTCCGACAGGGTGACCCGGCCCGGATGGCCGCCCGACTGGTAGTAGGCTGCATGTACGCCGGTCAGAAGCGACTCAAAAAAATCGCGCCACATGTCCAGTCCAAAGAGGAGGGCGGACGCCAATATAATCAGTAAGCTGAATGTCACGGCGGCGGCAATTGCTTTCCACGCCTGCGTCACGATCAAAAAGGGAATAACCAGGAGGCCGTATTGCGGTTTCACGGTGAGAAGCGCGAAACAGGCGCCGGCGAGGATCGGGCGCTTTTCAGCGAGCAGCATGCCGGCCGTCAGCAGCAATGCGAAAAATGCACTCATCTGGCCGACGAACAGCGTCGCAAAGGCAGCGGGACTGATTGCGGCCATCAGACCCCAGGAATGAGTACCGGAGGCAAGTCGGCCGATCCCGAAGGCGCAGGCTAGGGCTGCGAGCACCCAGAGGATTTTAGCGCCGCCGTAGGGAAGAAGAGCAAACGGTGCGAGCATAAAGAGCATGGGCGGCGGATAGAGCCATAACAGCGTCGTCTCCGCCCCGATTGCGCGCTGGAATGTGGCTGGATCGTAGAGGTTCCCCGCAGCGCCCGAGAAGGCGAACTGCGCAGCGCCATAGAAGGCGGCGTAATCTTGCTGTCCGTCCCCGGCGACGATTTCCCCAGGCAGAAAAAGTCGCGCAAAATGAACGCCAAAGAAGACAAGTATGATGCCCGACATGAGCAGGATCGCTCGCATCCGGTCGTCGGCGATGGCATTCAAACCCTTGGTGAAATTTCCGACAGTTTTGTGAATCAAGGGTCTTTTCACCTTTCAATACTGTTAGAATTGGCCCAGTTGCGCGATTCCGTCGCGGCGATAGAAGAGCGATTCTCGCATTCAATCCTGTCGCAGCGATTGTTTGAAGAGACGGTTGGATACAAGGGGGAACGGTATGAATCGCCAGTTAGTCACCGTTGTTGCTGCGGGAGCCGCCTTATCACTTGTCGGCTGCGGCGGCGAAACGACGACCTCCGCGGCCTCTGTCGAACCGGAAACGCCGGTCGAACGGGTGGCGCTAAAGCGCGTCCGCATGGCCGACCCGGACAAGGGCCGGGCTCTGTTCGTCGAAAAGGGCTGCGTGATCTGCCATTCGGTCAATGGAACCGGGGGCAAGGCCGCGCCTACTCTCGATGCGCCATTCGGCGCGCCGGCGACCGATCCCCTCGATTTTGCGGCCCGCATGTGGCTTGGCGCGCCGGCGATGATTGAGCTGCAATCGGTGGAACTGGGCTACACCATCTACCTGACCGCCGAGGAAATCGCTGATCTCGCCGCCTTTGCCGCCGATCGCCAGGCGCAGAAGGCGCTGACGCTTGAAAGCGTGCCCGAGAGCATTCGCGCCGGTTTTCTCGACCAGCGCTTCTGGGAAATGGAGGATTGGGAGGATTTTCTCCGCTCCGGGCGCGAGGGATATGAGGCGGCCGACGACGGGGTGGAATTCGAAGAGCTTCCTGTCGATCCCGACTAATTCCGCCTCGGCTTTATAATCATTGCTTTTTTCCGCGGTCGCGACGCCAAAACGCGTTGCCTTTGAGCGCGCAGCTTTCTAGGTTCGCGCCGAATTCAAGGGCGACGAGGATCTGTCGCCGCGAAAAGGAGTGTCCCCCGTGGCGAGTGCTGATTTTCTGCTCGACTGGCTGCCGATCATCGTATTTCTCGGCATTTCTGTCGCGCTTGGCGTTCTATTCCTGCTCATGCCGGCGGTCATTGCCCCGGCCGACCCGGACCCGGAAAAAGTCTCGACCTATGAATGCGGCTTCAACGCCTTTGACGATGCGCGGATGAAGTTCGACGTACAGTTCTATATTGTCGCTATCCTTTTCATTATCGTCGATCTTGACGTGGCCTTCCTCTTTCCCTGGGCGGTGATGCTGTTCAATCCGGAACTCGGACAGGATCGCGGCTTCCAGATTTTTGCGTTCTGGTCGATGTTCGTCTTTCTCGCCGTTTTTGCGATCGGCTTCCTATATGAATGGAAGAAAGGAGCGCTCGAATGGCGGTAGATCAATCAAAGCTCCCTTACGGAACCGCCGCGCGGGTTGGCGTTGAGGGCTATAACCCGGACGCGAAGGATCCTTTCTTCGGAGAGCTTTCCGATCAACTCGCCGACCGCGGCTTTTTCACGGCGCCGGCGGATGCGCTGATCAACTGGGCGCGCACCGGCTCGCTTATGTGGATGACCTTCGGGCTCGCCTGCTGCGCGGTCGAGATGATGCAGGCCTCGATGCCGCGCTACGATCTTGAACGCTTTGGCTTTGCCCCGCGCGCGTCCCCGCGCCAGTCGGACGTGATGATCGTTGCTGGAACGCTCACCAACAAAATGGCGCCGGCGCTGCGCAAGGTTTACGACCAGATGCCGAACCCGCGCTACGTCATCTCCATGGGATCATGCGCCAATGGCGGCGGCTACTATCACTATTCCTATGCGGTGGTGCGCGGCTGCGACCGGGTTGTCCCAGTGGACATTTATGTGCCGGGCTGTCCGCCGACGGCCGAAGCGCTCGTTTACGGCGTGTTGCAGTTGCAGAAGAAGATCCGACGGGAAGGGTCGATAATCCGGTAGCCAAAATGACCGAAGAACTAAACGAACTGAGCGAACACATCGCCGCTGCAATCGACGGCGACATTCGCAGCGCGACGATTGAGCATGGCGAGTTGAACGTCGTCGCGCGCGCCGATCGCATTGTGCAGGTGTTGTCGTTTCTGCGCGACGATCCGCTTTGTAAATTCTCTGTGCTGATTGATCTATGCGGCGTCGACTATCCTTCTCGGGGCAGGCGGTTCGACGTCGTCTATCATCTGCTTTCCATGCACAATAATATGCGCGTCCGCGTGAAGGCGGCGTTGGGCGAGGATGAGACGATCCCGACTGCTACCAGCGTCTATCCGGGAGCAGACTGGTTCGAGCGCGAGGCCTTCGACATGTACGGCATTGTCTTTTCCGGACACCCGGACCTGCGGCGCATCCTCACGGACTATAATTTCGAAGGATATCCGCTGCGCAAGGATTTCCCGCTCACCGGTCATGTGGAAGTCCGCTACGACGATGAGCAAAAACGCGTCGTTTATGAGCCGGTCAAACTCGTTCAGGAATTCCGCAATTTTGATTACCTCAGCCCATGGGAAGGCGCTCAATATGTGCTGCCGGGCGATGAGAAAGCAGAATAGGAACCAGGGATTAGGTGTTAGGGATTAGTTTTGAAATGGGTGTTCTGTGTGCAAACTGTTTGGTTCGCGCTGGGTGCGCGCGGCCTGTCGTGGAATTGAATCCTAATCCCCAATCGCAAATCCCTTATCCCTATAGCGCCGGAGGCGCCAATGGCTGACGGAACAACCATCGTCGAAGATTCAACATCCGATAAATCATCGGAACGCGAATTTACGATAAATTTCGGGCCACAGCACCCGGCCGCTCACGGCGTGTTGCGCCTTGTTCTCGAACTTGACGGCGAGGTCGTCGAGCGGGTTGATCCGCATATCGGGCTCTTGCATCGCGGCACCGAAAAGCTGATCGAGCATAAGACCTATCTGCAGGCGATCCCGTATTTTGATCGGCTCGATTATGTGGCGCCGATGAACCAGGAGCATGCGTTCTGCCTGGCGGCGGAAAAGCTGCTCGGCATCGAGGTTCCAAAACGCGCCCAACATATTCGCGTTCTTTATTCGGAAATCGGCCGCATCCTGTCGCATCTTCTCAACATAACGACGCAAGCGATGGATGTCGGCGCGTTGACGCCGCCGCTCTGGGGGTTTGAAGAGCGCGAAAAGCTGATGGTGTTCTATGAACGCGCATCCGGCAGCCGCATGCATGCGGCGTATTTCCGCGTTGGCGGCGTGCATCAGGATTTGCCGCCGGAACTGATCGACGACCTAGAGGCGTGGATTGAGCAGTTCCCTGAAAAGCTCGACGATATTGAAACGCTGATCACCAATAACCGCATCTTCAAGCAACGCAATGTGGATATCGGCGTTGTGACGGCGGAGGAAGCGCTCGCCTGGGGCTTTTCCGGCGTTATGGTGCGCGGCTCCGGCATGGCTTGGGACTTGAGACGCGCTCAGCCTTACGAGTCATACGCTGAATACGACTTCCAGATTCCTGTGGGTAAAAACGGGGATTGCTACGACCGCTACATCATTCGCGTTGGGGAAATGCGCCAGTCGCTTTCCATCATGAAACAGGCGATCGCTAAACTGCGCGAAACGCCGGGCCCTGTGATGACCACCGACGGCAAGGTGGCGCCGCCCAAACGCGATCAGATGAAAGGGAATATGGAATCCCTTATTCATCACTTTAAGCTCTATACGGAAGGCTTCCACGTCCCGGCTGGCGAAGTCTACACTGCGGTCGAGGCGCCCAAGGGGGAGTTCGGCGTCTATCTCGTCTCGGACGGAACGAACAAACCCTATCGCTGCAAAATCCGCGCGCCGGGTTATCCGCATCTTCAGGCCATGGACTGGATTAATCGCGGGCACTTGCTTGCCGATGTTTCCGCGATCTTAGGCTCGCTCGATATCGTGTTCGGCGAGATTGATCGGTAACCCTCAATCCTCATCCTGAGGTGCAGGCGGCGAAGCAGCGAACCTTGACGGTTCATTGGTCAGAATGAGAACGCAGCCCATCCTTCGAGGCAATCGCTCCGCGATTGCACCTCAGGATGAGGGGGGGTGAGAATGGACTGGCAGGCTTTCGTCTACATACTTCAATGCCGGGACGGTTCGTACTATGTCGGATCGCATCGAGGTTCCAACGTTGAAGATCGGGTAAATGCCCACAATCTTGGCGTTCACAAGCAAGCATACACGTTTACGCGTCGGCCGGTGAAATGCGTTTGGTCAGGTGATTTTCCAACTTTTCAAGAAGCGGTTGCCTTCGAACGACAGTTGAAGGGCTGGAGCCGAAATAAGAAGGAAGCATTCATCCGTGGGGATTTCGATGCATTGCGATTCGAATCAAAACGCCCCCGCGTCAAAGCAAAAACTCGGTCTTCATCCTGAGGTGCGAGGCCGTCAGGCCGAGCCTCGAAGGATGATCGGTCGGAAGATTCCAGCGGATGTTGTCGGAGCGCTGCGCGGCGAGGTTTGGCAATCGTCGCACAATTGCTATGCATGGCCCATGACCCGACAGGAAACCGGCAATTTCTGTTATGATTTTGAGCGCGAGGCGGACGGCGCGACCCGGTTTCGCTGCAGCGACGACGATGAGCAGCACCCGTGGTTAAGACTCCATCCGGCTGACAATGTCGCCGTTCAATCGACCAACTATTTTGCGCTCACTGGCGTGTCTCGTTTCACAAACCGGATGGACGGCACGAAATGGACGGCGCTCACGCGATTTGAATGGCGGACGCATCAGACGGGCTCTGGCGCACGCCATCCTGCGCGCGGACGCGCGACCCACGGCGAAGACGGCATTGGCTATGGGTGTCAGTTCTTCGATGCCGATGACAATCCGGTTTACGATGTTTCTGGCGCCGGCGTGGTTTTTAAGACCCGCGATTTCGAAGGCTGGCGAGCAAAAGCAAAGGCGAAAATCCTGGCGCTTCCCGAGCCCGAAAACTTTGCATTCGCCGCGCCGCGCGAGGTGGGTGTTGAAACGCAGGTGGAAGTATTCGTCTCGCCACTCGCCGAGGACGCCGCCGGCGTCTACGCCGACGCCATTCTGACTGCGACATCGGGATTTCGTCCGACGCATCCCTATCACGGCGGCTCCGGCGATCACGTCAATTCCGGTCAATTGTGTGATGCGGTGCAGCAGGCGGCGCGGCTGATCCGCGGGCCGGGCCATGTAGCGGCAGGAGAAGCCGTTTTTTCACGATACGTTGAGCTCGAAAGACCTTTTCAGGTGCGCCTCCTAGAGGCCGCGTCCGACCATCGGCGCCTTGATTTCTCGGTCGAGCAGGCCGACGAAAAATGCGCCGCCATCACTTTTCATTACGATGACTAATCAGGTTCCCTCCGTTACTTGCGACACCCACGGCGAACAGCCGCAAACCTTCGTTTGCGTGCACATCATCGAGTCCCTGAAAACGGGCGAGCCGAGAGGGTTCTGGTGGTCCCGGGGGGAAGACGGGATCTGGGACGCGGTTTGCACAGACTGCAATGAGCTCTCCCAGGCGGATTTCGACGCCCTGGGGCCTGACAATATCAAGGTCATTTGCCTCGGCTGTTTTGAAGACGCGGCGGCCCTCAACGAAATTGACCTCGATTAGGCCTCTTTTCTCGCGCGCCGGCGATTGATTGCCGGGCGGGCTGCAGACTTAAAAGCCCCCCTGGCAAGTCCCTGAGACGACGGCGCCCCTTCCCATTCGCGGCCAATCAAGTAAGAGAAGGCCGGATTTAATCGAGCCAGCCAGGAGAGCGATGATGGCGCATCGACGCCCCGCTAAAGACCAGCCGAAAGCCTTTGAATGGTCAGAGGAAAACAAGGCCTGGTGCGAAAGCCAGATGAAGAAATATCCGGCCGGCCGGCAAGCCTCCTGCGTGATCCCGTTTCTGTGGCGCGGCCAAAAGCAGGAAGGCTGGGTGTCAATCCCCATGATGGAGGAAATCGCGCGCGAACTCGATATGCCCTATATCCGGGTCTACGAGGTTGCGACCTTCTATACGATGTTCAACCTCGCGCCGGTGGGTGAATATTTTGTGCAGCTCTGCGGCACGACGCCGTGCATGCTGCGCGGCTCGAACGAATTGCGCGAGGTCTGCAAAAAAGTGATCGGGCCGGAAAATCAGGTTTCGAGCGACGGCAAGCTTTCCTGGCTTGAAGTTGAATGCCTCGGCGCCTGCTGTAACGCGCCGATGGCTCAAATATCGACGAAAGACGGCGACCACTACTACGAAGACCTGACGCCGGAAAATTTCGAACAGCTCCTGGGCGACCTGAGAGTTGGCAAGGCGGTCAAGACCGGAACGCAAAATCCCGGCCGCAACACATCGGACCCGGAAGGGGAGATTACGACGCTGACTGATCCGTCGCTTTTCGACGGATCGGCGGCGGAGCCATTGAAAGAGATACCCAACAGCCAGCCGGCGCCGGCGGAGTAAACCCGTGATAAAAGCGCCTCAGGACGAGGGAGAGGCATGTTGATGGAAGTCTCCCAAGACAGCCGCAAAAAGGAAGCCATAAAGGCCGTGCTGACGATTGTCGTCTGGGAAGGGCTTGTCTTGGTTGTGGTGGTCGGCGCGTATTTCGCGACGGGCTCGATCGGGGTGCTTGTCGCCGGCGTTCTTGCGTCCACCGCGCTTTTCGCGCCGATGTTTCTACGCTGGGTTAGAGATCACGGGGCGGCCATGAAGGCAAAACCGAATTCTGTTGAGCTTAGCGAATAACCAGGGCGAGTACTGAGTGCACTGAAATGCCTGACGAACGCGAACAAAGCCCGCATTATATTCCGGAACTCGATCCGGAAAATCCCGAGAGCGGGCCAAGGGTGAAACAGAGGATGCTTTGGTTTTGCTTCCTATGTGGTGCTTTGTGCGTTCTGGGCGGCGGCGCTTTGATTGCAGTCGGAATGAACGTTGCGGGAGTTGTCATGATTGGCGTTGGCTTGATTTTGCTGTCGCCATTTTTGATTTTCTTTCCGTGGTTTTGATCGAGATGAAAAAAGATCGGTAAGACAATGCTCGAAGATAAAGACCGGATATTCACCAATCTCTACGGCCTTCATGATTGGCGGCTGGAAGCGGCGAAGAAACGCGGCGCCTGGAACGGCACCGCGGATTTCATCCGTATGGGGCATGACTGGATTATCCAGCAGATAAAGGACTCAGGATTGCGCGGGCGCGGCGGCGCCGGATTCCCGACGGGTCTCAAATGGTCGTTCATGCCGAAGGAAATCGGCGAGCGTCCGCATTATCTTGTGGTCAACGCCGACGAGTCCGAGCCCGGCACGTGCAAAGACCGCGAAATGATGCGTCACGATCCGCATCTGTTCATCGAGGGCTGTCTTATCGCGTCTTACGCGATGAAGGCGCACGCCTGTTATATCTATATCCGCGGCGAATATGTTGATGAGCGCAACACGCTTCAGGCGGCGATCGACGAGGCGTATGAGGCTGGATTGCTTGGCAAAAACGCCGCCGGCTCAGGCTGGGATTTCGACCTATATGTTCAGCACGGCGCCGGCGCCTATATCTGCGGCGAAGAGACGGCCCTTCTTGAAAGTCTTGAAGGTAAAAAGGGCCAACCGCGGCTCAAACCGCCTTTTCCCGCTGGCGCTGGGCTTTATGGCTGTCCGACGACGGTCAACAACGTAGAATCAATTGCGGTCGTGCCAACGATCCTGCGCCGCGGCGCGGACTGGTTCACAAAGTTCGGTCGTGAAAATAATCATGGCACGAAGGTTTTTTGCATATCCGGTCATGTTGAACGGCCGTGCAATGTGGAAGAGGCAATGTCTATTCCGCTGAAGACGCTGATCAACACTCATTGCGGCGGCGTGCGCGGCGGCTGGGATAATCTGAAGGCGATTATTCCCGGCGGGTCGTCCGTACCCCTCATACCGCGCGAGATCTGCGATGATGTGCTGATGGACTTTGACGCGCTCAAAGATGTCAAGTCCGGATTGGGAACGGCGGCGGTCATCGTCATGGATAAATCAACTGACATCGTGAAGGCGATTTCGCGGATTTCCTATTTTTATAAGCATGAAAGCTGCGGCCAGTGCACGCCGTGCCGAGAAGGAACGGGCTGGATGTGGCGCGTGCTTGAACGCATGGCCGAGGGCAATTCGTCTACGGAAGAAATCGACAAATTGCTTGATGTCGCCGGGCAAGTCGAGGGTCATACGATCTGCGCCCTTGGAGACGCGGCGGCCTGGCCGGTGCAAGGACTGATCCGTCATTTCCGCGGTGAGATTGAAGAACGGATCAACGCGTATCGCACCGATCGCGGCGCTGTTTCGATGGCGGGCGTCGCTGCAGAGTGAAGTTATGCCCATTTTATGGGCATTTTTCATGTTTTTATCTTTGACCTTTCTACGAATCTATCGCTAAGTGCCTCCCGCCGCGGCGATTCGGAAGATTCTGACTGCCGCGCTTCAAGTTTGATTATTGATGAAGGACATTCAAATGGCCGTTAAACGGAAAACCACCAAGAGGAAGACAGCGGCGAGAAAAGCCCCGGCGCGCAAAACCGCTAAGCGTAAAGCGCCCGCCAAACGCAAGGCGACCGCTAAACGTAAAGCGCCCGCCAAGCGCAAAGCGCCTGCTCGCAAGACCGCCGCGAAGAAAAAGACCGCCAAGAAGGCGTTGCCGGATACGCTGACCCTGAAGCACCTCGCTGCGGAGCTTTCCGAAGATCATGAGATGCCGAAGAAAGCGGCGGAAGAGTTTCTGTCGGATTTCATCGATCGCATGGGCGGATATCTGAAAAAAGGCAAAAAGCTGCGCATTCCGGGCCTTGGCATCATGCAGGTTCGCCATCGCGCCGCCCGTTGGGGCCGCAATCCGGCCACTGGCGAGAAGATCCGCATCAAGGCGTCGAAAAAGGTCGCTTTTCGGGTCGCAAAAGACCTCAAAGAGCGCGTTCTCTAGTTGATCGCTTCTGATTTGCGAAAAGCGCCCGCGGCCGATACCGTCGGGCGTTTTTTGTTATTCGGCGTCTTTGTTTGGGCGTTGGCCATATGGCGACCGTGAATGACGATATTCGTATTGAAGGGCCGTCGCCGCAAATTAGCGCCGCGGCTTTGTCGGCGCTCGGCGGCGAAACGTTCGTACAGGCGTTCGGGGATCTTTACGCCGAACACGACCTGCAGAAGTTTTTGCGGGAAGAGCACAACGTCGACGCATATCAACGGCTCCTTGATGATCCCGCGTTCGCCGTATGGGTCGCCTTCACAGCTGATGACGAGGCGATCGGGTATCTGGTCGCGGGCCCATGTCATCTTTCTGTCGATGACATGCCGCCGAACTCGGGCGAACTAAAACGCTTTTATGTTTTAAGCCAATTTCAGGGGGCCGGGCTCGGCGCCCGATTGATGCCCGAAGCGCTGGCATGGCTTGACGACAATTTCGATCATGTCTTCCTCAGTGTTTATCGCGAGAATATCGCGGCCCAGCGGTTCTACGCCCGTTATGGGTTTGAGAAAGTTCAGGAATATTTTTTCATGGTCGGCGATCATGCCGACCCGGAGTTCATTTTGAAAAAGGTGAACTAGCGATAGCCGCTGCGCCATTGCGGCGTCATCAACATCACCAGAGGAATATCGCTTGCTGGAGGAGGCATGTCATGACGAATAATTTCGACGCGGTTCACGAGAAAATCGCCCGCATCGAAGCGACGCTCGAAGGGCTTGCCGCATCGACGCTGTCCATTGCCGACCGGATCGAGGTCCTGACGCAAGAATGCCAGCGCACTGCTGCACAGGTCCAGCGGCTTGGCCTCAATCAGGAGGCGGCGAAGATTGCGGGGCAGCGGCGCGATGATTCCCTGTCGGCCATCGCCGACGAGATCGGGGCCTTGAAACAAGCGCTTGAAAACAGGCCTGCTTAGGGACCCCGCGACCGTGACGCACACTGGCGTCTTTGCAAAAAGCCGTCTAAACCAGCGCGAAATTTAGGGTTGCAAGACGAAAGGGACCATCGATGGGCGAGCCCCGCGTCATCAAGGTCAATGGCCGCGAGATTGAAGTCGCATCGGATCTGACGCTCCTTCAGGCGTGTGAGGCCGCTGGGGAAGAGATCCCGCGTTTTTGCTATCACGAGCGGCTGTCCGTGGCCGGAAATTGCCGCATGTGCCTCATCGAGGTGAAAGGCGGTCCCCCGAAGCCAGTCGCCTCCTGCGCGCAGAATGTGCGTGATTTGCGTCCGGGATCTGACGGCGCGCCTCCGGAACTGTTCACCAACACGCCTATGGTGAAAAAGGCGCGGGAAGGGGTGATGGAGTTTCTCCTTATCAATCACCCGCTTGATTGTCCGATCTGCGACCAGGGCGGCGAATGCGATCTTCAGGATCAGGCAATGGCCTATGGCCGAGACGGGTCGCGCTATGAAGAAAATAAACGCGCTGTCGAAGAAAAACACATGGGTCCGCTGATCAAGACGATCATGACCCGGTGCATTCAGTGTACCCGTTGCGTGCGCTTTGCGACTGAAGTCGCCGGCGTTGACGATCTCGGCCTTGTTAATCGCGGCGAGGACGCGGAAATCACGACGTATCTTGAAAAGGCGGTCGAGTCGGAACTGACGGGCAATCTGATCGACGTTTGTCCGGTCGGTGCGCTGACCTCAAAACCTTATGCGTTCAACGCCCGGCCGTGGGAGTTGCGCAAGACCGAAACCATCGACGTCATGGATGCGGTGGGATCGAACATTCGCGTCGATGTACGCGGGCGCGAAGTGTTGCGCATTCTCCCGGTGGTTCATGATGACGTGAATGAAGAATGGATCGCCGACAAGACGCGGTTCATCTGGGACGGGCTCAAACGCCAGCGTCTCGATACGCCATATGTTCGCAAGGACGGCAAGCTGCAACCGGCAAGCTGGAACGAGGCGCTTACGCTCGTCGGGGAAAAACTCAAAACCACAGCCAAAGACCGTATCGGCGCCGTTGTTGGCGACCTTGCGCCGGCCGAAGCCATTAAGGCGCTCAAGGATTTGATGACCGGGATCGGCGTTTCCAATCTCGACTGCCGTCAGGATGGCGCGAAAGTGGGCGGCGGCGATCGTCGCAACTATCTGTTCAACTCCGGCATTGCCGGGGTTGAAGACGCCGACGCCATTCTTCTTGTCGGGACCAATCCGCGCGTCGAGGCGCCGCTGATCAACGCCCGCATTCGCAAGAGTTGGCTGCGCACGCTCGATCTCAAAATCGGGGTGATCGGCGAAAACGCGCCGCTCACCTATGATTACGATTATCTTGGCGCCGGGCCGGAGACGCTTTCGGCCCTCGCTAAAAGCGACGGCGCGTTCTTCGATGTGATTAAAAACGCCCGCCGTCCCTTGATCATTATCGGCATGGGCGCCATTGCACGCGCTGACGGCGCCGCCGTCCTCGCTGAAGCCGCGAAGCTGGCGAAGGCTGTCGGCGCGGTTAGCGACGGCTGGAACGGGTTCAACGTCCTACACACAGCGGCCTCGCGCGTTGCAGCTCTCGATCTTGGTTTCCTGCCGCAGAATGGTGGTCGGGATTTTGCCGGCATTCTTGCCGGATGCGAGGCCCGCGAAATCGACGTCGTTTATAATCTTGGCGCCGATGAATTCGACCCGAAACGTCTTGGCGGCGCATTCGTCATCTATCAGGGCCACCACGGCGACGTGGGCGCGCGCCACGCGGATGTTATTCTTCCGGGCGCGGCCTATACCGAGCAATCGGGTGTTTACGTCAACACGGAAGGGCGCGCGCAGATGGGCGCTCGCGCGCTATTTGCACCAGGCGAGGCGCGGGAAGACTGGGCGATCTTGCGCGCTCTTTCCGCCCATGCGGGCAAAACGCTTCCCTATGACGACATCTTCGCCCTGCGTCAGGCGATGGTTGAGGACGCGCCGTCGCTTGGCCGCCTTGATCAGGTCGGCGGAGACGATGCGCCGTTCGATCTCAGCCAGGTCGGCGCCGCCGGTGCGATGGACGCCGCGCCCTTTGTCTCGCCGGTCGCAGATTACTATCTGACAAATCCCATTGCGCGAGCGTCGAAGACAATGGCGGAATGTTCAGCGGCGATGTCCGGGGCGGCGAAAGTTGCGGCGGAATAGAAATACGCCGTCAACGGAAGCCAATGAGGCGCTGGCCGAACAGATCCGCGCCAATGTCGCCTTCGAGCATATTGTCGTTGCCGTGTTGGCCGGCGCTGGCGCATGCGCCTCGATGATTTTCGTTCTGCAACTGGTGCTGTCGCTCGCCGACAGCGTCGGCATTCTTGCGGCTGCGTTTTCAGCAATTCTCAGCGCTCTCGTTTACGGGTTGCTGTTTTTTCTCATTGGTTTCGCCGCGGGCGCCGTGATTGTAACGCCGTTATTCAGGTTGCTTGAGAATGCAAAGCGCCGATCGGGCTGGCCATACGGCGCCGCCGCTCTGGGGGTCGCCGGCGCCGCTCTCATCGTCGCTGGCGCGTTGCCGGGCGTAGAAGCGCCCGGCTTTGCATCAATCGTCGCCGTTATCGCCGCCAGCATCGTCACCTCGTTGATTTTCGCTCGCAGCATGAAGCCCTTGTGGGTCGCCGCGGCCGCCGAAGAGGCGCAGGCGGCGTCAGCGCCCGTGACGTTTCGACTGCGTTAACCCACCCATTCGCGACCAGCGGATCAGCAGGCGCGGCGGGCGGACTCCTCTCGGGCCGCTAGGGATGCTACGAACGTCGCAAGAAACGGAGGGACCTCTTATGCAAAGTCTGTTCAGAACAACACTCGCATCCGGCGCTGCTGCAGTCCTGCTCATGGGCGCCGCTATGGCCGGAGATGACGAGGAACGAACGACAAAGACCATCGACCTCACGGATTTTGATCGAATCGAGATTTCCGGCGTTTACGACCTGACGGTTGAAGCGGGCGAAGACTACTCGATCAAAGTCTCTGGCTCAGCGCGCGAAATCGACCGGATTGAGGCAAGCGTTTCGGATGGCGTGCTCGAACTTTCGCAAAAGAAAAAGAACAGTTGGCGTCGCAAACAACATGGCGTTGACGCTGTCATCACCATGCCAACGATTAGCGGGCTTGAAGTTTCGGGCGTTGTTGACGGGACGGTCAGCGGCATTGACGTGGAGCGCTTTAATCTCGCCATTTCCGGCGTGGGCGATGTTACGCTGTCCGGACGTTGCGATCAGCTGGAAGCGAGCGTTTCGGGCGTTGGCGACCTCGATGCTGACGGGCTCGAATGTCGCGATGTTGAGATCCGGGTGTCCGGCGTCGGTGACGCGTCTGTCTATGCCAGCGAGTCGGTGGACGCCACGGTCTCCGGCATGGGCGATATCGACGTATATGGAAAACCCGAGAACGTGACCAAGAGCGATTCCATGTTCGCCGAAGTGACGGTGCACTGAGGCGCCGGCCCTCTGGGTCCTTAGGGTCTCGTAAATCCGCTTATTGCGACCAAATAGCGGCCGAAACCCCCGTGACGGCAGGGCCGATAGGCTCTATGACCCGGGGCCATGAACGAGATCTGGACTAATCTGATCACGCGGCCCGCCGACCTTCCGTGGTGGTGGTTTGGCTCCGTCGTCGCCGGCTCCCTGGCGATCTTGCTGACCCTGCTGCTCGCCCAGGCGTTTCTGATGTATTTCGACCGCAAAGTCTGGGCGGCGGTTCAGATGCGAAAAGGGCCGAATGTGGTCGGCCCCTTCGGCATTCTCCAGTCGTTCGCCGATCTTCTGAAATTCATATTCAAGGAAATCGTCATTCCGGCCGGCGCCAACAAGGTCGTTTTCGTGCTGGCGCCGCTGATCACGTTTGTCCTGGCCCTGGTTGGCTGGGCGGTGATTCCGGTGGCGCCCGGCCTCGTCGTCGCCGACATTAATGTGGGCATTCTTTACCTCTTCGCGATTTCATCGCTTGGCGTTTACGGCGTCATCATGGGCGGATGGGCGTCCAATTCGAAGTATCCGTTTCTGGGGAGCCTGCGATCTGCGGCGCAGATGGTTTCCTATGAAGTCTCCCTCGGTTTCGTCATCATCTCGGTCCTCCTGTTGGTCGGGTCGGTGAACCTTTCGGAAATTGTCGAGAGCCAGGGCCGGGGCGGCGGCATGCTCAACTGGCACTTCCTGCCGCTGTTCCCGATGTTTGTCGTTTTCTTTATCTCAGCGCTCGCGGAAACCAACAGGCCGCCCTTCGACCTGCCGGAAGCGGAAGCCGAACTCGTCGCTGGCTATCAGGTGGAATATTCCTCAACTCTTTTCCTCCTCTTTATGATCGGCGAACTGGCCAACATCGTTCTCATGTGCGCCATGCTGACGATCCTCTTTTTTGGCGGCTGGCATTCGCCCATCCCTGACGCCTGGGCGCCGTTTTTGAGCGCCGGGCCGATGCCCGTATTCTGGTTCTGCGCCAAGATCATTTTCTTCTTCTTCCTCTTCGCCATGGTGAAGGCGATTGTGCCGCGCTATCGCTACGACCAGTTGATGCGCATCGGCTGGAAGATTTTCCTGCCGCTGACGCTGTTCTGGGTGGTGCTGGTTGCCGGCCTTCTGATCTTGTTCCCGGATTGGGCCGCGCATTTCCAAAGCTGGAGAAACTAGATGGCTCGCATTGCACAGGCGCTTCAGGGATTTCTGCTTTGGGATTTCGTCAAGGCGTTTGGTCTGGCGATGAAGTATTATTTCCGGCCCAAAGCGACACTTAACTACCCGTTCGAAAAGGGACCGCTTTCCCCTCGCTTTCGCGGCGAGCACGCCCTGCGCCGTTATCCCAACGGCGAGGAACGCTGCATCGCTTGCAAACTCTGCGAAGCGATCTGCCCGGCGCAAGCGATAACGATTGAGGCCGAACCCCGCGATGACGGCTCGCGCCGCACCACGCGCTACGACATAGACATGACAAAGTGCATCTATTGCGGTTTTTGTCAGGAAGCCTGCCCGGTCGATGCGATTGTCGAGGGCCCGAATTTCGAATTCGCGACCGAGACCCGCGAAGAGCTGTTCTATGACAAGGACCGCCTTCTTGCGAACGGGGATCGCTGGGAGCGGGAGATCGCTCGTAATCTGGAACTCGATGCGCCCTATCGCTGATTAATTCGGCGAACCGGTCTTCAGGCCCGATATTTTGCATGTTTTGATGTTTGTCGCGGCGCCCGGGCGCGCCGATAATTTCGCTCAAACCGAAAAGGGGAGGCGAATATGGGTCGACTGGCCGGGATTGGGTATGTTTTGTTTCTCGGGTTCTACGCCTGGTGGAAATATCAAGCGGCTGCGCCTGATGAGTTTTCTGTCGGATATGCGCAATCGGTCGCGATCCTGGTTGGATTAACCGGTGTGGCTCCATTTTTGTTGACGCTGCTCCTGTTGAAAGCAGCCCCGCTCAGGCGATTTGCAGCAAGCATCGCCGGCGTTGTCCTTGGCGTGGCTTTTTGCGTCGCTGGCTATGCGCTGTTCTGGCAGTTGTTTATTTCGCCCTATGGCGGTCCGGAAATGGTGGAAGTCGCCCTGCGCGGCGTCGGGTGGGGCGCGCTCCAGGGCGGTCTCGCAGCGATTGCAGCCAACCACTGATTTGCGCGGAAAAAGCCCGCAAATCATTCGCACCCGCATTAAACTGCGGCGGCTTGTCCCGATCGATTGTATACGGACCAGCGCACTCATACGTCTCCATTATACGCAGATACGGAGACTGAGATGTTTGCAAAACCATCCCTCCTGACGCGCATTACGGTCGCAAAAACAGTCGGGTTTGCGCTCGGCGTCATCGGGTTTTTTACGGCGCCTGCGTTCGGCGTTGACGACATGAGAATACGCATCGCCATGCTCTTCTGGTACACGGCGATCGGCGCGTTTATCGGTCTCGCCGGAGTATTCACCCGTCATCCGATTTTGAGGATGAAAATGCCCTGGTGGTTCATGGGGCCGATGATCGGCGCCTGGATGAATTTGCTGCTGGTATTGTTCGCCTGGGACGTATTCGCGCCCCTGATGGCCGCCGGAGATTTCTGGGGTTTGACGTCGCCATGGTGGGCCGTAGCGGAAGGCGCGGTTGTCGGTCTGTTGATCGGCGCGCTTGCAACCTTCTTCGGCGGTGAAGGACCGGAGACCGTGCGCGACAGCGCTTACAGTTGAATTGGCGCACAAAAAAAGCACGGGCGACTTATGCGCCCGCGCTCAATAGATGTCATACTTGGTGACTAGTGCGCGTTGGACCAGATCTTGCGATAGGACCAGTATAGAAGGCCGGCGAGGATCACGAGATAAATCAGCGAAACGACGCCGAGAGACTTGCGTTCCTCCATTTTCGGCTCAGCCGCCCACATCAGAAATTCAGTTACATCCGCGGAATACTGCTCAACCGTTTGCGGCGATCCGTCGGCGTATTCGATCATGCCGTCGGCGAGCGGCGGGGCCATGGAGAGCACGCCGCCGAGGGGAACCTCTACGCCTTCCTGCGGATAACCGCCTTCACCCACATATTCAGGTTTCAAGTTTTGCGACATGTCGCCGGGGAAATAGGGATTGTAGTATTGGCCCGGGGCGACCTCGACGGTCGACGGCGCATCTTCATAACCGACAAGCAGGCTATAAAGGTAGTCGGGCCCATGATGGCGCGCTTTCGTGATCAGCGACAAATCCGGCGGCAGGGCGTTGTTGTTCGCAAGGCGCGCGATCTGATCGTTGGCGAACGGGTCTGGAATCCGGTCGGACGGCAATGCCGGGCGCTGGAACATCTCGCCGCCATCGTCGGGGCCGTCGGTTACCTGGAACTTGTAGTTCGCAGCGATCGCTTTCACGACCGGATTTTCGTTCGGGTTTGAACAGTCGACAGTGTCCGGAATGCCCGCCGGGCAGCTATCGAGATAGAACGGACCGCCCTTGTCGCCGAGATTGCGGAACGAGACGAGCTCGAGACCGTGACAGCTTGAACAAACCGTTTCGTAGACCTGGAAGCCCCGTTGCAGCGCGTCCTGGTCGTAGGTTCCGAACGGGCCGGCGAAATGCCAGTGATTGTGCTTGACTGCTTTGGCTTTCCCGCCGGCTGCATGGGCGGCGCTGGTTACGGCCAGCGCGGCGAGGGGGGCAAGCAGCGAAAGGGCGATCAGGCGTGCATTTTTCATCGTGTTTTTCATCGCGCTTACTCCGCAGGAACCGCGCCGGCGGGGGCGGCGTCGGCGGATTTTGGTTTCAGAACGGATTCTGCGATCGACCGTGGCATCGCCTTCGGCGTTTCCATAATGCCGAGCAGCGGCAGGATTAAGAGGAAGAAGCCAAAGTAATAGGCGGTGAAAATCTGCGCCCACATGACGTAAACGCCTTCCGCCGGTTTGCCGCCGAGATAGCCGAGGCCGATACAGGCGATCACCAGAAGGAAGAACCACAAGCGCGCAACTGGCCGGTACCGCATGGAGCGTACTTTTGACGTGTCGAGCCAGGGCAGGACGAACAGCACCATGATCGATGAGAACATGGCGATAACGCCGCCGAGTTTCGCCGTGATCGGGCCGATGTCGAACGTGATGGCGCGCAGGATTGCGTAGAACGGCAGGAAGTACCATTCCGGCACGATGGAGGCTGGCGTCACCAGCGGGTTTGCTTCGATATAGTTGTCGGCGTGCCCCAGCGCATTCGGGTTGAAGAACACGAAGGCGGCAAACAGGATCAGGAACAGGACAATCGCAAAGCCGTCTTTCACCGTGAAATAGGGGTGGAAGGAAAGCGTGTCCTTCTTCACGTCCTTTACGTCCACGCCGGTCGGGTTGTTGTTGCCAGACGTATGGAAGGCCCAGATGTGCAGGGCGACGACGCCGAAAATTGCGAACGGCAGAAGATAGTGAAGAGAGAATAGACGGTTGAGCGTCGGGTTATCGACCGAGAAGCCTCCCCAGAGCAGCGTGCGGATTGATTCGCCCACCACAGGGATTGCTGAGAAGAGGTTCGTTATCACCGTCGCGCCCCAATAGGACATCTGACCCCAGGGAAGGACGTATCCAAAAAACGCGGTGGCCATCATGAGGAGAAAGATGATGACGCCGAGAATCCAGCTCATTTCTCGCGGCGCCTTGTAGGAGCCGTAATAAAGGCCGCGGAACATGTGAATATAAACGGCGAGGAAGAACATCGACGCACCGTTCGAATGTACATAGCGCATCAGCCAGCCATAGTTCACGTCGCGCATGATATGCTCGACGCTGGCGAAGGCGTAGTCGGTATGCGGTGTGTAGTGCATGGCGAGCACGACGCCGGTGATGATCTGGATAACCAGGCAAACCACAAGAATGGCGCCGAAAGTCCACCAGTAATTCAGGTTCTTCGGTGTCGGGAAATCCATGAAATCGGCGCTGAAGCGGATAATCGGAAGCCGCTTGTCGAGCCATTTCTCGAAGCCGGTGGAGGGATTGTATGTAGACGGATGGCCGCTCATCTCTTTTTCTCCTCCTACCCGATGCGCACGACAGAGTCGGAAACAAATGTGTATGGCGGCACGGCAAGATTTTCAGGCGCCGGTCCTTTGCGGATGCGTCCCGCCGTATCGTAGTGCGAGCCGTGGCAGGGGCAGAACCAGCCGCCATACTCGCCCTTGTTTTCGCCGGCGGAGGTGCCAAGCGGGATGCAGCCGAGATGGGTGCAAACCCCGACCAGGACCAGCCATTCCGGTTTCGCTTCACCGTCGGCGCTCGTCGTGCGGGCATTGTCGCTCGCATCGGCGCTGGACAAATTGGCGTTGCGCGCATCGTCATCAATGAGCGCTGAAAGGGGCGTCGCCTCGGCTTCCTCGATCTCCGCCGACGTGCGTCGTCGGATGAAGACAGGCTTGCCTTGCCAGAACACTTTGATCGCCTGGCCGATTTCAACCGCTGACAGGTCGACTTCCTTTGTCGATAAGGCCAACACAGAGGCGTCGGGATTCATCTGGTGGACCAGAGGCCACACCACGGCGCCGGCGCCGACCGCAGTGGTCGCCGTGGCGAATATGTGGATAAAGTCCCGCCGTGTTGGTTCGCTGTCTTGCGTGGGATCGCTGGTCGTCATTGTAAATGTCGCCCCTAAGAATATGTCGCACAGGATGGTCCGCGCGGAATCGCGCGCGTGTTTTGCATGTCCTATGTACTAAGTCTAGGCGGTCGGGGGCTGCGGCCTAGCGTCGCTAAAGGGGCGGCGTTTCGGCGCAAAAGGTGAAGGAAATGGCGATGTTGAGGCTCGTCCTCTATCAGCCCGATATTCCCCAGAACGCGGGCGCAGCGATCCGGGCCGCAGCCTGCTTTGGCGCCGACCTCGAAATTATCGAACCCTGCGGCTTTCCCCTCGACGCCAAGGCCCTCAGGCGGGTCGCCATGGATTACGGCGCCTTGGCCGCGCCCAGGACGCACAGGAGCTGGGGCGGATTTCGAGAAACCCTCGGGAGCGGGCGGTTAGTGCTTCTGACGACCGCCGGCGATGGATCGTTGTGGGATTTCGAGTTTCGATCCGGCGACGCCCTGTTGCTTGGGCGTGAAAGCGCCGGCGTTCCCGATGAGGTGCACGCCGCCGCCGACGCGCGCCTTCGCATTCCTTTGGCTGAAGGGGCGCGATCGTTAAATGTGGCGACAAGCGGCGCTATCGCGCTTGCTGAAGCGCGCCGCCAATTGGGTTGGTGAGAATAGGCCTAAAATCCCCAGCTGCCCGGATTGGCGATAGGCTGTCCCTTGGACAGCTCCTGCATGCCTTTGACGGTACGTACAATGTACCAGATCAAGGCGACTAAAATTAATACGAAACCGATGAGAACGAGCATCAGCACGCAGCTGATGAGCCCGTATAAGAGGCCCTTCCAGAAAATGTTGATCTGGTTGTTATAGTGGGAGACCAGCCAGTCGGGCGCTTCCGATTTCGCCATATAGGCCATGATGACGCCAACAATGGGCGTAATGCCGACCACGACCCCGACCAGGTAAAGAATGTAGATAAGGTTCGCATTGCCTTTTTCGGAAGGGTTGGTCGAAATCGCCGGCTCTGACGGCGGCGTCGGCTGCTGTTCGGACATGGGGCGGCTCTCCCTTTGTGTTCGCTCCTGCGTCGGATCGGCCGAGGATGCGGCGTTTCGGCCGCATCTGCAATCGCGGCAGGTGGTTGTCGCATCGCGCGCCCATTGATAGGAAGCGCGCCCGAATCACCAGTTTCCACACCGAAGGAGCCACATCAATGGCGCTCGAACGCACATTTTCGATCATCAAACCCGATGCGACCCGCCGTAATCTCACCGGCAAAGTTATCGCCAAGCTCGAGGAGGGCGGCCTTCGCGTCGTTGCCTCAAAGCGGATCCATATGACCCGCGAGCAGGCGGAAGGCTTTTACGCCGTCCATAAAGAACGCCCGTTTTTCGGCGAACTGGTCGAATTCATGACCTCAGCGCCGGTCGTGGTGCAGGTGCTCGAAGGCGAGAACGCCATCGCTCGCAACCGCGAGATCATGGGCGCCACCAATCCGGCGGAAGCCGCGCCGGGGACGATCCGGGCCGAATTCGCCGAATCGATTGGGGAAAACTCCGTTCACGGTTCGGACGGGCCCGATACGGCGAAGGACGAAATCAAGTTCTTCTTCTCGGACGACGAAATCGTCGGCTAACGCGCTGCCGGAAATGCGTTAGACTGGGGCGTCGCCAAAAAGGAAGACGCCCCTTGAAACCGGTTTTTTCAATTCTGACGATTGTCGCCGCCGCCGTTATGGCGACGGCGGTCGCCCATGCTGCGCCCTATCCCGATCCCGTCGAAGGCGATTTCGTCATCGACGATTTTGAATTTGGCGATGGCGCGCGCATGGATCTTCGGATCCACTACAGAACCATCGGCGCATTAAAGCGCGACGAGAACGGGCGGGCGGCGAACGCTGTTCTCATCACGCACGGAACAACTGGATCCGGCGCAAGCCTTTTGCGCGAGAGTTTCGCCGATTATCTATTTCGGCCCGGCGGTCTTCTCGATGCGGAGGAATATTTCATCATCCTGCCAGACGGGATTGGTCATGGGGCGTCGTCAAAACCCTCCGACGGCATGCGGATGAATTTTCCCAAATACGATTATGACGACATGGTCCGAGCGCAACACGCGCTTTTGACCGAGGGTCTGGGCGTCGATTATTTGCGCCTTGTTATGGGCACGTCCATGGGCGGCATGCATACGTGGATGTGGGCCTATATGTTCCCTGAATTCATGGACGCGGCCATGCCGCTCGCCAGCCTTCCAGTAGAAATTGCCGGGCGCAATCGCATGCTGCGCAAGATGGTGATCGACGCGATCCAATCTGATCCCGCGTGGATGGGCGGAGACTATGAGGAAAAGCCCATGGTTGGCCTGACGGCCGCAATGTATCCGCTGATTGTGATGGTTTCGAGCCCATTACAATATCAAAAACAGGCGCCGACGAGAGAAGAATCAGAAGCCTTCCTTAAGAGCCTGATCGAGCGATACACGGCCGCCATGGACCCCAACGACGTTATCTATGCGTTCGATGCGTCGCGCTATTACGACCCGGCCCCGCATCTTGAGAAAATCCGCACCCGTCTTATCGCCATCAATTCGGCTGATGATCAGGTAAATCCGCCCGAACTGAAAATTCTGGAGCGCGAAACTAAGAAGGTGAAAAACGGCGCCGCAATTGTTTTGCCGATTACTGACGAAACTCGTGGTCACGGCACGCACACAGTTGCGAAGATCTGGGAACAGCATCTGCAGGAACTGCTTGAAGCGACCGACTAAGCGCCCATATCTGAATCAGGAAGAGTATAGTTCGTTTTAATCAAGTGCTTTGCGGGAGGCGTTGATATGGATCGCAAGATCAAAATCGAGCAACACGGCGGCCTGGGCGTCCTGTGGATGATCGGATGGCTGTTTTCAATCGGGTTTTTAAAGCTCAGCTTTTTCAAGGGGCTCCTTGCTATTCTGCTGTGGCCGTATTTTATTGGCGCCCACTTCGCTGATGCGCCCGTGGGTGTGATCCCGGCACAGCAGATTGAGCAGGCTGTCGAGTAGCGTTTGTCGAGAGCGTCCTGCATATTGGCGATCAATATATCCCGCTCATCCCGGCTAAAGCCGGGATCTCATGCGGTGAACTCCGAGCTTGCAGTTTGAGATTCCGGCTTTCGCCGGAATGAGCGGTGGGAAAGTATGATTCAAGTAGCGATCAGCATGCGCTTGATAGCATTGCGTGTGGTGGTTTTTAAGAATGAACCATGACCGGCAATCTCATCCTTGATTCGCTCATTTCGCTCGCCGCCATCGCCCTGATGGTTTTCGCAGCATGGTTCGCTTTTCGCGGGCAGGCGCGTCCGGTCGACGAGGCCGCTGCGCGCGAGCGTCTGGCGTTGGACGAACCAGATTTTGCTCCCGAGCGCTGGTTGTTCGATGACGAAGGTCGCGCAGCGCTGATCGAAGGAAAACCCGGCGACTTCGCCCTGGTGTTCCGAAGGGGAGCCGATCTCGTTACGCGACGGTTCAAAGCCGGAGATGTTGCGGCGCGTGCGGACGAAAACGCCCTGACATTGCGCCCGTCCGACCCCGGCGCCGGGGCGGTGCGCATGCGTTCAAAGCAAGCTGCACATTGGGCTCACAAAATCCTCGGCGAGTGATATCTTCATCCAATGGAATTTCCGGACATCATCGCCTGGGCCGTGCCTGCCTTCGCCGTACTGGTGCTCGCCGAGATCATTGTCGCACGGCTCACGGGCAGGGGGCGGTTTGAAGCGCGCGATTCCGCCGCCAGCCTGATTATGGGCTTCGGCAGCGAGATCGCGCCTCTGTTAGGCGGGGCTGCGGCGGTGGGCGCCGTCTTTTTCGCCGCCTACGAATATCGATTGTTCACCATACCAAATACACTCTGGGCGGTTGTCCTTTGCTTCGTGCTCGACGATCTGCGTTACTATTGGTGGCACCGCATCAGTCATGAGCGTCGCTGGTTCTGGGCGAGCCATGTCATTCATCATTCATCGCAGCACTATAATCTGACAACGGCGCTGCGTCAGACATGGACGGGTCAGATCCTCGGGCAGATCCTGTTCAAGACGCCTCTGATATTTCTTGGCTTTCATCCGGCGATGGTGCTGTTCGTTGGCGCTGTGAATCTGATCTATCAGTTCTGGATCCACACGGAACTCATCGGGCGCATGGGTCCGTTTGAATGGATATTCAACACGCCCAGCCATCACCGCGTACATCATGCAACGAACCCGCGTTATCTCGACGCCAATTACGCGGGCACGCTGATCATCTGGGATCGGATGTTCGGCACATTCATTCCCGAAAGCGACGACGAAAAACCCCGTTATGGCATCATCAAGAATCTCGGCACGTTTAATCCGCTGGTGATTTCCTTTCATGAATGGATCGGCATCGCCAAGGATGTCTGGTCGGCGAAAACCTGGCGCGATCGCTTCGGATTTCTGTTCGGGCCCCCGGGTTGGTCGCCGGACGGCTCGCGCATGACTTCGGCCATGATCAAGGAGCGCTGGGCCCGGATAAATGGCGAAAATAAAGGGCCTGAGACCCCAATTGCGGCTGAATAGCGGCCAAATTGGCGGCAAATTTCACAAAAATTCCCAATCCGCCCGAGAATTTTCATGAAGTCTCCCTGCGTCTGACGTGATCGGCGTCCACATTCCCTCTCGCCGACGCAGGAGAGAGTTATGATTTCCGTCGCTATGAAAACCGCCGCCGCCGTCCTTGCCGCCGCAGGGCTCGCCTACACTTCCGCCGATGAGGCGCTTTCAGGTCCCGCCTATGGCGATGAAGACCAATTGCGCGCGCTCACAGAACAAGCGCTTGCCGATCACGCTTCCGCCGTCTTTCAACGGGCCGACCGCGATCAGGACGCCGTATTGAACGCCGATGAATATGCGACTTTGTCGATAGTGTCGGCGGAGCTTGCTCGCCTGAACGGGTTCGTTGTGATCGAAGGCGTTGAAGGTCCCGCTACCTTGACGCTCGCAGGCAATGCGCCGTCTGCTTTGAGCTCGGCCGAGCATGTGCGGGTCGACGCCGTTGCACGCTCGACATTTTACGCCCACGCGGGCGATGACGGCCGGATGAATGAAGAAGAATATGCCCGTGCCCAGCGCGCTCTGTTCGAAGTGGCCGATTTTAACCGCAACGGCGTTTTGCAGCGCGGGGAGCTGGAAGTATTCGCGCAAAAACAGGCGCTGCTTTCGCCCGGCGTTTGACCTGGAAATGAAAATTCGAAAAAAGCCGGCCCTTCTTATGAAAAGGCCGGCTTTTCTGCTTATTCCCGCGTCCAGTGCAAAGAGAACAGCAGCATTGTTTTTTTGCGCCTTAAAGGCCGCGGTAATCAAGCCGTACGAGGCGGATTTGACGGCATTTGCGCCCTTTAAGCGGCTGAATAGACTATCCTGCTGAATTTTCTGAAAATCCAGCAATTTTCTTTGCATCGATATCGTATTTGCGGATGATCCCGCGGAGCTGGTCGTAACTGAGTCCCAGCCGTTCTGCGGCGCGTTTCTGGCTGCCGCCGGCCGCGGTAAGGGCGTCGGTCACGAGCCGTCGTTCGATGTCGTCGAGATGGTCTCTGAGATCGACGCCCGCCGGCGCCGGGGCTACGGCGCTAATCGGCGCCGGCGGCGCTTTCGTCGCATCCTCGCGGTGAGTTTGCGAAAGAACGATATGGTCGAACGGATCAATTGTGATGCTTTCGATCTGCTCTGTTTTTGTCTCTCGCGCCCAGTGGAACATGGCGCGCTCAGCCGCGTTTTTCAGCTCACGGACATTTCCCGGCCAGTGATGGCTTTGCAGAGCATTGACGGCCTCCGGCGCAAGGCCTGGAAACGACGCGCCAAGCTCCGCCGCCATCACCGTTGCAAAATGCGCCGCTAGAAGGGGAATATCTTCCCGTCGATCCCGTAATGGCGGCGCGCCGACAACGTCGAAGGCCAGCCTGTCGAGAAGGTCTGCGCGAAATTTTCCCTCCGCCGCCTGCCTGCGCAGATCGACATTGGCGGCGGCAACGATGCGCACGTCGGCGATGAGCGTTTCTTCACCGCCAACCCGTTCAAATTCGCCATACTCGATTACGCGAAGAAGTTTTTCCTGAACGCGGCCGCTTGCCGATGCAATTTCGTCGAGAAAAAGCGTGCCGCCCTCGGCCCGTTCAAATCGTCCGTGGTGCTTTTTTGTGGCGCCGGTAAATGCGCCCGCCTCATGTCCGAAGAGTTCGCTTTCGAGAAGCTCCTCGTTCATCGCCGCGCAGTTGAGTTTGACCAGCGGTCCTTCCCACCGCGGCGACAGAAAGTGCATGCGCGCGGCCAGTAGTTCTTTGCCCGTGCCCCGTTCGCCGACAATCAGCACCGGCCGATCAACCGCCGCGACGTCTGAGGCGTGGGCGAGGGCGTCGAGAAAAGTCGGACTGTGTCCGATGAGCTCAGGCGCTGTTGGTTGCCGTTCCATTGGGGAAAATTACCATAAATGCCGGTTTATAATGCCAATAAAATGGTGAAATTTGCAACAATTTCAAGCGGGCTGATGACGTAAAAAATAATTATGTAATTATTTCAGAGGGTTATGAGTCCGCCAAAAAGTTGGCACGGCTTTCGCAATGGTTAAGGGCGAGACGGGAACGAAACCCCGCGAAAAGGAGATCAGAATGAGTCGATACAGATATGACGACCGCTATTGGAACAGCCGGCTGGAGCGCGCCGTTTCCGGGCGCGCCGGCTTCGCCTGGGGCGCTTTTTTCATCGGATTCATCCTCGGCGGGATCATTTTTTAAGGAGCTTTGACCCATGGGCGTTTTTTCAAGACTGAGCGACATCGTCAATTCCAACATCAACTCCATGCTCGACAGCGCGGAAGATCCTGAAAAGATCGTACGGCTGATCATTCAGGAAATGGAGGACACGCTGGTGGAAGTGCGCGCCAATGCGGCCCGCGCGATTGCCGACAAAAAAGAAATCACCCGCAAGCGCGATGAATTCAAAAGGCGCGCAAATGAGTGGGAAACAAAGGCTGAACTCGCAATCGGCAAGGATCGCGAAGATCTCGCCAAGGGCGCGATTGCAGCGAAACGCAAGGCCGAGGAAATGATCGGCCTGCTTGATGATGAGCTCAAGGCGATCGACGAAACAGTCGAGAAGACCAATGACGATCTGGCGAAATTGCAGGCGAAACTGAAGGAGGCGCGCGCCAAACAACGCTCGCTGGAAGTTCGTCGCAACGCAGCATCAGATGCCGTGCGCATCAGTCGCCAGGTGCATGATGGGCGCATCGACGAGGCTCTTGCGCGCTTTGAACGCTATGAGCGCCGGATCGACGAACTTGAAGCGGAAGCAGAGAGCTATGCGCTGGGTCGTCCGCGCTCGCTTGAAGACGAATTCGCAGAGTTAGAGGCGGAAGATGCGGTAAAAGCCGAGCTTGACGCCTTGAAAGCGCGCCTTGCAGCACGCACATCACAAAGCTGAGAGGTTAGGGAAGGTACTGGGCGATGGGTGATTTTATATGGATCGTAGCAATTGTCGCGATTGTCTTTGTCGCGTTTCCGTCAGTTGTTTTGCGATACCTAACAGAACTTAGAAAAACCAAATCCATATCGGCTGATGACGAAAGGCTGGTGGATGATCTTTGGAAAACCGCGCAGCGCTTGGAGCGGCGGGTCGAGGCATTGGAAACAATCCTCGATAAGGAAGCGCCGGACTGGCGTGATGACTATCCGGAGCGGCCTCATGCCTGAGCGTCATCACCACCATCATCACCACCACCATCACTGGCGCGATCGTTCGAACTACGCGCATCGCGCCGGTGCGCCGGGCCCGGGTCCGAATATTCATCGGCTTGTGCGCGATCGCGAGCATAAGATGATTGCGGGTGTTTGCGCCGGAGTCGCGAAATACTATGGGTGGTCGCAATCGGGCCTGACGTGGTTTCGCCTTGCATGGGCCGGTTCGTTTTTCTTTTTCGGTCCTCTTTCGATCATCGCGTATATTGTTGCGGCAATCTTCATGAAACCTGGTGGTAGTGTTGAACCGCGTATGGCGGACGCAGAAGAAGAAAAGTTTTGGCGCACTTTTTCAACGCGACCACGCGCGACGTTTTCAGAACTGAAGCATCGGTTTCGGGCGCTTGATGCGCGCATCGCCGATCTTGAGACAGCGGTGACGTCAAATGAGTTCGGCCTCAGAAAAGCATTTCGCGATCTCGAACGCGGGGTCTGACTACAAAACAGGTTGAAACAACAACGCCCGCGAGCGGGCGAACAGGAGAGGTGCGCGCGCAAGCCGCTGCGCCAGAGGGAGAGAGTTTCCATGACGCTGTTAATTATGATCGCCAAAGCTGTTGGATTGATCTTGCTGGCGACGCTTTTGTTTCTCGGTATTGCCGAAGCGCTTGACGCGCGCCTCGTCGGCGCCTCTGAACAAGTCTGCATAGGAAAGCCGATCACGAGCTGTTTTCTGACGATAATCTAGCCGCGCTTGCCCGAGGGGCGCCAGGCGCCTATCCTGCAGCCCTAAAGCCGGCTTGCACGCAAGGCGGCGCCAGCGAGGACGCAAGGGTTACGTGAGTGAAGGGGACAAGCCCGGCGCATCAGACGCCGGCGCTAAAAGCAAGCAAAACACACAGGGCGCGCGCCACAAATCAACCGAGAACTCGATGCGGAAGCGCCTTCGATTTGCCGCGCTCGATCTCGGGACGAATAATTGTCGTTTGCTGATCGCCGCGCCGCAAGGCAAGAAACTGCGGATTGTTGATGCGTTTTCGCGCATTGTGCGATTGGGCGAGGGACTGTCGTCAAACGGCGTTCTGTCTGACGCGGCGATGAAGCGAACAATCGACGCACTGAAGGTTTGCGCGCAAAAAATCGAACAACGCCAGGCAACCCACATACGATGTATCGCAACGCAAGCGTGCCGCTCCGCCGCTAATCGCGACATCTTCATGGAGCGCATACGGGAAGAAACCGGCCTCGCGTTTGATATCATAACGACCGAGGAGGAAGCGCGGCTTGCGGTTGCCGGCTGCGCGGAATTAATCGATCCCGAGGCGCACGCTGCTTTGATATTCGACATTGGCGGCGGATCGACCGAACTTTCGTGGATGCGGCGCAACCACGACGGCGCCTTTGAATTGGCGGCGTGGACGTCCATGCCATTAGGCGTCGTCAGTCTTGCTGAAAAACATGATGGCCGCAATTTAACTGAGGAAGCCTACCAACGTGCCGTTGCCGACGTTCGCGCAACGCTTAGCGCGTTCGGCGATCCTGCGGGCTTGAGCGACTTTTTTCATGAGGACGGCGCCCATTTTCTTGGGACGTCGGGCACGGTTACATCGATTGCCGGCGTCCATTTGGAGCTGCCGCGCTATCGCCGTAACAAGGTGGACGGGTTGTGGTTGACAATTGCCGAAGCAGCCGCCGTGACCGACAAGCTGAAAGCGATGTCGCTCAAGGAACGGGCGGATGAACCATGCATTGGTCCAGAGCGCGCCGATCTTGTTTTGTGCGGGTGCGCCATTCTCGACGCCCTGGCGCAGGAATGGCCGACAACGCGGATCCGCGTCGCTGATCGGGGTTTGCGCGAAGGCGTGCTTGCCGATCTTGCCGCGCAGGCAAAGCGTGAAGACCGCCAACGCCGGCGGCGGCGCAAAAAGGGCAAGAAGCCGTCGTCAGAGGGAATTGAAGAGTGATCGCGTTGTTATTCGGCTCGGGCGCCGCGCCAACGGTTCACGAAATCGCTCTCGATATCGAGAAGGTCCATAATCCGCCCAACCGTGTGATCGATCAAATCGTCAATGCTATTCGGTTTTGCATACATCGCCGGCATAGGCGGCGCGATGACGGCGCCGAGCTGCGCGGCTTCGAGCAGTAATTTGCAGTGCCCGGCGTGCAGCGGCGTTTCCCGGGGCATCAGAATCAACGGCCGACGCTCTTTAAGGCATACATCGGCGGCGCGGGTGAGCAAATTATCCGTATAGGAATGAACAATCGCCGACAACGTCTTCATTGAGCATGCGGCAACGATCATGCCGTCCGTTTTAAACGAACCGCTGGCGAGCGCCGCAGCGACGTCATTGTGACGGTAGCTGTGATCGGCCAGAGCGGCGACGTCCGCCGCAGAATGTTCCGTCTCCAGCTCCAGATTCATTATCGCCGTCCGGCTCATGACGAGATGGGACTCAACGCCCTCCGCCAGGCGAAACTTTTCAAGCAGTCGCACCCCGTAGATGACGCCCGAGGCGCCGCCGATCCCGACGATGATTTTCTTGCTGCTCATGGCCGTCACTATAACGCGAAACTGTTGCGGCGTTCGCGCTGCAAAGCGACGCACTTATGAGTGGCGGCCCGCGCCACACGGGGGATTGCCAACCTATTTGGCGAGACGGTGAATGTCCGTCAGGATCGAATGGGCGAGCAATTCGCAGCAGCTCGCCTGTTCGGCATCAATCGTTGTCTCGGGAGACATAATTATCCACGCCTCGACCTTTTGGACGAGGTCGTCAAACGTGTGGGCAGGACACATGGCAAGCGCGTCGGTGAGAATTTCCGCTTGCGTGTATTCCGCCCCCGGCGTGGACCGGTCTGCGTTATCGAGGCGCAAGCCGTTTTCCTGAAGATCTCCTATGAATGCGACCGTTTCTGAAAAGCTGACTTCACCGGAACGAATGCGATCTACTTCTGCCTCAAGGTCGAACAACGTCAAATTGTCATTCGCTGAACTGGCAGCGTGATTGGATTTGTGCACTTGCCCCTCCCCAGGCTCTTCCGTGGTAAAGGTATATCAATCTCGGTGCGTCATTCGCCCCGACCGACATAGGACTCGCACTTCCGGAAAACTAGCAACCGGATCTTTTCGAAGGAACCCCGGTGAACAGACTTTTCTGTTGTTTTCTGGTCTGGATACGCAATCGTTTGTCCACACAAGAGATTTTTTGAAACGCTCACAATCCAATTGGAACGGCATTCGCCTCATGGTTGTTCTCGACTGGGTTGAGCTTTGGCGTGAGGCCGCACTCGCCCGGGATTTCGCCGCGCGCCGGTCCCACCGGGGTGGCGGAGCCTTGCCCGGGCGCCTATGTTCCCGGTCTCATGAGCAACGCCTTGGACATAACCACGCTAGATGCGCCGCGGATAGATTTCGGCGTTCCCGCCGGTGCGCGCCTTGTGGTCGCTATGTCGGGCGGCGTTGATTCTTCAGTTACGGCCGCGCTCGCCAAACGCGCCGGTTACGACGTTGTCGGCGTGACGCTTCAGCTCTACGACCATGGCGTTGCCATTCAGAAAAAAGGCGCCTGCTGCGCCGGGCAGGATATCGCTGACGCCCGCCGCGTCGCTGAAGCCATGGATTTCCCGCATTACGTGCTCGACTACGAAGACCGCTTTTCCGATGCGGTGATGGAGGATTTCGCCGACACCTATCTGGCCGGCGCTACGCCAATCCCATGCGTGCGCTGCAATGAGCGGGTGAAATTTCGCGATTTGATGGAAACTGCGCGTGATCTCGGCGGGGCCGCCATGGCGACCGGGCATTACATTCGCCGCGTCCCGGGACCCAACGGGCCGGAATTGCGCCGCGCTTTCGATGCCTCAAAGGATCAAAGCTACTTCCTTTTTTCCACAACGAAAGAGCAACTCGGCTATTTGCGTTTTCCACTTGGCGATCTGCCGAAAGAAGAGGTGCGCCGCATGGCCGGCCAGCTCGGTCTGGTGGTTGCGGACAAACCAGACAGCCAGGACATCTGTTTTGTGCCGGAAGGAAAATATGCGTCGGTGGTCGAGCGTCTGCGTCCCGGCGCTGCCGAACCCGGCGAAATCGTCCATGTGGATGGAACGGTCATGGGCCGGCATCCCGGCGTCATTCATTATACTGTCGGGCAGCGTCGCGGTCTTGGCGTCGCCACCGGCGATCCGCTTTATGTGGTGCGTCTCGATGCGGAGCGCCGTCACGTCGTGGTTGGTCCGCGCGACGCGCTCATGGTGTCCCGCATTTTTCTGAAAGACGTGACATGGCTCGGCGACGACGCGGGCGAGGCGGCGGCGCAGGCAGGAACGCGGATCGCGGTCAAAGTGCGCTCAACCCGACCGCCGACGCCGGCGCGGCTCGTCTGGCGCGATGGGTTTGCTGTTGAGCTCGACGAACCGGAAGAAGGGGTCGCCCCCGGGCAGGCCTGCGTTTTCTATTCCCCCGAGGACGGCCACGACCGCGTCCTTGGCGGCGGATGGATTGCATCGACCATGAAGAGAGCAGAGGCCGCATGAGCGTTGTCGTGCGCCCATTGGAGCGGCGGGACGAAGCGGCGTGGCGCCGGCTGTGGTCGGGTTATCTCGACTTTTACAAGACCGTGTTGCCGGACGCCCAAAACGATGCGTTGTTTGAGCGGCTGCTTGCCGGCGCGCCGCACTTTGCCTTCGTTGCCGACAAGGACGGAGACGTGGTCGGGTTTGTTCATGCGCTGCCACACCCATCCACATGGTCTGACGCCGGCTATTGTTATCTTGAAGACCTCTTCGTTGATGACGCTGCGCGCGGGACCGGCGCCGGCCGCGCCTTGATTGAAGCCGTCTATCACGAAGCCGATCGCCGCGGGCTTTCTCGCGTCTATTGGCATACCGATAACGGCAATCGCACCGCGCGACAGTTGTATGACAGGCTTGCGTCATTGAGCGACTTCGTTCAGTACCGCCGCGAAGGTTAGTCAGAGACGAGTGATGGCGAAGAAACTGTACGACTGTTTGAAGTGTTCGGCGTATTGCTGTTCCTATACGCATATCCCCGCGACGAAGAGCGACATCAAGCGTCTTGCCAAATTTCACGGCGTCTCTTTTGACAAGGCCGAAAAAAAGTTCACGAAAAAGGGCGATGAAGAAAACCCCCGAGTTCTTCGGCACACGGATGACGAGCATTTTGTCACCTCATGCATGTTTCTCGACAAGGAAACGCGCAACTGCACGATTTATGAGGGACGCCCGCAAATCTGCCGCGAGTTTCCGACGCAGAAGCGTTGCGGCTACTATGAGTTCCTCACCTGGGAACGCGAAGTGCAGGACGATCCTGAATGGGTCGCCACGACCGATTGATCGGGCGCGTTTATCGCCTATGAACCGAATTTGCGACTATCGGAAAAAAGAAAAAGACCGCCGGAAAGACAATGACTGAGCGCGTCGACGTTGTCGTCATCGGCGCCGGCATTGTGGGACTGGCCATCGGGCGCGCTTTTGCACGGGCCGGTCGCGACGTCATTGTGCTTGAAAAAAACGCCGCCTTTGGCGAGGAAACGTCGTCCCGTAACTCCGAAGTCATTCATGCAGGGCTTTACTATAAGGCCGGTGGCTCTCGCGCACGATTTTGCCATCCGGGCAAGTTGCAGCTTTATGAGTTTTGCCGCTCCCATCACGTGGCGTTTGAGAACTGCGGGAAACTGATTGTTGCATTCGGTGAAGACGAAGTTGCGCGACTAGGCGCATTGCAGCGCCTCGCCAAACAAAATGGCGTCGATGACCTGGAAGTTTTGTCGAGCGCTGAGGCGAGCGCGCTCGAGCCGTCGCTTCGATGCGACGCCGCGTTATTGTCGCCTTCGACCGGCATTGTCGATTCCCATGGATTGATGCTGGCGCTGCTCGGCGACATGGAAGAGGCGGGCGGCGTCTTGGCGTTGAACGCGCCGGTTGAAAACGGCCGCGTCGTTGACGACGGCCTTATCCTCAACGTCGGCGGCGCCGACGCAATGGATCTCAAAGCAGCAATGGTCATCAACGCAGCCGGGCTGTGGTCCGACCGGGTCGCGCGGAGTATCGACGGCGTGCCGCCCGAAACGGTTCCACGAGTTTACTACGGCAAAGGTCAGTATTTCGCCTATACGGGCGCCGCGCCGTTCTCGCGTCTGATCTATCCGGTACCGGGGCCCGACAGTCTCGGCGCCCACTACACCCGCGATCTCGGCGGACAGGCAAAGCTCGGCCCGGATATCACCTATGTCGACGCCAATACCGACTATGCCGTCGATCCGTCGCGCCGGGATGACTTCGAATCCTCCGTGCGGCGCTTCTGGCCCGATCTCGACGCCGAGCGCCTGCAGCCGGGTTATGCCGGCATTCGGCCGAAGAGCGCCGGCCCTGGCGAAGAAGGCGACTTCATCATCCGTGGACCGCGGGACCACGCAATAGCGTCTTACATCGGCCTTTACGGCATCGAATCGCCCGGGCTCACGAGCTGTCTTGCGATCGCTGACTATGTTGTCGGCCTGGCCCCTTGAGCCCGCTTGCGCGGGCCCGCGCCGGTCGTTATAGACGCCCGCTCCAAACCTCTTGGCGGGGTAGCTCAGTTGGTGAGAGCGCAGGATTCATAACCCTGAGGTCGCGAGTTCAAGTCTCGCCCCCGCTACCACGAGCCGAAACCCTTGGCGAAGCCAAGGAAGTTTGGCGAGATCAGATAGCTTGGACCGTTGGCGAAGCCAACGCAGCCAAGCGAGATCCCCGAGCCAAGCTCTTGGCAAACCTTCATCGAACAATCCGGGCCGCATAGGCCCCGAGCGGCGGCAGAGCGGTTGGCGGCGTATTCGCGCTGTCGATAAGATTCGCGCCAAGCGCGATTTCATAGGCTTGCGCCGCCGGCGGCGCCCAAGAAATTTCTCGCGTACTGAAATTGAAAGCGCAGATCCACTCTTCATCACCAAGCGTGCGGCGAACCGCCAACATGTTTTCCGGCCCATTGAGAATTTTGAGATCGCCACGCCTTAGCGCCTCGGAACCGCGCCTCATTGCCAGGACCTGGCGAAAGAATGAGAGCACTAACTGGTCGTCGCCTTCCTGTTTATCGACCGCCATCGCCGCATGGGCATCATCGACGGGAAGCCATGGCTCGACAGAACTGAACCCGGCGAAAGGCGCAGTTGATGACCAAGGCATTGGCGTGCGGGCGCCGTCCCGCCCTTGGGAGGCCGGCCCATAGGCAAGTCCCTCGGGATCAACCAGACGGTCGGCAGGAACAGCCGCCTGGCGAAGACCGAGTTCCTCGCCCTGATAGATAAAAATTGTACCCCGCAAGGCTGCGTAGAGCAGTGCGAAGGCTCGCGCGTTCGCGTTGCTATCTTCGCCGAGGCGCCAGCGGCTCGCGACGCGGCGGCAGTCGTGATTGGACTGCGCCCAGGCGGGATAGCCTTGACCGATCTCGTTCGGCCACATCGCAAGAGTGCGCTTCACGAGATCGGCGGACACGTGCGAGGCGCCGATAAAATCGAAACTATAAGCGGTGCTGAGGCGATCCGCGCCTTCCGTAAATTTCTTCATGACAGGATGGGGATCGGCGCCAACGATCTCTGCCACTGTAAAAAAGTCTTCACCCGCTGCCTTGCGAAAGGCTTCGGACATCTTTGCGACAACTGCATCCATTTTCGGGTGCGAGAGCGTGTATTGAGGATCCTGCATCGAATACGGCGTCGCTGCATCTGCGTTATTCTCAGCAGGCGGATTGTCGCGCAATTGCTGGTCGTGCATGCCTACGTTAAGTGCGTCGAGACGGAAGCCGTCGACCCCGCGGGCGATCCAGAATTTCCCGACCTCAATCAGCGCATCGACGACGTCGGTGTTATGGAGGTTGAGCGTTGGCTGCTGTTTCAGAAAATGATGCAGGTAATATTGTTTCCGACCTGTGTCCCAGCTCCAGGCCGGTCCGCCGAAGAGAGAGAGCCAATTATTCGGCGGCGATCCGTCCGCCTTTGCATCGGCCCAGACGTACCAGTCGGCCCTTTCGTTTTGACCGCTGGCGCGGCTTTCTGAAAACCAGGAATGCTGGTCTGACGTATGGCAATAGACCTGATCGATAATGACTTTAAGACCGAGAGCGTGGGCGCGCGCAACGAGCGCATCGAAGTCTTTTAAAGCGCCGAACACCGGATCGACATCATTGTAGTTGGCGACGTCATATCCAAAATCCGCCATGGGCGAAGTGAAAAAGGGCGACAGCCAGACGCCGTCGACGCCGAGACTTGCGACGTAGTCGAGCTTTGATGTGATTCCGGGCAGATCGCCGACGCCGTCGCCATTGGAGTCAAGAAAGCTGCGCGGATAAATCTGGTAGATTGCGGCGCCGCGCCACCACTCGCTTCCAAATCTCGCGTGCATGAAAGCCGAAATCCTCTTATTTCCCCGAAGCGGCTAGGCTCCTGATTGTTTTTATGTAACACGGACGCAGGCGCTTGGAATGCCAGCGCCGTTGGGACATAAATAGACGATTATGATTCGCATTTTCTTGAATACCGGTCTGGCAATGCTGGCGCTAGCCTGCTCCAGGGGATCTGAGACGCCGGCGGAGCCGCCTGTGCGTCCGATCAAGCTGATTACTGTCGAAACGTCGTCAAATCGAATGCCGTTTAGTTATCCGGCGGTCATCGAGGCGGCGCAGTCTTCTGTCCTCACTTTTCAGGTAGGCGGGCTGTTGCAGGAATTGCCTGTGACGGAAGGTCAGCCGATTGAACAGGGCGCGCTGATTGCGAAGCTCGACCAACGTGACTTCCTCAACAACTTCAATTCGGCGAAGGCCCAATTCGATAATGCTGAGTCTGAATACCAGCGCGCGCGGCGCCTGTCAGAGCAAAACGCCATCTCGCGCAGCGTGCTCGAGCAGCGCCAGTCGGCGCGCGATATTGCAAAGGCGCAATTCGATACCGCGAAGAAGGCGCTGGACGACACCGAATTGCGCGCGCCTTTTTCCGGCCAGATCGCGCGCATTAATGTGGAGAATTTTCAAAATATCGGCGCCCAGCAAGCTGTCGCTACATTACAGAGCGCCGGCGCTGTTGAAGCGGTGATCAATGTGCCGTCGCGTATTCTGGCCTATGTTCCGCAGATCACGCCCGTCAATACAACCGTTACGCTCGACGCGGCGCCGAATGTTCAAATTCCGGCGCAATTTAAAGAAGCGAGCGGACAGGCTGACCCGACGACGCAGACATACCGGGTCCGTTTTTCGTTCACGCCGCCCGAGAACCTGCTCATTCTGCCCGGCATGACGGCCAAAGTTGATACAACGATGATTTATACCGGCGATCAGTTCGACACCGGCGTATCGGCGCCCGCGAGCGCTATCATGGCGGAGGGCGACGACAAGTTCGTTTGGGTGGTCGATGAAGAGACGATGACGGTCTCAAAACGGCAGGTAACAGTTAGCGACGACCGGTTTATAAAGGAAATATATATCGTCGACGGACTTGAAGACGGCGAAGTCATCGCCGGCGCCGGCGCCGCCTATCTGCATGAAGGCATGCGCGTGCGCGCCTGGGAGCCAGGCCCCTAATTGGTGCGCGCGAAATGAATCCTGCAGAGCTTGCGATCAAAAATCGCCTCATCAGCGCCATTGTCATTTTGGCGTCGCTAATCGGCGGCTGGATCGCGTATCAGAATATGCCGCGGTTTGAAGACCCGGAATTCACCATCCGCACGGCGCAGATTTTCACCCAATATCCGGGCGCAAGCCCTGAAGAGGTGGCCAACGAAATCGCCGAGCCGCTCGAAACGGCCATTCAGGAAATGCAGGAAGTCGAGGAAATCCGATCGACGTCGCGATCGGGTTTTTCTGAAATCAGCGTTGACATAAAATATGAATTCTCGCCGTCAAAAGCCGATCTCCAGCTGATCTGGACAAAGTTGCGCAACAAGGTGAACGACGCACAAGGCGCCCTGCCGCCTGGCGCGACGCGCTCTGTTGTATTTGACGATTTCGGCGATGTTTACGGGCTTTACTATCTGCTGACGGGCGAAGGCTATTCTCCTGACGAGCTCCTTGATTACGCCAAAGCCTTGCGCAAGGACCTTTTGCAGGTCGAAGGCGTGGGCAAGGTCAGCTTCGGCGGCGAGCAGACCGAAGCGATCTACGTCGAGGTTTCCCGTGAGAGGGCCGCGGCGCTTGGCGTGTCCATCACCAACCTCTACACGGCGCTGTCGACCCAGAACACGGTCCTGTCCGCTGGCGACGTTGAGCTTGACGGACAGCGCATCGAAATATCGCCGTCAGGAGAAATTGATTCCGTAGCAGCCATTGAAAACCTGTTAGTGTCCACGTCGAACGACGGGTCGATCACGTACTTGAGGGACATCGCCACCGTGCGGCGCGGATTTCAGGACCCGCCGTCGATGTTTATCCGCTACAATGGTGAGCCGGCGCTTGCTATCGGCGTTGCCAATGTTTCCGGCGCAAACGTCGTAAAGCTCGGCGAGGCGATTGACGAAAAGCTTGCGGAAACCGAAGCCCTGCGTCCGATCGGCATGGAGCTTCACGAATACTACCATCAGGGCAAGGTGGTCGATGAGTCTGTTCAGGCCTTCGCCGTTAATGTTGCGATGGCGCTGGCGATTGTCCTTGGAACGCTATTGATCTTCATGGGGCCACGCTCCGGGTTGGTGATCGGCCTCGTGCTTTTGCTGACAATTGCCGCGACCCTCGCCACCATGAATTTCGTCGGCATACCGATGCACCGAATATCCCTCGGCGCCCTGATCATCGCCCTTGGCATGCTTGTCGATAACGCCATCGTTGTCACCGAAGGCATTCTAGTGGGCGTGCAACAGGGGCGGAAAAAGCTCGATATTGCAAAAGAGATCGTCACAAAAACAAAATGGCCGCTCCTCGGCGGCACCCTTGTGGGCATAATCGCATTCGCACCGATTGGTTTCGCGCCGGGCGCGACCGCAGAATACACCGGCGATCTATTCTGGGTCATTCTGATTTCGCTACTTTATAGCTGGGTCTTCGCCCTGACGCTGACGCCGCTTTTTTGCGACCTGCTGTTCCAGGAAAAGTCAGGCGAGGGGGCTGCGAAGGGCGACGGACGCTTCGCGACCGCCTTCAAGGATTTCATGCGGCGCGCCATCAAACGAAGACGCACGGTCGCCGTTGGCGCAATCGGCGTTTTCATGGCGGCAATCTGGGGATTTCAATTCGTCAAAAGCGGGTTCTTCCCAGCTTCAACTACGCCGCAGGTCGTTGTTGATTACTGGCTGCCGGAGGGCGCCGACATCATGACGACAGACGCGGACATGAAAAAACTCGAAACGTTCGTTGCCGATCTTGAGGGCGTTGAGGCGGTGCAGACGTTGGTGGGCGGCGGCGCATTGCGTTATATGCTGGTCTATAATTTTGAATCGCAAAACCCAGCCTATGGACAGTTGCTGATAAGCGTTGACGAGTATAATCGCATCGCCGACTTGATGCCGCGCATTCAGTCCTATGTGGACGCGAATTTTCCCAATGCGCAAGGAAAAGTCTGGCGGTTCATCCTCGGGCCGGGAAGCGGCTCCAAGATCGAAGCGACATTCCAGGGGCCCGACCCGCGCGTTCTCAGACAGCTTGCCAATGAAGCAAAAGCGATCATGTCTGCTGACGGCCGCGCCCTGTCGATCAAAGACAACTGGCGTCAGCCGGTGAGTGTGATTGAGCCGATCTATTCTGAAAGCAAGGGCCGTCGTCTCGGTGTTTCGCGCGAGGATTTCGCCAATGCGCTTCAAACGAATTATTCCGGCCGCAATGTTGGGGTATATCGCGAAGGTGACACGTTAATTCCGATCATATCCCGTGCGCCAGCACAGGAACGGCAAGGAATTGACGGAATTTACGAGATCAGAACGCTAAGCTCTGTTACCGGCGCGGTCGTGCCGTTGTCCGAAACAATGGACGGCGTGCGGACCATTTGGCGGGACGGACAAATTCGCCGTGAAAATCGCATCTGGACGATCAAAGCCCAAAGCGATCCTTATCCTGATGAGTTGGCGTCCGATTTGTTCGACCGTATTCGCGGGCCCATTGAAGCGATCGAGTTGCCGCAGGGCTATTCGCTGAAATGGGACGGCGAGTATGGATCGTCGGCGGAAGCGAATGAGAATTTGGCGACGACCATACCGATGGGCCTTCTCGCCATGATTCTGGTTGTCGTGGTCCTCTTTAACGCGTTGCGGCAACCGCTGGTGATCTGGCTTGTCGTGCCGCTGTCGATTGTCGGCGTCACGGTCGGCCTCGTCGCAACGGGGACGCCTATGGAGTTTATGGCGATCCTCGGTCTCCTGTCCTTATCGGGATTGCTGATCAAGAACGCCATTGTTCTGGTCGATCAAATGGATCTCGAAATCCGCGAAGGCAAACCGCGCCATGACGCGGTCATCGATTCGGCGGCAAGCCGGGTTCGTCCGGTGATGATGGGCTCCATGACAACCGTGCTGGGCGTCATGCCGCTTTTCGGCGACGCGTTTTTCCGCTCCATGGCCGTCGTATTGGTATTCGGATTGACCTTCGCAACGCTGCTCACGCTGGTTATCGTGCCGGTGCTTTACACGATTATTTTTGGTATTCGCGAGAGCGAGACTGCCACCGCCTGACGGCGGTGCAGCGCTTTCGAAAACACTAAAATGCTTATACAGGTTAGAGCCGCGCGACGCCGAAACTGTTCGGTTTGACGCTCCGGTTGCGCGCTTCCCAACAGGTCGCAAGAAGAAAGCCTAGGGCTTTGCGCGTGTCGCGCGGGTCGATCACGCCGTCGTCGCAAAGGTGGCCGGACGTATAAAAAGCGTCCGACTGGCGGTTGAAGAGATGGGTCAGCATCTTTTCCTGCATGGCAAGCTGATCGCGATTGACTTCCGTTCCCTTCGCCGCTGCCTGTCCTTCGGCGACAATCGTCATGACCTGCGCGGCTTGCTCGCCGCCCATGACGCCGGTTGAAGCGTTTGGCCAGCTGACGACGAAATCGGGATCGTAACCGCGCCCGCACATGCCGTAATTGCCGGCCCCGTAACTCGCGCCGATCATGAACGTAATTCGCGGCACGCTGACATTCGTCACCGCCTGGATCATTTTCGATCCATGCTTGATCATGCCCGCCTGTTCGTATTCTTTGCCGACGAGATAGCCGGTGGTGTTCTGCAGAAAGACGAGGGGAACGTCCGCCTGGTCGCACAACTGAATAAACTGGGCGGCTTTGGTTGCGCCATCCGGGTCGATGGGCCCGTTATTGCCAAGTATTCCGCAGGTCATGCCGTAAACGCTGGCCTGCATGCAGACAGTCGAAACGCCGTAGCGGGGTTTGAAATCCGAAAAGTCCGATCCATCGACAATGCGTGCAACGACTTCGCGAACATCATAGGGCTTACGGTAATCGGTTGTTGCAATGCCGAGGATTTCGTCCGGATCGTATGCCGGCTCATTGTAATCTCGTTGTGGCGGCGCCGGGCATCGCCGGTTCCAGTCTAGGCGATGGACGATCTCCCGCGCCATGGCGATCGCGTCGGCGTCGTCTTGAGCCAGAAACTCTGCTAGGCCCGAAACGCTCGCATGCATTTCCGCGCCGCCGAGCTCTTCTTCTGTCGCGATTTCCCCGGTGGCGGCTTTCAGAAGCGGCGGGCCGGCGAGAAACGCTTTACCGCGATCCTTAACGGCCACAACGTAGTCGGAAAGGCCCGGCATATAGGCGCCGCCGGCGGTCGAACTGCCGTGCAGGATAGAAATGACCGGTAAGCCGGCGGCGGAAAGACGCGCGAGATTGGCAAACAGTGTTCCGCCGCGCAGGAACCCTTCCACTGTGTAGTTAATAAGATCGCCGCCCGCGCTTTCGACAAGGTGCACGAAGGGCAGTTTCTGCTTCAGCGCGATTTCCTGCGCCCGCTGCAGGCGATAACCGCCTGCTACAGTCATGGCGCCCGCTTTGATGCCGCTGTCGTCGTTGACAATGGCGCAACGCGCGCCGTTGATAAAACCGATGCCGGACATGATGGTCGAGCCGGGGATCGACTTTTTTTCATCTTCTGTATCGAGAAGATAACCGGCGATATTGCTGATCTCAAACCAGGGCATTCCGGGATCAAGCAGCCGCGCGAGCCGTTCGCGCGGCAGGAGCTGGCCGCGTTTTTCGAACCGCTCCTTGCGCGATGCGGAGATCGCCGGCGCGCGCGCATTCAATTCACGAAGTTTTTCGACCCGCGCCAGCATTTCGGCACGATTGGCCTTGTAAGCGTCAGACGCCGTGTTGATCCTGGACTTAAAGACGGTCATTCGATCATTTCTGCGATTTTGATACTTTTGTCGCTGATACGCTCAGCGCGTGCTCTTCATCGCCTATTCCGCACCGATTCGGGTGAGCGCCCTTACGCCGCACTGCATTTCTATTTTGCCGTGCGGGCGTCGGCTAGTCTAAAAGACAGTCATTCCCGAGACCAAGGAGCTCCCCCATGCGTGAAGCCGTCATCGTTTCCACCGCCCGCACCCCCATTGGCAAGGCCTATCGCGGGGCATTCAACAACACCACGGCGCAGGCGCTGGGCGCGCATGCGATCAAAAACGCCGCCGAACGCGCAAAAGTCGATTTCGAGGAGATCGAAGACGTCGTCATGGGCGCGGCCCTGCAGCAGGGAACAGCATTTCAGAATGTGGCGCGCCAGTCCGCCCTGCGGGCCGGCTTCCCCATCGGCGTTTCGGGCATGAGCCTCGACCGCCAATGCGCTTCCGGCATGATGGCGATCGCGACGGCGGCGAAACAGGTGATCGTCGACAATATGACCGTGGCGATCGGCGGCGGGGTTGAGTCTATCTCCATGAACCAGACCAATGACATGTTCGTCAGGCCGGATCCGTGGCTGCTCAAGAACCTTCCCGAAACCTACATGCAGATGATCGAAACGGCGGAAGTTGTCGGCGACCGCTACGATATCTCTCGCGAAACTCAGGATGAGTACGCGCTGCAATCGCAACAGCGCACCCATGAAGCGCAACAGGCAGGAAAGTTCGATGATGAAATCGTTCCTCTGCCGTCGGTGATGAAATTCATGAACAAGGAGACCGGCGAAACGTCCGATGTCGAGACCAAGCTGGAAAAGGACGAGGGCAACCGTCCCGAGACAACGGCCGAAGGGCTCGCCGGTTTGAAACTTGTTTTCAAAGGCGGACAGAAAGTGCAGGAGGGCAAGTTCATCACTGCGGGCAATGCGTCGCAATTGTCCGACGGCGCGTCGGCGGCAGTTGTCATGGAAGCCAAGGAAGCGGAAAAGCGCGGGCTTTCGCCGCTGGGCGTTTATCGCGGCATGGCGGTCGCCGGCACGCACCCCGATGAAATGGGCATCGGCCCCGTCTATGCCGTACCGCGGCTATTAGAAAAAACCGGCCTTAAAATGGACGACATCGACCTTTGGGAACTGAATGAGGCATTCGCGGTTCAGGTGATTTATTGCCGCGACAAGCTCGGCATTCCGAATGAGAAGTTGAACGTCAATGGCGGCGCCATTTCCATCGGCCACCCATACGGCATGTCCGGCGCGCGCATGGTCGGCCACGCGCTGATCGAAGGTAAGCGCCGCGGCGCCAAATACGTCGTCTGCACCATGTGCGTCGGCGGCGGCATGGGCGCGGCCGGCTTGTTTGAGGTTGCTTGATGACGATCAGTTTCAAAGACCGCGTCGCCATTGTCACTGGCGCTGGCAATGGCCTCGGCAGAAGTCATGTGCTGGAACTCGCAAAGCGGGGCGCCAAAGTCGTCGTCAACGACCTTGGCGGCGCCCGGGACGGAACCGGCGGATCGATCTCTGCGGCAGAGGAAGTCGCCAACCACATCAACGCCGCAGGGGGTGAAGCCATTGCCGACGGCGCTAATGTAACGAATTCCGATGAAGTTGCGGCCATGGTCAAAGCCGCGACCGACAAATGGGGTCGGGTCGACATCCTTATCAACAATGCCGGCATTCTTCGCGACAAGACGTTTCACAAGATGACGCTTGATGATTTCAAGGCGGTCATCGACGTCCACCTCGTCGGTTCAGCAATATGCACTCATGCGGTTTGGCCGGTAATGCGCGATCAGAATTACGGGCGGGTGGTGTTTACGTCATCACCCTCAGGTCTCCACGGTATTTTCGGACAGGCGAACTACGGCGCCGCGAAGGCGGGCATGATCGGTCTGATGAACGCACTGCATCTTGAAGGGGCGAAATACGATATCCGCGTCAACGTACTGTCGCCCTCTGCGCGCACCCGCATGACGGAGGACCTCGGCATTCCGGAAGACATTCTCAAGCAATGGACGCCGGAAGCCATTACCGCCGCTGCGGTATTCCTGACTAGCGACGAGGCGCCGTCGCGCCAGATCGTTTCCTGCGTCGGCGGCGGGTATGCGACGGCGCATGTTGTCGAAACCGACGGCGTTTATTTGCCGCCGGACAAACAGACCCCTGAAGACATCGCCGCGCACTGGAAAGATATATCGGCCCGGGACGAACTTCATTTCTACGAAAACTCCGCGGGCCCGAATATGAACTTTATCGCGAAAGCAAAAGAAGCAAATGGCTGACATCGACAAAAAAGCGCTCGACGCATTTGCGGCCGACGCCGAGAAATGGTTCGCCGAAAAAACGCCGCGCGATCCGGGCTTCATGCTGCCGCTGTCCTTCCTTGAGGTCAGCACCGACCGGCAGTTTGAGTTTTTGTGTAACTGGCAGCGCAAAGTGTGGGAGGCGGGTTATCTTGGCGCCGCCTGGCCGACGAAATATGGCGGCGGCGGCCTTGCGCAGCCGTTCCAGGATGCGGCGACCAAGGCCATGCGCAATCATGGCGCGCCGATCATGCTCAACGCGATCGGTCTTAATTGGACGGGCCCCTTGTTGCTCGAAATGGGAACCGAAGAGCAGAAAACCCGGTACCTGAAGAATATTCTCTCTGCGGAAGATATCTGGTGTCAGGGCTTTTCCGAACCGGATAACGGATCAGACCTCGGCAATGCGCAGTTGAAAGCAACCCGCGACGGCGCCGACTATGTGCTAGACGGATCAAAAATCTGGACGACGCTCGGCAATTACGCAAAACACATGATCCTGTTGGCTCGCACGTCCAGCGATGCGCCGAGCAAATATGCAGGGCTATCCTTTTTTCTCGCTCCAATGACGGTTCCCGGCGTCGAAACGCGGCCGATCCGGAAGATCACCGGCGAGTTCGGCTTTACCCAGACATTTTTTGCAGAAGCGCGAATTCCCGCCGACTGCCTCATGGGCGAGGAAGGCCAGGGCTGGCTGATCGCCATGCGCACCCTGGAATATGAACGCGGCGCCAGAGGCGGGCAGGCGGGCGGTTATGTGCTGACGCCTTTTGACGCCTTCTCGATTGTCGATCTTGCGAAAAAAGCGACGAGGGGCGGCAAGCCGGTGCTCGACGACCCGGTAGTCCGCGACCGCCTTGTCGATTTTATCATAGAGGGGCAGTCGCTCGGCCTGTGCGATCAACGCGGGCGCATCGCGCCGCTCAATCAGGACCGGCCTGCGGGGCTTGCCTTGTCTAACAAGCTGATGTGGTCGGAGTTTGTGCGCCGACTGTGCGAGTTTGCGATCACGCTCACCGGCGACAAGGCCGGCTACTATGTGGGTGATGATAACGCCGTCGATGACGGCTTGTGGACCCGCGCTTATCTGAATTCCTTCGGCGCCACGATTGGCGGCGGCACGTCGGAAATCCAGCGCAACATTGTCGCCGAGCATGTGCTCGGCCTGCCGAAAGGATGAGCGGGATGGATCATCTTGGACGCATCGGGTTTTCGGAAGAACAGGCGGACCTGCTTGAGGTTGCGGAGAGCTTTTGTCGTGAGCGCTCGCCGATAGAAAAGGTTCGCGCGCTGCTTGAGGACGATAAGGGCTACGACCCGGCGATATGGAAGGAAATTACAGAACTCGGCTGGCTGGGTGTCGCAATTCCTGAAGAATATGGCGGCGTCGGACTTTCGCTTGCGGAAGTCATTCCGGTGGTGGAGGCCATGGGCCGAAATCTCCTCGCGGGTCCGTTCATGGCGACGACCCTTGCAGCGCAGGCGATCCTCGATGTTGGAACTGAGGCGCAAAAGACCGAATGGCTGCCGAAGCTCGCCGGCGGAACCATTGCAACGCTCGCATTGTCTGAGCGTGAAGGCCGTTGGGATGACGATGACATAACGGCTACAGCGGCCGAGCAAAGTGACGGATTCAGGCTCTCGGGCGTCAAAACGTTTGTCGCCGACGCTGCGGCGGCGGAGATTGTCGTTGCCTCGGTATCACTGAACGGCGCGCCGACGCTCGTACTTGTCGAAACCTCCGCATTGGCGGCGGAATCGCTTCGTCGCGAAACCATTGTTGACGAAACACGGCGCAGCTACGAGCTGCGCTTCAACAATGTTGTTATTCCAAAATCGGCAATAATGGATACGGATCGCGCCCAAGTGGCGCTATCGCGGCTTCGTCTGGCCGCCAATCTTCTTGGCGCGGCGGAAATGGTCGGCGGCAATCGCGCCGTCATCGACTACACAATTGACTATCTCAACACCCGCAAACAATTCGGAAAACTCATCGGCGCCTATCAGGGGCTGAAACATCCAACGGTCGACGCCTATACGATGTTCGAGCAAGCCCGTTCGCACTTATACGCCGCCGCTCACTGTTTCAATGAGCAGGGAACCGGCGAAATCGCGACACGCATGGCGAAGACTCAAGCAGAAAAATCTCTCGCCTACGCCGCCGACCGCGCCGTCCAGTTTCATGGCGGGTTTGGTTTCACTTATGAGTGCGACGCTCACCTCTATCGCCGCCGCGCCATCTGGCACGGTTCGCAATTTGGAGATGCTGCCTGGCAAAAGCAGAAGCTGGCGGACTTGTTACTGTAGGAATCGTGCGTCATCCCGTGCGCAACGCAGCGCAAAGTGGTGCGTTGCAGACACGGGATCTATTGGCAGAATACGGCGAGCGATCCCGTGTCTGCGCTGCACCGATAAATCGCTGCAGCGCACACGGGAAGACGATTGCATTCTATTCATCCCACCACGGATAAAAGGGCGGCATGTCGTCTTTGACGGTCGCCGAAAAATTTGCCGGGCGTTTTTCAAGGAACGCACTGACACCCTCTTTTCCGTCGCGCTGGCTTTCAAAAAATATTGCAAGGGATTCAATGTTGTGCGCCTCTCGCGGATGGCTGGCCGCGGCGTTGCGATACATCATCTGCCGGGTCATGGCGATGGCGACGGGCGAGGTGTTGTCGGCGATGTGGCGCGCCATTTTGTGCGCTGCTGGCAATAAATCGTCCGGCGCCAACACTTCGCTTACGAGACCGCCGGCAAAGGCTTTGTCCGCCGTCATGATTTCCGCCGAGTAACACCATTCAAGCGCCTTTGACATGCCGACAATGCGCGGAAGGAACCATGTTGACGAAGCTTCCGGCGTGATGCCGATCTTGTTGAAGACGAAACCGATCCGCGCTTTCTCCGACGCGAGGCGAATATCCATCGGCAAGGTCATGGTGGCGCCGATGCCCACCGCCGCGCCATTGATCGCGGCGATCACCGGTTTCGGACAATCATAAATCGCCAGCGCCACGCGGCCGCCGGTGTCGCGCACGCCATGGAGAATGGCTGGGTCGTCCGGGCGGGCTTCAAGATCATTCAATGTTGGCTGCAGGGACTCATCCAGGCCGAAGACATTGCCGTCCACCGACAAGTCCATGCCGGCGCAGAATGCCTTGCCGGCGCCGGTAACAATGATGGCTCGTGCGTCTTCGTCGGCGCCAGCGCGGTTGAACGCGTCGATCAGCTCGTTGGCCATCTCGACCGTGAAAGCGTTGAGGCTGTCCGGCCGGTTGAGCGTGATCGTCAGGACCCGGTCCGCGATGGCATAGTCGATGGTTTTATACATGGCTCTGGTGTCGTTCTTTCTGCAGAATTGCGTTGAGCGGCGTTCGGATTGCGGCGTAATGTTACGCAGAATGCGCGGCCGTTAGAAAGGCGTCATCTATGAAAAATCCATTTGAAACCGAGGAACGCGCAGCTTTTCGCGAAACCGTGCGCCGGTTTGTCGAAACCGAAGTCACGCCACACGCCGATGAATGGGACGAAGCGGGCGAAGTGCCGTGGGAACTACACCAGAAAGTCGGGGCGCTCGGCGCTTTCGGTTTCGGCGTTTCGGAAAAATATGGCGGGCTCGGGTTCGACGATAGTTTTATGCGCGCGGCGTTCTCGGAGGAATTCGCCAAATGCGGCGCGGGGGGCGTGCCTGCGGCGCTTGGCGGGCGTTCGATCTCCATTGGACCAATTGAGAAACTGGCGAGCGACGACATCAAGGCGCGCGTGCTCGCTGATATTGTCAGCGGCCGGAAAGGGTCGAGCCTTGCGGTCACTGAACCGTCGGGCGGGTCGGATGTGGCTCGCCTGAAAACGACGGCGAAACGCGACGGCAATCACTACGTCATCAACGGTTCGAAAACATTCATAACCGGCGGCATGAAGTCAGACTATTTCGTCGTCGGGGCCCGCACCGGCGAAGAGGGATTAGCCGGCATTTCACTTTTTTTCGTCGAGGCGGATGCGCAAGGATTTTCGCGCACGACGATTGACCGCAAGATGGGATGGTGGGCGTCGGATACGGCAAGTCTTTATTTCGACGATGTGCGCGTGCCGGCCGAGAACATGCTTGGTGATGAAAATCTCGGGTTTATCCAGATCATGCACAACTTTAATTATGAACGGCTCGGCATGGTTGCCGGCATGCTTGGCATGATGAAAGTCTGTCTAGACTCCTCAGTCGCTTACGCTCGAGAGCGCGAAACTTTCGGCAGGCCGCTCATCAAGTCGCAGGTTATTCGCCACAAGATCGCCGACATGTCGGCGAAAATCGATATGATTGAGGCTTATCTCAACAACATTTGCTGGCAAGCGAATGAAGGCGACATGCCGGTTGCGGAAGTCTGCAAAGCCAAGTTTTCGGCCTCGAAGGCGCTTGAGTTCTGTGCGTCGGAAGCAATGCAGATCTGGGGCGGCGCCGGATATTTGCGCGGCAACCCGGTCGAGCGCATCTACCGCGAAGTCAAAGTCAATGCGATTGGCGGCGGCTCGGAAGAAATCATGCGCGATCTTGCTGTCAGACAAATGGGGATTTAACCGCTCAACGCATAGCGACTAGCGATAGCGCAGCATGTCGCGCGTCAGGTCCGAAACCTTGTTGACGCCCATCAGCTTCATGTCGCGCTCAATCTCGTCGCGGAGGTTCGAAAGCGCTCTTTCAACCCCCGCCTGACCGGCCGCTGCGAGCGCGTAGAGATAAAGCCGGCCGCCGGAACAGGCCTTCGCCCCTGCGGCGAGGGCTTTGAGGACATGAGTGCCGCGGCGAACGCCGCCGTCCAGAATGATTTCGATCTTGTCGCCCACGGCGTCAGCGATCTCGGCAATCTGGTCAAATGGAGCGCGCGATCCATCGAGCTGGCGCCCGCCATGGTTCGACACCATGATGGCGTCGGCGCCGATATCGATCGCTTTTTTCGCATCGGCAACGCTCATGATCCCTTTGAGGCAGAATATTCCGCCCCATTCGCTGCGCAGGCTTTCCGCATCGCTCCAGTCCATGGATTGATCAAGCACATCGGAGAAATAACCGCCCACCGTAACCGGTTCTTTCGTGCCTTCGCTGTAAAACTCCTTCAACTCAGCGAGCTCGAACTTCTCGCCAAAGATCATATTGAGCGTCCAGCCGGGGTGCATCGCGAAACTCAATAGGCTCGACGGCGTCAAACGCGGCGGGGAACTGAAGCCGGTTTCAAGATCGCGCTCGCGATTGCCGCCGATTATCGTATCCACGGTCAGCGCCAGAACATCGAAATTTGCCGCCTTCGCATTTGCCATCAGCGCTGAATTGAGCCCGCGATCTTTGTGAAAATAAAACTGAAACATCTTGGGGCCCTGCGTCAGGGCGCCGATTTCAGCAAGGCTCACCGTTGAGAGCGAAGAAACGCCGAACATCGTCCCGAATTTCTCCGCAGCGCGGGCGACGCCCCGCTCTGCATCAGGATGAAACAGTCGCTGAAGCGCTGTCGGGGAGCAAAAGAACGGCAACGCCAGTTGTCGTCCCATTACGTTTACCGACATGTCTGTTTGGTTAACGCCTGCAAGGACGTTCGGTACGAGATCGCATTGTTCAAAACTGTCGGTATTGCGCTGATAGGTGACCTCGTCGTCTGCTGCGCCGTCTATATAGTGAAATACGGGAGCCGGGAGGCGTCGTTTCGCCAGAAGTCTGAAATCGTCGACATTTCGGCAATGTTCTGGGTTCGTGATCATGGCGTCGATGTTCACGCAGGTTTGACGCGAAAGTCAAAAGAAATGCGGCCCGGCGGCAAAGCGCCTCGGCCAGAATTGCCAATTCGTTAATTCTATTTGCTTATACTTTACCGTCTTAAGTAACAGCGGTGGGCTTGCGAGATAGATTAGTGGGTCAGGGGCGATCTCAAAGCGGCGGGAGTTTTTTCATCACGCGCCTTCGTATCATCGTTGCATTAACGATGGTTGCGACGATTGCGGCGGTATCGCTCGTATTTACGCTTCACACCTTCTTTTTTCAGGAACTGCGCATACTCAATACGATCATCACCTTGATCGTAACGCCGCTGATTTCTACGCCAATCAATTATTACGTAACCGGCGTTCACCTTGATCTTCGCCGTGCAAAAAATGAGTTGGAAGGCGCCAAGGCGCAAGCCGACGAGGCAAGCCGCTCAAAATCTGCTTTTCTCGCCAACATGAGCCATGAAATTCGAACGCCGCTTAACGGCGTGTTAGGCATGGCGCAGGCGCTCGCCGGCGAAGACCTCAGCGAAAGGCAGCGCGATCAAGTCGATACCATCATCGATTCAAGCGAAACGCTGATGGTGGTTCTGAACGATGTTCTCGATATATCAAAGATCGAAGCGGGCAAACTCGACATTGCGCCGGTAGCCACCGATCTTGAGCAAAGCTTGACCAAGATCGTTGGCTTGTGGCGGGCCCGTGCGGAAGAAAAGGGCGTTGCCCTGAAACTTACCGTTTCTGACAAGATCCCCCGCACTCTGAAATTCGATCCCGTTCGCGTTCGCCAATGCGCATCGAACCTCGTTTCGAATGCGATCAAGTTCACGGACAATGGTTCTGTCGAAATCAAGGCGTCGCTGGCTTCATGCGAGGACGACGCCTTCCTCATCAACATTGAAGTGCGCGATACCGGCGTGGGCTTGACGCCAGAGGCGCTCGGTCGCCTGTTTGCCCCGTTTCAACAAGCGGAGCTCGATATCTCAAGGCGCTATGGGGGCACAGGGCTCGGTCTCGCCATCACGCGCGACCTTGCGCGCATTATGGGCGGCGACGCGACAGCTGAAAGCACACATGGCGAGGGCTCTACATTTGTCTTCTCATTCAAGGCTTCGCATGTCGAAGACCAGGTAACCTGCGCGAAACATACTGACGCGACCCACGCCCGCAATGGTCGTAATGCGGAAACCCTAATCGGCAAACGCGTTCTGCTTGTCGACGACAATGAAGTGAACAGAAAGGTCGCAAGCGCTTTTCTAAGCATCCAGGGCGTAGAAATCACCGAAGCTGTCAACGGCCTAGGCGCACTCAAGCACCTTCAACGGTCAGCATTTGACCTTGTGCTGCTCGACATCCAGATGCCGGTAATGGATGGCGTCGAAACGATCAAACGCATTCGCACTGCGAAAGAGACTTGGTGCGGCATACCGGTCATCGCACTGACGGCGGACGCCATGCAGGGCGATCGCGAAAAGTACCTCGATATCGGGATGAACGGCTACATTTCGAAGCCTATCGATCCCAAAAGCCTCGTTGCGGAGTCGTTGCGCGTCCTCGCCGCCCACAAGACCCCCAACGAGCTAAGGGCGGCAAGCTAAACGGGCCGAAACCCTGCGCTGTACAGGCGATTGAGAATCCGCCCCTCGAAATCGATAGAATGCGCAGGCCGAACGTAACCGCGCTTTTACTCAAACCCGCAACAGTTGATGCAGGAAATGCCGGGGAGGATCTCATGAAGCGACTTGCCGCGGGCGCGGTTGCGATGCTGGCTGCGTCGGGATGCGCATCAATGTCTAAGGAAGAATGCGTCACCGCGGATTGGCGGGCGATCGGGTATGAGGATGGCGCCGCGGGGTTCCCTGTTTCCGCCGTTTCCGGACGCCGTCAGGCCTGCGCCAAAAAGGCGGGTGTCACCGTCAATATGGCGGCTTACACCGCCGGGCGCCGCGAAGGACTGACGCTTTATTGCCGGCCGTCAAACGGCTACTCGGTGGGAAGCCGGGGCGGCGCCTATCACGGCGTATGCACCGGGCCAACCGAACATGAATTTCTCTCCGCCTATGAAACCGGGCGGCAACTCTACGCCCTGCAGTCCGAAGTCGCTTCAATAGGTGGACAGATCAGGCAAGCGCAGTATGACTTGCGCGATGTCGAATCGAGAATTGCAGAAACCGAAGTTGCGCTCGTCTCGCCGGGATACACCGCCCATGAGCGTCTCGGCCTGCTTGCCGAGGTCAAGACGCTTTCGGAAGAAAAAGGCAATATTGAAACGGCGCTTGTCGCGCTTCACCGCGATCATGAACGGGCGCAGGAAAATCTTGCTTCCTACCAGTCCGATCTCGCTTACAATGGCGGGTGGCGCGGCGTTTCCAGCCCGACAGAAGCGGGCTACTAGCTCGCACGCGGCAAATAATGCAGAGCGCTGCAAATGACGCGGCGCTCTGTGCTGGTCGCTGGCGCCGGCGGCGCGGTTGGTTTTGAAATCGTCAGGGCCCTGCGCGTCCGCAATTGCAATGTTACTGCAACTTACCGAACCGGCCGGAACGGTCTTGAAGACCGGCTGCGCGCGCTTGGGGCGACGCCGGCGCAATGGGACATAGCCGATGCAGATCGTGGGCGCGCCCTTCTTCAGGAAGTCGACGCGGCTGTCTTCTCGCCAATCCTGACGGTTTCGGAAAAAGCGGCGGCGCTCTCGCCCGACAAACCGATGGTTTTCTTTTCAAGTAATAATGTCGACATCGACCCCCACGCGCCCGTTTACGAGGAGCTACGCGCCGCCGAAGAACGCGTGAGCGCCGCCGCGCCCATGGCGAGCATTTTGCGGCCGACGATGATTTACGGCCACGCAGGCGATGGAAATCTGAGCGCCTTGATGCGTGTCGCGCGCCGATGGCCGCTATTGCCGATGATCGGAAACGGCCGGGCGATGCAACAGCCGGTATTTTACCGGGACGTTGCCGCCATCGCTGCTGACTGCGTTGAAGGCGGAGGCGGGGGCGTCACGGCTGTCGCCGGTCCGACGGTGCTGACACAGCGCGACCTGTACGACGAGATCTGCGCCGCCGCCGCCGCCCGATGTGTGATTTTGCCTGTTCCGGTCTCGTTGGCCGGCGTCGCCGTTGGGATCGGCCGGCGGCTCGGTCTTCGGACGCCCTTGACCCGGGCTCAGATCGACCGCTCCAATCGGGACAGGACGCCGGCGCACGCCAACCTGCGGATTGGCGACACGTCGCTCAAAGCCGGGCTTCGTGAGTTGGCTGGGGCTCTTGACGATAGCGCCGCCGGCGCCTAGCTCACAGGGGCGCCAAGGAGTTCAACGCGATGAGCGACAATCCGGCATTCGCCGACATCAAATCGAAGATCGACGCCAGCCCTGTCATGCTGTTCATGAAGGGGACGCCGCAATTTCCGCAATGTGGATTTTCCTCGATCGTCGTTCAGATCCTCGATTATCTCGGCGCTGACTACAGTACCGCCAATGTCCTGGAATCCGACGATCTGCGTCAGGGGATCAAAGAGTTTTCCGATTGGCCGACCATTCCGCAGCTTTACGTCAAAGGCGAATTTGTCGGCGGCTGCGATATTGTGCGCGAGATGTTTGAATCAGGCGAGCTTCGCGGTTTTCTTGAGCAAAGTGGCGTGAAGCTCGCAGAACAGGCGTAACGCGTCGTCTATTCTACATCCACGTTTGCGTCGCCGTCATTGGGAACTTGGCTTTCAGCGATTTCCGCCGGCTTGATTATCTTCGGCGCGCGTCCCAACGCATCGGCGATCTGATCGGATTGCTCCAGCCGCAGGCGTCGAAAAACCGCATCAGCCTTGACGCTGCGCGAGCGCGACGTCGGCCCCAGCCGCCGAAATAGATCCTGCGTTGTTACGTCTAACTTACTCATCGCCCGCCCTGAATTTTGATTGGACGGTGATTCGAATTGGTTAATGAATTGTAAACGCCCCCATTTCCGAGGTACTGCAAAAATCCATCGACCGGAGGCGCACCCGTCGATACTGTTCAGATCCGCGGTGACGACATGTCTCAATCGATGCAGAAATTTGACGTAATTGTAATCGGCGCCGGAATTTCCGGCGTCAGCGCGGCCTACCACCTCCAGAAACAATGCCCAGGCAAGTCATACGCAATCCTTGAGGCGAGGGAGGAAATCGGCGGCACCTGGGATCTCTTTAAATATCCGGGCATTCGCTCCGACAGCGACATGTTTACGCTGGGGTTTGGTTTCCGTCCCTGGCGCGGCCACCAGGTGATCGCCGATGGCCCCGCGATCAAAGACTATGTTTCGGAGACGGCGGACGAGTACGACGTCCACAAGCACATTCGCTTTGGGCGCCGCGTGCAGTCATTGCGTTGGTCCTCTTCGCAATCGGTGTGGCGCATCCATGTCGCCCGTGGCGACGACGAGGAAATCTACGAAACGCCCTTCGTAATGTTCTGCGCCGGGTATTACCGTTATGCATCCGGATACACGCCGGAGATCCCCGGCGTTGAGAATTTTTCCGGCGATATCATCCATCCGCAACACTGGCCGGAGGATTATGACTACAAAGGCAAACGCATTGTAGTCATCGGCTCCGGCGCGACAGCGGTAACGCTTGTGCCGGCGCTTGCAGAAAAGGCTGCGCATGTGACCATGTTGCAGCGGTCGCCGACCTACTACTTTTCGATGCCTGCAGTGAGCGGCCAGTCGCGCTTTTTCTCCAAGATTCTTCCGGGAAATCTCGCGCATTCGCTCATGCGCTGGCAGCGGGTAATTCTGCAGCAGATTTCATTCAAGTTCGCGCGTTCGCGGCCAAAGAAAACTGCCAAAAGCCTGATCCGGATGGCGCGCGATCGATTGCCGGACGGTTACGACGTCGATACCCACTTTACGCCGCGCTACAATCCTTGGGAGCAGCGGCTTTGCGTTGTGCCTGACGACGATCTGTTTGACTCAATAAAATCCGGCGCTGCTTCGGTTGCAACGGACACGATTAAGTCATTAGGCGCCCGCCGGGTTGAGCTTGATTCCGGCGCGGTCATAGAGGCCGATGTCATTGTTACGGCGACAGGACTTGAACTGCAGGCGTTCGGCGGCGCTGAGATCGTCGTGGACGGCGAGACGGTCCATCCCGGCGACGTTCTCACCTACAAAGGCGTCATGTTTGAGAAAATCCCGAACCTAGTTTCTGTTTTCGGATATACCAATGCGTCCTGGACGTTACGCGCCGATCTGGTGAACGCCTATGCGTGCCGATTGATCAATTGCCTTGACGACAAGAACTACGCGTCTGTTACGCCGGTCAACGACGAACCGGATATGCAGCGCGAGCCATTCCTCGATTTCAGCTCAGGATATGTGGCGCGCGCCGCCGCACGATTGCCCAAACAAGGCGCGCGCGCGCCGTGGCGGCATCCGCAGGACTATTTTCGCGATGTCGTCAATTTGCGCTTTGCGTCGCTCGATGACGGCGTATTGCGATTTGCGCCGGCGGCTCATGAACAGGCCGGTGTAAAAATCGATACGGCCGCGCAAACAGCTTAAATCTGGCTACGCCTTTACGCGCACGTAGCTGCCGGGCGCGTCCTCAATGATTTCGAGATCGCCATCGCCCGGCGTGCGCGCTTCTGTTTTTCCCTGGCTGAAATTGTCGAGCCACTCGATCCAATGGGGCCACCAGGAACCGGGAAAGCGTTCCGCGCCATCTTTCCAGGCGTCGAGCGTTTCGGGCAGGGCCGAGTTTATTGAGTGATGATATTTGTGTTTGTCAGGATGATTGACGACGCCTGCGATGTGCCCCGATCCCGCAAGCATATAAGTGACGTCGTTGTTTTCTTTTGACGCGTAAAGGCGTGCGGTTCTGTACACAGAGTTGTGTGGCGCAATGTGGTCGGTTTCGCCGGCCTGCATGAATATCGGTATGTTGACCTCGCCAAGGTCGAGCGTATGCCCGTCCAGGGTCATTTCACCCTTGGCGAGCCGGTTATGCTGATAGAATTCGCGCAGATAAAACAGATGCACATTTTTCGGCATACGCGTCGCGTCCGAGTTCCAGAACAGAAGATCAAACTTGGCCGGGTCTTTCCCTTTCATGTAGTTGTCGATGACAAATGACCAAATAAGGTCATTGGATCTCAACATATTGAATGTCGTCGCCATGGCGCGCCCTTCAAGGACGCCGCCGGCCGCATCCATCTGCTTTTCGATTGCATCAAGCTGAGCGTCGTCCACAAACAACTGCAAGTCGCCAGACTCCTCAAAATCAGCTTGCGCTGTGAAGAATGTTGCCGAGTTGATGCGCTTGTCGTTTGTCTGCGCCATGTAGGAGAGCGCCATCGACAGCATTGTGCCGCCAATGCAGTAGCCGATGGTGTCGGCTTTTGGTTCGCCGGTCGCTTTTCTGACGGCTTCGAGCGCTTCGAATAATCCTTCCTTGATATAGTGCTCAAAGGATTTTTCGCGCAGCGATGGATCGGGATTGACCCACGAAATTACGAATACCGTGCGACCCTGATCGACCAGCCATTTAACAAAACTGTTCTTGGGCTGAAGGTCGAGGATGTAAAACTTGTTGATCCACGGCGGCACGATCAGCATCGGCGTCTTGGCGACTTCCTCGGTCGTCGGTTCATACTGGATAAGCTGAAAGATCGGGTTCTGGTAAACGACTTTGCCAGGCGTCGTCGCGATATTTTCGCCGAGCTTAAAGTGTTCAAGATCAGCCTGCCGGATCGACAGTTTGCCGTGACCGCGATCGATGTCGTCGATCAGGTTTTTCAATCCCTTGAAAAGATTTTCGCCTTTGCTCTCGATGGTCGCTTCGACCACTTCGGGATTGAGCATGGCGAAATTCGACGGCGCACAAGCGTCGATGAACTGGCGGGTGTAAAATTCCGCCTTGGCCTTTTCATGCGGATCCATGCCCTCGAGGTTCTCAACCGTCTGTTCCAGCCATTTGGCGCCGATGAGGTAGGATTGCTTGACGAAATCCAACATGGGATTTTCATCCCATGCCTCATGGTTGAAACGGCGGTCTCCGCGGGTCGGCTCGATCGCGGGTTTGACCTGCTCGCCGGCCATGCGCCGGGACATCGTCGCCATCAGCTTGGCGTAATCGCCCCAGAGATTGAATTGCCGCTGCATCACTGTCCCGGGATCAGCCGCCAGCCCTTTCAACATCTCCTGAAAAGCGTCCCCGATATTCAACGGGTCAGCGGGAAGCTGACCGGTGGCCTGGCGGAGGTCCGGATTGTTGGCGAAAAACTCGGAGATGACGTCGCGGCTTTTCCCCGATACGTTGGTTAAATATTCCGTAAGGGCGTCGAAATCCTGAAAAAGGGAGCCATTTGCCGCCGCAGGGCTTGCCGGCTCCTCTTTGGCTGCAGTTTTCGCTTTCGGCGATGCGGCCATGGATGCAGGTTTCTTGCGGCTTTTTTTAGCGGCGGTGCGCTTCTTGGCGGAGGCCGGTTTAGCTTTGGTGTTTGTCATGGTTTCATCTTGCAGCGAGGCGCCAAATTGAGCTTTAACCGGGTGGTCGCGAGACTATAGAATGTCAATGGAAATGGTGCAAAAAACGAACTGGCGCTGCTTGTGCGTCGCTCTCAGCCTGGCGTCCGTCACGGTGGGATGCGCGGGTACGGACCTCGCCCGACTGGCGCCTCCCGGCATCGTCCGATACGAGAGAATTGCGGACGAAAAAGAACCAAACCCGACCATAACCGCAACAGTCGCAGAACGGCGCGAAGATGTCCGCCCCAGGTTTCCGAAACTTGGCGAGACCGCCGCCGGCGGCGCCAAAATGTCGCCCATTCCGAGTGGCGGCATCGCGAACGCGATTGAAGACCTCGAAAAGGAACGCGATAATTTGGACATGGCTGTGGAGACCGATGCGCTCGAAACCGCCGCGGCGCTGGACGAGGCGACGGCGATAGCGCAGGCAAGTGAAGAGTTGACGGCGGCGATCGAAGACGAAAAGGCGGCCGCCGCGCGCGAAAGCCGCGAGATACGTCAAGACGCCGATATTGATGAAAAGTAAATTCGCAAGGAAAGTTCTTGATGGCTGCTGAAGAGACGTATCTCGATCGCGTGTTGACCATGGAAGTCGGGCGCTGCACCGAGGCCGCGGCGGTCGCCGCTTCGACCATGATTGGCCGCGGCGATAAGGAAGGCGCTGACGACGCGGCTGTGACCGCCTTGCGAAACGCCTTCAACAAACTTGAGATGGACGGCACGGTCGTCATCGGGGAAGGCGAGCGAGACGAAGCGCCGATGCTCTATATCGGCGAGAAAGTCGGCACCGGCAAAGGGCCGAAGATCGATATTGCTCTCGACCCGCTAGAGGGGACGACCCTGACCGCAAAGGCGATGGCGAACGCCCTTGCGGTTGTCGCGATGGCGCAGGGCGGCACGCTGTTGCATTCGCCGGACGTTTATATGGACAAGATCGCTTGCGGCCCGGGATTTCCCGAAGGCGTAATCGATCTCGATGCGCCGGTTGAGGAAAACATTGACAGTTTGGCAAAACACAAGGGCGTAGCGCCGTCGGAGATCACGCTCTGCATTCTGGATCGCGATCGCCATGAGGGATTAATCACCGGCGCCCGCCGCATGGGCGCGCGCGTATTTCTCATTCCGGACGGTGATGTCGCCGGTGTCTTTCACACCACCGAGACCGCCACGGGCATAGACCTTTATGTGGGGCAGGGCGGCGCGCCGGAAGGCGTTCTCGCCGCCGCTGCGCTCCGTTGCGTCGGCGGTCAGATGCAAGGACGCCTCGTCTTCAGGAATGATGACGAACGCGCCCGGGCGGAGCGCGCAGGGATTACCGATCTGGATCGAAAATACTATCTAAACGATCTTGCATCGGGCGACGTAATTTTTGCGGCCACCGGCGTTACCAACGGAACGATGCTTGACGGGGTCAAATGGGAGCCAGGCTACGTCAACACGCATACGGTGGTCATGCGATCAAAAACGGGCACTGTAAGATACATCAGAGCCAGATCACATCGTTAACAGTCTGCGCGCGGCCTCGTGAATCATCCAAATCCGATTTTCTTTGACGATGTCGCTCTACCGGAGAATTTAGAGCCTACGTCTGGAAAGCCGTGGGTGCTGCGTGCGGCAAGCCCGCGCGACGTTGCTGCGATGGTTCAAACGCTTGAACTTGATCCGTTGTTGGCGCGTGTTCTTTCGGCGCGGGGCGTCGAACCAAACGATGCAAGTTCATATCTTTCGCCGAAACTAAAAACGTCGTTGCCTGATCCTTTTGTACTGAAGGATATGCGTGAAGCCGCTGAGCGCCTCGCCGAGGCAATTGTCAACAATGAAACAGTCGGCGTTTTCGGAGATTACGATGTGGACGGCGTCACGGCGTCGGCGTTGCTCTTTCGTTACTTTGCCGCCGTGGGCGTCGAGATACCGGTTTATCTGCCTGACCGAATTACGGAAGGATACGGGCCGACGGCCGATGCATTCAGAGCATTGATGTCGGAGGGCGCCAAGATAATCGTAACCGTAGATTGCGGCGCTTCGGCCCATGAAGCGATCAACGAGGCCGCGGCCGAGGGCGCCGAGTTCATCGTTCTGGATCATCATTTGATGAGCGGACCGCCGCCCGCCGGCGCAATGGCGACTGTAAATCCGAACAGGCCGGACGATTTGTCCGGATTGCAAAACCTTTCCGCAGCCGGCGTCGCCTATTTCGCCGTCGTTGCACTGAACCGGCGGTTGCGCGAATTGGGATTCTTCAAAACGCGACAAGAGCCCAACCTGTTGCGCCTTTTGGACCTCGCGGCGCTCGGCCTCGTCTGCGACGTCATGGAGATGCGAGGAACCACTCGCGTTCTTGTTTCGCAGGGGCTGAAAACCCTAGACGCCAGCGAAAATATCGGCCTTGCCGCGCTCGCTAAACAGGCCGGCGCAAAGTCTCCGGCATCCCCTTACGACTTTGGTTTTTTGTTGGGGCCGCGCATTAACGCCGCCGGGAGGATTGGCCACGCGCGTCTGGCGTTTGAACTGCTAACTACGAAAGACCCGCATCGTGCGCACCAATTGGCTGAACGATTGCACGTTATGAACGCCGAGAGACAGGCGATCGAAGCGGAAGTGCAGACGCAAGCGCTGCAACAAATCGAACGCAATAACGGGGATGCAGACGACATCATCGTTGCCGCTGGCGAAGGCTGGCATCCGGGCGTCATCGGCATTGTCGCCGGCCGCATCAAAGAGAAATTCGAAAAACCGACAATCGTCATCGGGATCGAGAACAGCGTCGGAAAGGGATCGGGACGATCTATTGCAGGCGTCGATCTCGGTTCAGCGATCACGGCTGCACGGACAGACGGCTTGCTTGAAGCCGGCGGCGGTCACGCAATGGCTGCCGGCCTTACAATTGCTGAAACCGCCATTACGGAATTCCGCGCGTACTTGAATGAAAAGTTATCGGGCGCCGTTCAGAGTGCGCGCGCAGCGCAAAAGTTTGAAATAGACGCCGTTGTCGGCGCGCCGATGGTGTCGCGGACGTTTGCTGAAACGATTGCGCGAGCCGGGCCTTATGGCGTCGGGAATCCCGAGCCCCGCTTCGCCCTTTGCGATATTGAAGTCACGAGCGCCAAACGGGTGGGGAAAGACCACGTCGCAGCGACCCTTAGGGATCGAGCCGGGGTCCAGATCCGGGCCATCGCTTTTCGGGCCGAGGGGGACCGGCTGGGCGGTGCGCTCTATGGGAGAAAACGGCTCCACGTCGCCGGTAGAATTCGCGCCGATGCCTGGCGGGGCGGGGACGCCGGACAGCTCCAGATCGAGGATGCCGCGCCCGTCTCGTAATATGCAGTGCGCCAGGCTTTTTCGGACTTGCATTTCGCTGTCCGGCTCGCCTATACAGCGCGCCTGCCGCTCTCCGGCGGCGCCGAGTGGGCCCTTCGTCTATCGGTTAGGACGCCAGGTTTTCAACCTGGAAAGAGGGGTTCGATTCCCCTAGGGCCTGCCACTTTAAACCGCATTACTCCGCCAATTATCGGGCAGGCCGCCGCTTGCATCGATCGATTGATTTTTGCCCGGTTTTGCCTTTAATTACCTTATAGTTAACCGACGTGGGTGTTGGGTTGAGGGGTTGGTCATGAGATTTGCTGTTTTGGCTGCTTCAGCATTGTTGGCGCTCGCGCCGGTCACCGGTGCGTTCGCAGAAAGCGTATCCAAGACGGATATTGCAAAAATCCTGACCGAGCAGGGCTACAATGTTCAGGACTATGACGCGACGAAGATATACGTCGATGTCGCTCAGTACCGCATCGTCGTTGCGGTTGACGGCGCTGACGGTGATGTCTCGTTTCTTGTCTGGCCGGGCATTCAGGCCAATGAAATCGGCTACCAGTTTCTCAACAGATTCAACAATGAAGTGAAATTCGGCCGGGCATACATCGACCGCGACGGTGATGTTGCGATCCAGATGGACCGAAATTCGGCCGGCGGCGTATCGGCGGAGAACATCGAATCGGATTTCGACGTCTTTCTTCTGCTGATTCAGAAATTCCTCACCGATCTCGAATCACAAGCCATCGCTTAAAACGATTTCCTTCTGAATCGCGACGTCTTTGGCGCGTAATGTTATCCAATCACTGCAACTTTTTCGAGAAAAATGCTCTCGAATTAGCGAAAAACGCGCATTGCTTGCGCTGAAGGGCATGACGCATGCGGTGTTCTGGATTATAGTTAATGGACAAAGCGATAAGAAACGATCCACCGCTTGGGGGGCGTATGACGACTATGGCCGACCGTATTTCATCGTCGCCGGAGCCGGAAGCGAGTGATGACGCGGACGAAGAGAGCTTTACGCTCAAAGGTGTAGTCAAATGGTTCGACACCACCAAGGGTTACGGGTTTATCGTGCCGGAATCCGATCATGGCGATGTCCTGATCCACTCCTCATGCCTTAAGGCCGCGGGCCGCGAATCGGCCCGGGAAGGCGCGACGGTCGCCTGCGAGGTCGTTCGCCGAACCAAGGGACTACAGGCGCTTCGCCTTATTGAAATCGACGAATCAACCGCCGCTGCGCTGCCGGCGACCGCGCCGCCGATCAATCAGGCCCCGGCGGGGGATTTCGTCCGCGCGCAGGTCAAATGGTTCAATCGCGCCAAGGGCTATGGTTTCCTTACCCGCGGCGAGGGCACAGCGGATATTTTCGTGCATATGGAAACGGTGCGCTCAAGCGGGCTCGGAGAGCTGCAGCCAGGTCAGCGCGTCCAGGTCTCCTTCGGCGAAGGGTCGAAGGGCCTCCTTGCAGTTGAGTTGCGCGGCGATCCTGAAAATTAAGGCGGCGGCAACGCGCAATCTTTACATCCCGGACAAGATGGCCCAGATGAGCCGACGCGGCGCAACGGGGCGTAGCGCAGCCTGGTAGCGCATCTGCTTTGGGAGCAGAGGGTCGCAAGTTCGAATCTTGCCGCCCCGACCACGCCGCAGCGAATGAAACGGGAAGAAGGCATCGAGACATGGTTGCGCGTATCTATCAGCCGGCGAAAACCGCCATGCAATCTGGCCGCGCCAACACCAAATCCTGGCGGCTCGACTTCGACGCAGAAACCGCACGGCGCATCGATCCGCTCATGGGATGGACCAGCGACGACGACATGACGGCGAGCCAGGTGCGGCTGACGTTTGAAACACGCGAAGAAGCCGTTGCGTATGCAGAAAAACACGCCATCGTCTTCCGCGTCGAGGAGCCGCGAAAATCCTCTCCTCATCCAAAAGCGTATTCGGACAATTTCGCTTTCAAGCGAAGAGCGCCCTGGACTCATTGACGCCAAGCCGGCCCCGTAGCTCAACTGGATAGAGCACCGGCCTTCTAAGCCGACGGTTGCAGGTTCGAGTCCTGCCGGGGTCGCCATTTTTAATCTGAGCGCGTGAGCCGACCTTGGTCCAATTCGCCCGGTGCGAGACGCGATCTGGTATTTGTCTGGTCGGCGCGAGCCTTCATATCCCCATTTGGTATCAGTCCGGCGCCTCCCGCTTGATCACTCAAGGCCAAGTGTTTTGTGCAAATACTTGGCAACGTCTTTTCAAAACGCCATAACAAACCGAACGGCTCCGTAGCTCAATTGGATAGAGCATCGGCCTTCGAAGCCGAGGGTTGCAGGTTCGAGTCCTGCCGGGGTCGCCAAGTTTAATCTCTGTAGAAATTAATCAAGCGAAGGGAGCGTTTCGGCGTCGACGTCCTGTGTCGGTGCGGCGAGCTGAAGAATTACATGTACGTTTCGGTTCCCCGCGGTAATTCCAAACCGTTGGGCCTTGTAACCGGCTTTCGCAACCGTGACTTCCCGGCGTCCGTCGAGCTTGATGGTGCAGGGCGTTTCACATTCGCCAAATCCATCAATGCGAACCAGCGCGCCGTCTGGCTCGGAAGTGATCGTTCGAACTTCGCCGCCGGTTGCAAAGCACCCTGACAACCCCAAGGCGAGACAACCCGTCAACATCAACTTGATCTGCATCCTATCCGCCTCGCTATTGCGCCTGGGACATCGCCGTGAAGCCATTGTCGATATCAGCTTTGATGTCGTCAATATCTTCAAGCCCCGCGTGGAAGCGAATGACAGGACCTTCATCTGTCCAGGACGTCGCCGTACGGTAGCGTTCCGGCGCCACATGCACGGCAAGGCTCTCATAGCCGCCCCAGGAAAACCCGATGCCGACAAGTTTGAGGGTGTTGAAGAACGCCTTTAGCGCCGGCAGCGGAACCGGCTTCAAGACTGCCGAGAAGAGTCCTGACGCGCCGCTAAAATCCCGTTTCCATATCGCCTGGCCGGGGCACCCCTTTAGCGCCGGATGAATGACCCGCTCGACTTCGCTTCGTTTTGAAAGCCATCGCGCCAACGCGAGGCCGTTCTCCTGATGCCGCTCTAGACGGGTGGAGAGACTTCTTGCGCCGCGCAAAACCAAAAATGCATCATCTGCTGAAACGTTTGAACCAAGCTGCAACAGCGCCATGTAGATTTTTTTTGCTGTTGCTTCGTCTCGGGACGTTATCGTGCCGACGAGACAGTCGGCGTGGCCGCCAAGATATTTCGTCGCCGCCTGTATGCTGACATCGGCCCCGAGAGCAATCGGTTTGCAAAAATATCCGGCGGCCCAAGTGTTGTCCGCGATCAGGACGGCGCCGCCCGCATGGGCGGCTTCGGCAAGGGCAGGAAGGTCTTGCACTTCGAAGGTGAGCGACCCGGGCGACTCTGCAAAAATCACCTTGGTCTCCGGGCGCATGAGCGCCGCAATTTCATCATGATCGCACGTGGGATCATAAAACGTTGTTTCAACGCCAAAGCGTTGAAGGAAACGTTCGCAGAATTTGCGCGTCGGATCATAGGCGGCGTCAGTCATCAGCACATGATCCCCGGCGCCGACAAAGGCGAGGATCGCTGCATTGCACGCGGCAAGTCCCGACGGCGCGAGGCGGTTTCGAAACCGCCTTCGAGCATGGTTACGGCTTCTTCCAGCGCGCGATGGGTCGATGTGCCGAGCCGGCCGTAATTGATGGTCCGCGAGCCTTCGAGAAAATCGTCATAGGTCGGGAACAATATGGTGGAGGCGCGCTCTACGGGCGCGTTCACAGGATGGGCGTGGCGACGATGGGGCCGTCCGGCGGCGATCAGCTTGGTGTTGTCTTTCATGGGCAAAACCCCTTTGGCGCGGTCATGACAACCATGGCTCGCCGTTCCATGCAAGCTGGCGAGTGAAAGCCAAGGAGTAAAACTGTTCCTGCTATGAGAAAAGTCACTCCAACACACCAATGTCATTCCGGGACGAGCATTGCTCGGACCCGGAATCTATAGCGCGCCGGCGCCAAAGATGGATGGTTGCGGAATAGAATTTTGGATCCCGAGTTCCATGCTCCGCATGGCCCCGGGATGACATTAAAGTTTCGAGATAACACCATGCCGATAATGATACGGCCAAAGGGGATCATGACGATAACTATCGACCGTTGATCGGGGCCCCAACCCCGATCAACGCGGGATTCTCTGAATTTACGGTTATTGGAATATCGGCGGGGCTTTTTCTGTCATTGGGGCGGTGGCTTCAACGTCGGTTTCCGGTCGAACCCGGTCATTCGAATGTCGTTTCAGAAATCGCGCTCGCTTTTCATGTCCATCAAAAGTAACGCATCGAATGCGATTAATTTCTGATCATGCCGCGATTTTTGCGGTCCAAATTATCCGTGAATTCACGACCCTGCCGCGCCAGTTGCTCCCACTCTGCGCGGGTCTGACATGCCCGCTTCTTAAACTTGGAGCCCGTCACTCGGGTCATTTTACAAATAACTTCGTTTGGATCGTTAGATGGTTTGTCGGCCTCTTCTTCCGACGCGACTTGCGCATCGGCGTCTAGTTGCTGTTGTTCGATCGGAGAGTCATCGGTCGACTTGAGTTGCGGATCCTGCACAGTGGTGCAGGCTGACAGTCCAATCAGCAACGTAACCATCATGATTGATTGCATTGGTATGGGAACTGATCGCATGTTTCGCTCCTCAGTGCCCAATTACGGAATGTACTTAACCACAATGGCTTTGATTTTTCAACAGAATGCTTTTGGCGAGTTTCAGCCATTCAGGTTAAAGCGTCAGGTTTTGACCCAGAGAGGAAGATCGTGCTTCGCTTCCTTGTTGAGCGGAAAGTAACTCAAGCATTAATTTTGCCTGTTACGAATTGCCCAGACGGCCAAGTACAAGGCCAAAATAAGCAATCCCGTGATGGCTGAAAGGAATAAGGCGCTGGTGTCAAGCATTCGGGCTAGCAATGGCACGCTGATCATGAGTGTGCCGACGCCGAGCATTACCATCCCAATCCCATGCAAACGTTCCCTTCCAATCCCCCCAACAACCAAAGTGAAGCCAACAACAGAAACTGAATATGCGATTATTTGGTATATGGTCATGGGAACGATTTGTCCTTGATGTTGTCGGCGTCCTATCACTTTAACAAGGCTAAATCGAATAAGAAGAATACTGAAGCCATTGAAGCCAGGGAAAAATCGATTAGTTAGGATTTCTACGGCGGACTTTGGCGCGTAGCAGCCATTCAGGCCTAAACGTCGGGTCCTGGCCCAAAAACGGACGTTCTAGTTTCCTGCGCGAGTTGCATTCACCACGACGTTATTTTGATTAATTGACGATGTGCGTGTTGGAAAGGATTGAACTTTCCGGAAGCGATACTAGTTCTCCCTGATGCGGGCGAAAGAACAATGAGTCGATCTAAGACCATTTTATTGCCACTCGCATTCATTTTGCTTGCGAGCGCCATTGGGTTTGCTTCGTGGAGTCCGCAGATTCCTTATGCGGATCCATCAACGTGCGCCGTGTATCGGGATTTCTACAACCAGCTCCATGATAAGAAAGCCGTTTTCATTTATGGAACCTCGCAGAGGATTCCAGCGGAGTGGGTTGAGAGAGCAGCGCTGCCGCCCAGTTCGTTTAGAAAACCGCTCGCCGAAATCGATGAGTTGGATGTTGCAGCGTTGCTCGATCTGTTAAATCAGCCGGCTGCCACACCAGAAGAACTCCAGTTGGATACAGCGAGTTTTTTTGCGCCAGTAGTTGAAGGCAAGCAGAATCGCATAGATCGATGCTCAATCGGGAATAATCTCGCTTTTCCAATTTACAACGGTTCTTTTGAGTCCCTTCATGCTCGTGAACGCTGGAAGAACCGCGACAATGAGGGCTTTGTATCTATGTGGTCCGTTTCGCCCGTTGGGTTCTCGGATGATGGTAAATTTGCGGTCATCTATGCTGAGCTGAACTGTGGCGGGTGGTGCGGTTGGGGCGGCATCATCCTGCTTGAATACAAAGGCAACGTTTGGATGGTCACAGGAGAGAAATGGCTTTGGAGCGCATGAGCTATTTCCATTTGGCGGGACCCCGAACGTCCGCCTTCGGCGAATCGCAGGCGCAGGGTGCAGGTGCAGAACTAATCCCGCCGCGGTTTGGCGTTGGCCTTGCCTTTGCGTTTTTTCTTTCGCGGCAGGGGTTTTCTGTCTGAGCGCTTCTTGCCCTTGGTCTTTTTCTTCGTCGCCTTCGAGACAGTTTTTTTGCGGCGCATCGGCTTTGGATCGCCGGGCGCCGGCTCGCTGACCATTTCAAACCGTAAAGAGCCGGTTAGGGGGATTGCTTCCTCAAGCCTTACCCGTACGGGCTGACCCAATCGAAAAACCCCGCCGGTGGTTTCACCAACGACCCGATGCATCGCATCCTCAAAACGAAACCGTTCGCGGCCGATGCTGCGCATGGGAATAAATCCATCGGCGCCGGATTGGTCGACCATGATGAATAGACCGTATTTAGTGACGCCGCGGATGCGCGCGTCGAATTCAGCGCCGACGCGGGAGGCGAGGTATTCGGAAAGGTACCGGTCTGTCGCTTCACGTTCGGCGGCGATGGCGCGCCGTTCAAAATCGGAAATTTGCGCTGCAACTTCGTCTAACCCGGCCGCTTCCTTCTTTGTCTGGCCGCCGGCCCCGAGTTTCCCAGCCGCAACCAGCGCCCGGTGAACGGTGAGGTCGGCGTAACGGCGAATAGGCGACGTGAAATGCGCATAGCGCGGCAGGTTTAGTCCGAAGTGACCACGGTTGTCCGTGTCGTAAATTGCCTGACGCTGGGCGCGCAGGACAATCTGCGAGATCATTTCCTTTTCGTCGCGGCCTTCGGCGATTTTCAGGATCTGGTTGAAATTCGCCGGGCGAACTGAACCGCCTTTTACGAGCGAGTAGTCGAGACGGTCGAGATAATCGCGCACGCCCTCAAGGTCGTCCTCGTCCGGTTGATCGTGGACGCGGTAAACGAGTTCAAGACGCGCGCGTTCCAGCGTTTCGGCTGCGGCGACATTGGCGAGGATCATGAACTCCTCGATGACCCGGTGCGCGTCAAACCGTTCGCGTTTGACGACGTCATCCACCTCGCCCTTTTTGTTGAGAATGACCTTGCGTTCGGGCAGATCAAGATCGAGCGGCGCGCGCTTGATGCGTTCGGTCCAGCGGGCGCGAAAGGCGCCGAAAAGGTTGGAAACGGCCTCTTTTATGTCCGCGCCCGCTGGCGCGCCTTCCGAGATTGCCTGCGCCTCCTCATAAGAAAGCTTTGCGTGGGAGCGCATGAGCGCCCGCATGAAACGGTGGGATTTTTTGCGCCCGCCGGAATCGATGATCATTTCAACAGCGAGACAGGGCCGGTCTTCGTCTTCCCGTAAGGAACAAAGATCGTTCGACAAACGCTCCGGCAGCATCGGTACGACGCGATCTGGAAGATAAACGGAGTTAGCGCGCCGCAGCGCCTCCTTGTCGAGTTCGCTTCCCGCACGGACAAAGTAGCTGACATCGGCGATAGCGACGATGATGCGATGGCCGCCGGGATTTTCCGGATCTGAATCTGGTTCTGCGAAGCAAGCGTCGTCGTGATCTTTCGCGTCCGCCGGATCGATGGTGAAGAGCGGCGTGTCGCGCAAATCCGTGCGCTCGCCCAATCCCGGCAATTGCGCTTTTTGCGCTTCAGCGATGACGGCCTTCGGAAACTCGGTGGGAATGCCGTGATTGGCGAGCGCAATGGTTGAAAAGGCGTCGCGGTCGTCAATGTGCCCTTCGATCTTGCGGACCCGCGCTTTTTGCGCGCCGTAGCCGCGAGCGTTTTTGGTTTCAACCCAGACGAGGTCTCCATCTCTCGCGCCGGCGTCATCGCCCCGGTCGATCGTAAAGGTCCCGCGCGCGCGGCGTTCCACCGGCTCGGCGATGGTTCGACCACGGTCCTTTCTGAAAACGGCGAGGAAACGGTGCGCGCCCTTGCCGATGACTTTCATGATTTCGGCGGCGTAGGCGCCGTCGCCGGTAGGCTTTAATCGGGCCAGCACGCGGTCGCCAACGCCGGGCGCTGGCTTGAATTTCATCGCACGTTTTTCCGAAATGCGAATGAGCGGCGGATCGTGATCGTCCTTCCAGCCTGCCGGCTCGCATTCCAGGTCGCCGTCATGGGTGACGCCGACAATGTCGATCGGCATTACGGGCGGAAGCTTCCCGGCGACTTTCACGCGCTTGCCGCCGGCAAGGTCGGTCACGCCATCAGCTTCCATTTTTTTTAAAAGCGCCCGCAACTCAGCGCGGGCTGCGCCTTTGACGCCAAAGGCGCGGGCGATATCGCGGCGCACTGATGCGCCGTCGCTGTCATTCAAAAATTCAATGATGTCGTTTTGGGAGGGGAGTGAAGTATGTTGTTTTGTTTTTTTAGTTTCTTGTTTTGTCATATGCGCGCTGACATAGCAGCTAGCGTAGTGAAAAGATAGATGCGCTACGCACCCGCCGTAAGCGGATCAACCGGGCGGCCGCGAATAAGGAATTCGTAATGTAAGTGCACGGCGGTGGCGTTACCGCTTCTGCCGGTGCGACCGATAGGTTCGCCGCGCGCAATTCTTGCGCCGACCCGTATATTCCGGGCGTAAGACGACAGGTGAGCATAGCGCGTTTTGATGCGTCCATTGTGGCGGATGACAATGGTGCGACCGTAGCCGCGCTGCGATCCAATAAACTCGACAACCCCGTCGCCGCCGGCAACAACGACGCGCGGACTTCCCGTATAAAGATCAAGGCCCTCGTGGAACGAACCGGCGCCGCCGCGGCGGGGGCCGTAGCCCGAAGAGACACAACCCTCGACCGGCGCCCGTAAAAGACTTGCGCCGCCGATCTCAACGATCGGTTCAAATCCCAAGACCCGCCCGTTAGGGCCCGCCGCCGGCGCATTCGCCACCCGGCCCGGACACACAGTGAGCGCGCCGGCAAATTCTCCCGCCGGCGGGGCTGGCGCCGTGGCGCAAGCGGCGAGAGCGAGAAAAGCAACGAAAACAACAACGCAACGCATGGCTTTCCTTTTAGCGATCGGGGGCGCCGGAATTATGAACGGGGTCCTTCAAAATGAGAAAACCGCCGCAATTGTCTCGACGATATGTCACAATGCACGCCTGTGCATCGTTAAGACGACGCGGAAGGATGCGAATATGATCAAGCGATACATCGCGGCGGCGCTCGCCGTCTTAGCGATCGGTAATGGCGCCTATATGCTGATCGATGCGCAAGGGTGGTATCAAACCGCGCCCGGCGCATCGCATACGGGCGCCTTCAACCCGCATTTCGTCTGGGACATTGGCGTTGCGTTTACAGTCGCCGGGCTGGGGCTCGCGGCGCGCGCATGGCGTCCGCGGTACTGGCCGGCGGCGCTTGCGGGGGCGGGATTTTTAACCGGCCATGCTGTCATTCACATTCTGGGCGTCATAGGCGGTCACGCACATTTTCCACTGGTCGAATGGCTGCTGGTTATCGGCCCGTCCTTCCTCGCACTGTGGGCTGCGTTGCCGTCGAAGGGAGAGGGCGTCTGAGGCCGACTTATCAGTAAACGCTCGCCCAGAATTTTGGATGACGCGTTTTTGCGGCGGTGCGGATTAATCTTCCGCAACGGCGTCAGGCCTTTTTCGCGGTTTTCTTTTTTGTTGTTTTCTTCGCGGCCGCCTTTTTGGTTGTTTTCTTTTTGGCGGTCGTTTTCTTTGTTGTTTTCTTTTTGGTCGCTTTTTTCTTTGCCGCCTTTTTCTTGCGCGGGCCCTTCTTCTCGCGTTCGGCGATCCAGACGAGCGCCTGTTCCAGCGTCACATCCGCGGGTTCAATACCGTTAGGGATCGTCGCATTGGTCTTTTCGTGTTTGACGTAAGGGCCGTAGCGTCCGTCGAGAACTCGCACTGGTTCGCCGGTCTCAGGGTGTTCGCCCAGCTCTTTGAGCGCCTGTTGCTGGCGGCGTCCGCGCGGGTTTGCTTTCTTTTCGGCGATCAGCGTCACGGCCCGATTGAGTCCGACCTCGAAGACTTCGTCTACGGAAGGAAGATTTGCGTAAATTTTGCCGTGTTTGACGAAGGGGCCGAAGCGACCCAGGCCCGCCTCGATCATAACGCCGTCTTCCGGGTGCGGACCGACTTCGCGCGGCAAAGACAATAGCATGAGCGCTTTATCGAGATCGACGCTCGCGGGGTCCCAACCCTTCGGAATGCCGGAGCGCTTGGGTTTTTCCTTCGATCCCTTTTCCTGTTCGCCAAGCTGGATGTAGGGGCCAAAGCGGCCGACTTTCAGCCAGACGTCGAGACCTGAGTCCGGATCGACGCCCAGTTTTTTGTCAGCGCTTTCGGCGCCGTCTTCGCCATCGCCGAGCGCGGCCAGCTGTCGTGTGTAGCTGCAATCGGGGTAGTTCACGCAGCCGATGAAGGCGCCGTAGCGTCCGGTCTTTAGCGAAAGCTGGCCGCCTTCGCGGCCTTCTTCGGCGCAAGTGGGACAGGCGCGCGGGTCCGATCCGTCTTCTTTCTTTGGAAAGATCAGCGGCCCAAGGGATTCATTCAGCGCATCGAGAACTTCGGAAATGCGCAACTCGCCGATGTCTTCAACCGCGGCGTGAAACTCCGACCAGAAATTTTTGAGAAACGCTTTCCAGTCCGCATCGCCCGCGGAAATCTCATCGAGGGTTTCTTCGAGGTCGGCGGTAAAATCGTACTCCACATATTTCTTGAAATAGTTTTCAAGAAACGCGGTGACGATGCGGCCCTTGGAGTCCGGAATGAACCGGTTCTTGTCCATGTTGACGTAACCGCGGTCGCGCAGGACCGACAGGATCGACGCATAGGTTGAAGGCCGGCCGATGCCGAGTTCTTCGAGTTTTTTAACGAGGCTTGCTTCGGAATAGCGCGGCGGGGGCTGCGTGAAATGCTGATCGGCTTTTACATCCGACGTTTGCGCCGCTTCTCCAACCTTGAGCTTCGGCAGAACTCCGGATCCGTTTTCGTTCTCCGGATCGTCCTTGCCTTCTTCATAGAGCTTCAGGAAGCCGTCAAAGAGTACGACTGAGCCCGTTGCCCTGAGGCCGGTCTTCTTGTCCGCCGAAAGAAGATCAATGACCGTGTTCTCAAGCCGCGCCTCGGCCATCTGGCAGGCCATGGCGCGCTTCCAGATGAGTTCGTAGAGACGGCGTTCGTCGTCGTTAAGACCGCGGATTTTGTCCGGCGAACGGGCAAAGGATGTCGGGCGGATACATTCGTGCGCTTCCTGCGCGTTCCTCGCCTTGGATTTGTAAACCCGGGGTTTTTCCGGAACGTAGTTGTCGCCGAATTGTGTGCTGACGGCTTTTCGCGCATTGGCGACCGCTTCCGGCGCCATGTCGACGCCGTCGGTCCGCATATATGTAATGAGGCCGGTGGTTTCGCCGCCAATGTCGATGCCTTCATATAGCGACTGCGCCGTGCGCATGGTGCGCTGGGCATTGAACCCAAGCTTGCGGGCCGCTTCTTGTTGCAGGGTTGATGTGGTGAAAGGCGGCGGCGGGTTGCGTTTTGCCGGTTTCGCTTCAACCGCGTCGACCGTGAACGAGGCTGCCTCCACTGCGCGTTTCGCCGCCATCGCTGCGGCTTCATCGCCAAGGGAAAATTTCTTGAGCTTTTCGCCTTCGTGAATGACGAGACGGGTGTCGAACGGCGCCGATCCGCCGGAGACCGCCTGGGCCGCCACCGTCCAATATTCCTGCGGAATAAATGTCTCAATCTCGAGTTCGCGCTCGCAGATGAGACGCAATGCAACTGACTGAACGCGGCCGGCGGAGCGAGAACCGGGAAGTTTTCGCCACAGCACCGGCGACAGGGTAAAGCCGACGAGATAATCGAGCGCGCGCCGTGCGAGATAGGCGTCGACCAAATCTTCGTCGATCTGGCGGGGTTGGGCCATGGCTTCCTGCACCGCGGCCTTAGTGATGGCGTTAAACGCGACGCGGTCGATGCGCACGTCTTTCAACGCCTTTTTGTCGGCGAGCGCCTCGATCAGGTGCCAGGAAATTGCCTCGCCTTCGCGGTCCGGGTCAGTGGCGAGGATAAGGCGGTCCGCGCCTTTGACGGCGGCGGCGATTTCATTGACGCGCTTTTTTGAGCCGGCATCGAGCTCCCAGATCATCTTGAAATCATTGTCGGGATCGACCGAGCCGTCTTTCGAGGGGAGATCCCGGATATGGCCGTAGGAGGCCAGTACCTTAAAGCCCGAGCCCAGGTATTTATTGATGGTTTTCGCCTTGGAGGGGGACTCTACGACGACGACTTGCATGAACGGCGGACCTCAAACGGCGTGGATTTGGCGCGCGGTAATGCGTGAGCCCCGCCGCTTCTGTCAACCGTTGGTTTCATGAATGGCGTCGTTTTGCCTGCCGGTGAGAGCAGAAAATGACTAAGAAACAAAGCAGTGCACGAAAAATCGTAAGAACGCGCATAGGCGTCGGCGGGATGGATCTGGAAATTTTCTCCGGGCGCCGAGCGTTAATCGGCGTCCGCGGCGAGGGAAAAGCGTCCTCCGGAATGTTCTTCGGCCGCGCCGGTCAGCACGAGTTCCAGGAGCGCATCGGCAAATAGGCCCGCCGGCGCTTCCAGTTCCCGGAGGAGTTCATCGCGGTGCTGGGGCGTATAGCTCAGCGCCTCAAGGATTTCCGACCGCAGCGCGTCCAGCGCCGCGCGGTCGGGCTCGCCGGCCTTGTCTTCCCGCGCACCGGCCCAGTCGAAGAGGTCGCGGCGATCATCCCGCGCGCCGCGGTCTTGTTCGGCAAGGACGTCGAGAACATCCTGCGCATTCTCGATCAATGTCGCGCCGTCGCGGATCAGGCGGTTGGCGCCCTGGCAACGGGGATCAAGAGGCGAGCCCGGCACGGCGAAGACTTCTCGGCCCTGTTCGAGGGCGAAGCGTGCGGTGATCAGCGTGCCTGACCGGGCGGCTGCTTCGACCACAATAATGCCGCGAGAAAGACCCGAGATGAGCCGGTTGCGTTTCGGGAAATCACGCGCTGTTGGTTGCATGCGCAAAGGGCATTCCGACATCACCGCGCCATCTCGGCCGATATCTTCGGTAAGCTCGGCATGCTCAGGAGGATAGATAACGTCGACGCCGCCGGCGACGACAGCAATGGTGCCGGTCGAAAGCGCGGCGGCGTGGGCGGCGCCGTCTATGCCGCGGGCGAGACCGGATACGACGACGACGCCCGCTTCCCCCAACTCCGCCGCAAGGCTGCGCGCCATCTTTCGGCCGACGCCGGAAGCGTTGCGAGCGCCAATAATGGCGACGGCGGGTTTTTCAAACAGCGCCGCTTGGCCGCGCAGGAAAATCAGTGGCGGCGGATCGGCGATGGCGCGGAGCGGCGCCGGGTATGCGTCTTCGCAAGTTGCAATGATGCGCACGCCCTGCATCTCGGCGTCGTCGAGTTCGGCTTCCGCCGTTTCGCGGCTTGCGGCGCGCAATGGCCGCGCCCGGCCGGCTTTGGTCGAGAGGTCGGGCAGGGCGGCGAGCGCGTCCGCCGCCGATCCATAACGCGCGATCAATCGGTGAAAGGTAATGGGCCCGATACTTGGCGTGCGAATGAGTTGCAGCCAGTCAAGGCGCTCTTTTTCGTCAAGCGTCGGCACTGGCCGTATCGTCTTTCTTTGCGCCAATTTTCGTTTCGGCGCCGGCGAGGAGCCTTGCGATATTCGTCCGATGGCGGATGAAAATGACAACGCCCATGACGAGCGCGCCAACGGCGAAGGCAACCTTGCCCATGGAGAAAAAGATAAATGGCGCAGCGGCGGCCGCCGTAAGGGCGGATAGAGATGAGAATCTGGAAACACGCGCCACCACGAGCCACGTGGCGCCGGCGAAGAGGCCCGCGGGCCAATGCAGCGCGAACAGCGTGCCCATGAATGTTGCGACCCCTTTGCCGCCCTTGAAGCGGAGCCAGATCGGGTAGCAGTGTCCCAAAAACGCGGCGGCGCCGGCTATCTCAGGGCGCCAGCCCATGAGATAGGCGATGGCGACGGCGATTGCGCCCTTGCCGCCGTCGAGCAGAAGCGTCGCCAGCGCCAGGTCCTTGCGTCCGGTGCGCAGGACATTGGTCGCGCCGATATTGCCCGACCCGATCTCCCGGATGTCGCCGAGACCGGCGGCTTTCGTAATGACGAGACCGAAGGGAATCGAACCGAGGAGATAGCCGAGGATGAGTGTTGCAACAATTTCCATCACTCACCCCTTGTCAGCAGCGCATCGAGGCATGCCATGCGCGTCGCAACGCCGTAGAAGACCTGCCGCAGGATTAGCGACAGCTCTTTGTCGTCGGCCAGCGCGCCGTCGATTTCAACGCCGCGGTTCATGGGACCCGGATGCATCACCCGCGCGCCAGGCTTCGCCAGCTTCAGGGTATCGTGGGTGAGGCCGAAGGTTTCATAATAACCGCGTGCCGCATCCGCGCCATCTTCGCCCATGCGCTCAAACTGCATGCGCAATCCCATGGCGATGTCGGCGCCCGCAAGACCGTCTTTGAGATTGTCCATGCGCGGGATATCTGTGAACTGATCATTATCCGGCATCAGATGCGCAGGCCCGACAAACCGAACTTCAGCGCCTAGCCGCCGGAACAGCCGTGCATCGGACCCGGCGACGCGGGAATGTTTGATGTCGCCGCAGATGGCGACGACCAACCCTTCCAGCGATTCGAATTCGGAACGGATCGCCGCCGCATCGAGAAGCGCCTGGGTCGGGTGCTCCTTGGTTCCTGCGCCGCCATTGACCACCATGCAGGGGAGAACCTCGTCGAGCGTGTAGTGGAGGCTTTCTTCCTTGGCCCGCACGATCATCACCTGGGCGCCCATGGCGGCCATGGTCTGGGCGGTATCGACCTCGCTTTCGCCCTTGTGCACCGATGACGCGGCAACCGGCACGTTGATTACATCAGCGCCGAGTTTTTTGCCGGCAAGTTCGAACGAGAGATTGGTTCGGGTTGAGTCCTCAAAAAAGAGATTGATCTGGGTGACGCCGGCGAGGCGTTTTGGCGCCGGCTGCGACCGGCTGAGATAGCCCGCGTAGTGTTCGGCAAGATCGAGAATATAGGTGATGTCGGCGTCAGAGAGATCGTCAATAGAGATAAGTCGCCTTGCGGCGAGCACGTCTTCCGGCGCTGTCGGTCTGATGCTCATGGGCCGTCGCGCTCTATAGTCCCGCAAGACAAGCGCGGCAATGGCGCATCACGTCTTCTTTGCGGTTTTCATGAGCCACCATACGGCGGCGGCGATAATGACAATGTCGATCAGGAACATAATCGGCAGCGCCGCCGGGCCGCCGCTCTGGGCGTAACTGGCGCCGCCAAGTCCGAGGCCCGCCGTGCAGACGACAATGGTTGCGATAATGGCGTTGCGGCTGTGATTTTTTGAGCCGTCATTCGTGTCGGCGCGGGCGTAAAAGCTGAGGCCAATGTAAAGGAAGCCGAAAATTGTCAGGGCAAGCGCCCGGCCTTCGCTGCCGATCAGCGCAACGGCGAGATGAAAGATGCCGGTCAGCATGAGCAGGCCGATGATGAGATGGCGCAGCGTCCTGGCTTTCATGGCGTCTGTTCCCGCAAACGATCGATTGCGCCTTGCAGTATAAACGCTGCGGCCGATTCGTCGATCTTCTCCGCGCGCTTCCTGCGCTTGGTGTCGATGGCGATGAGGTCCCGCTCCATCGCCGCCGTCGACAGGCGTTCGTCCCAGAAGGCGACGGGCAGGTTGAGGATCTTCGGCAGATTTCTGGCAAAGGCCCGGGCTCGCTGGGCGCTGGGGCCTTCCGATCCGTCCATATTGAGGGGCAGCCCCATAATAATGCCGACAACGCCCCGTTCAGCGGCCAGCGCTGCGAGGCGCTCGGCGTCGGGCGTGAATTTTGTTCGCCGGATCGTGTCGACGGGGGTCGCCACCCGGCGATCCGGGTCGCAGACCGCAACGCCGATGGTTTTCTCGCCGAGATCGAGGCCGAAGAGAGGGCCGGCAGGGCCGAAGGCGACGGATTCTTGTATGAATGATACGGACATGGCGGTTCTATATCATTCAATTTCAGGGAGTTCGATTGCCGGGCGCCGTCCGCCTCTTGCGCGGCCCGGCGCCCGTTGATACCCCGTCGCGCCAGACAGGAAGGCTTCGATGAGCATCGACAAAGACACCGTGCGCAAGGTGGCGCATCTCGCCCGCATCGCGGAACCCGAACAGCGCCTTGAACCGCTGGCGAAAGAACTCAACGGCATTCTCGACTGGATCGAGCAATTGAACGAAGTCGACATTGATGGTGTTGAGGCCATGGCCTCGACCGTCGATGTGCAATTGCCCATGCGCGAGGATGGATTGCAGGACGGACCCACCGGCGGCGGGCAGCCGGGGAATGTCGTCGCCAACGCGCCGAAGACGGAAGACAACTTTTTCGTCGTGCCGAAAGTGGTGGAGTAGGGCATGACAAATCCAACCGATCTTTCTCTCGCTGAGTTGCGCGATGCGCTGAAGAAAAAAGAGGTTACGTCCCTGGAAGCGACGGACGCCTATCTCTCGCGCATTGAGGCCGCCGGCGACCTCAATGCCTTCATCACCGTCACCGCCGACAAGGCGCGGGCGATGGCGAAAGCTTCAGATGAAAAGCTCTCCAAAGGCGAGGGCGGTCCGCTCGAAGGGATCCCGCTTGGGATCAAGGATCTGTTCTGCACGGAAAATGTCCTGACGACGGCCGGCAGCCACATTCTCGACGGCTTTCATCCGAAGTATGAATCAACTGTGACGAGCCAGCTCTGGCGCGACGGCGCCGTGATGCTCGGCAAACTCAACATGGACGAATTCGCCATGGGTTCGTCGAACGAGACGAGTTTTTACGGGCCGGTGGTCAATCCGTGGCGCGCGAACGGCAGCGATGCGAAGCTGACCCCCGGTGGGTCTTCCGGCGGTTCGTCGGCCTCGGTTGCAGCGCGGCTTTGCGCGGGCGCGACCGCGACCGACACCGGCGGCTCGATCCGGCAGCCGGCGTCGCTGACCGCAACTGTCGGCGTCAAACCGACCTATGGGCGCGTGTCGCGCTGGGGCATCGTCGCCTTTGCATCCTCGCTCGATCAGGCGGGACCCCTGGCGCGCGACGTGCGCGATGCAGCGGTGATGCTGAAGAGCATGGCCGGGCACGACCCGAAAGATTCAACTTCGGTCGACCGTCAAGTTCCCGATTACGAGGCCGCGCTTGGCGGGTCGATGAAAGGGCTCAAGATCGGCGTGCCGAAAGAGTACCGCATCGACGGCATGCCGGCTGAAATCGAAACGCTTTGGCAGTCGGGCATCGACTGGATGAAGGATGCAGGCTGCGAGATTGTCGATATTTCCCTGCCGCTGACGAAATACGCGCTGCCGGTCTATTATATTGTCGCGCCGGCGGAAGCCTCGTCCAATCTCGCCCGCTATGACGGCGTAAAATACGGCCACCGCGCCAAGGACTATGACGACATCCTGTCGATGTATGAGAACACCCGCGCCGAGGGCTTTGGCGACGAGGTCAAACGCCGGGTGCTGATCGGCACCTATGTCCTTTCCGCTGGATATTACGACGCCTATTATCTGCGCGCCCAGAAAGTCCGTAAGCGGATTTTTGACGAGTTTGGCGAGGCGTTCAAATCGGTTGATCTGCTCCTGACGCCGTCCGCGCCGTCCGCAGCGTTTGAACTCGGCGCCAAGATGGCTGATCCGGTGCAGATGTATTTGAATGACGTCTTCACCGTGACGGCGAACCTTGCCGGCCTGCCGGGGGCGTCGGTGCCCGCCGGCCTCGACAAGGACGGCTTGCCGCTGGGGCTTCAACTCCTTGCCAAGCCGTTCGATGAAGAGACCATGTTCAAGGGCATGTGGGCGCTCGAACAAGCGGCGGGTTTTTCCGCGCGGCCAAACGAGTGGTGGGGGTGACCCGCGCCTATCACGAGATCAATTACTGGGCGCCGCTCACTGAGCCGGTGGAAACGCAGGCGACGATCGCGCCGGATAGCGGCGAGTGGCGGCTCATCATTTTTCACGGCACGCCCGCCAACCGCTATCTCTATCAACGGTTCATTCGAACGGCGCCGCCCGGGATTGAGGTGGTGTTGCCGGCGCGGCCGGGGTTCGGCAGGGACCATGTTCGCGCATATCCCGATTTTGACGAACAGATCGCTGCGGCGAAGCCGTTCCTGCGCGATGACAAAAAAGTCGTCGCACTGGGCGTCTCATACGGCGCGGAACTGGCGCTCAAATCAGCGCTCGATTTTCCTGAGATTGTCGGCGCGGTCACTGTCTCCGCGTTGATCGATGAACCGCACGATTACGCTTTGCAACTGGAAGAGCTCGGCGGCGATCCTCGGATTGCCGATTATGTGCCGAAGCGCTGGCAAAAGGTGCGTGCGGAGATCGCCGGTCGACGAACGCAAATCGGCCCGTTGCTCGACCGGCTCAAAAACTTTGACGGCCCGATTGAGGTCATCCACGGCGATTTCGACGGCATCGTGCCCAAGGCAAACTCTGAAAAGCTCCATGCGGCGTTAAGCGAAGCCTCCCGCGGAACGCTCGATATCGTCCCCGGCGGCACCCATTACCTGGAGCTGCAATATCCCAGGCGCCTGCATCAGGCGGTGCTTCGGGTGATCGACCGGGCGAGCGGGGAGGTGTTGCGTGCGCCGCCGCCAACGGGCAAAACCGCCGCAAGAGAAACAGAGATCAATCCATGACGAACTCGCGAAATATACTGCAAGGATCGACCGGCGACTGGGAAGTGGTGGTGGGCCTGGAGGTCCACGCGCAGGTCTCTTCCAGGTCGAAACTATTCTCGGGCGCATCAGCCGAATATGGCGCCGGGCCCAACGAAAATGTCTCGCTCGTCGATGCGGCGATGCCCGGTATGTTGCCCGTGATAAACAAATATTGCGTCGAACAGGCGATCCGCACCGGTCTCGGCCTCAATGCCAGGATCAATACGTGGTCGCGGTTCGATCGGAAGAACTATTTCTACCCGGACCTGCCGCAGGGTTATCAGATCTCTCAGTATAAAGACCCAATCGTCGGCGAGGGTGAGATCGAGGTTGAACTCGACGGCGGCGAGACCATTGCGGTCGGCATTGAGCGCCTGCATCTCGAACAGGACGCGGGCAAATCGATCCACGATCTTGCGCCGAACGAGTCCCATGTTGATCTCAACCGCTCGGGCGTGGCGCTGATGGAGATCGTCTCAAAGCCCGACATGCGTTCGGCGGAAGAGGGTGCGGCTTACTTTTCAAAACTGCGCACAATCGTGCGCTATCTGGGGACCTGCGACGGCAATATGGAAGAAGGCTCCATGCGCGCCGACGTCAACGTCTCGGTGTGCCGCGCGGGCAATTACGACAAGTTTCGCGAAACCGGCGATTTCAAATATCTCGGCACGCGCACGGAGACCAAGAACGTCAACTCCATTCGTTTCACCAAACAGGTGATCGACTATGAAGCGCGCCGGCAGATCGAAATTCTTGAAAACGGCGGGACCATCGATCAGGAAACGCGGCTGTTTGATCCGAAGACCGGCGAGACGCGGACCATGCGTTCGAAAGAAGACGCGCACGACTATCGTTACTTCCCGGATCCCGATCTTTTGCCGCTAGAGTTCGACAACGCCTGGGTTGAAGAAATCAGGGCCTCGCTCCCCGAATTGCCGGACGCGAAAAAACATCGCTTCATGGAAGAGTATGGACTTTCCGCCTATGACGCCGCCGTGCTCGCCATGGACAAGGACAAGGCCGGCTATTTCGAAAGCGTCGCGAAAGGCCGCGACGGCAAACTGGCGTCAAACTGGGTGACCGGCGAATTGTTCGGCGCGCTCAACAAGGCCGACAAAGAAATCTTGGAGTCGCCGGTAAGCGCGGCGCAGTTGGGCGCGCTTATTGACCTCATCAAGGACGGCACGATCTCCGGCAAGATCGCCAAGGACGTCTTCGCCCTGATTTTCGAAGGCGAGGAAACCGGCGATCCTGCGGAAATCGTTGATAAGCGCGGACTGAAACAGGTCACCGACACCGGCGCCATTGAAAAGATTGTCGACGAAATCATCGCCGCCAATCCCAAGCAGGTCGAACAGGTGAAGGAAAAACCCAAAACCATGGGCTGGTTCGTCGGCCAGGTGATGAAGGCTTCACAAGGCAAAGCCAATCCGCAGGCGGTGAACGAGATCCTGAAGAAAAAACTCGGACTGGAATAATCCGGTGGCGGAAAAAAGCCCGCATATCATCAAAGCCGCAGAACAGGCGCAACATTCGTTCCGCTTTCGCCATCCGCTCGGCGACGGCGGTTCGGAAATTATCATGACCATGCTGGGGCGCCCCGCCGGCCTAAAGCGCCTGGGCGTCAATCTCGGGCGCATTCCGCCGGGCAAGGAGGCGTTCATCTATCATCGCCACCACGCCGAGGAAGAGTGGGTCTACATTCTCGACGGCGAAGGCGTTTGCGATATTGAGGATGTAAAAGCGAATGTCGCCAAGGGTGATTTCATCGCCTTTCCAACTGGCGTCGCGCATAACATCCTGAACACCGGCGACGCCGATCTCGTTTACATCATGGGCGGCGAACAGACAGCAGTTGAGGTTGCGGACTTTCCCCGTCACGGCAAACGCATGCTGCGCGCCGGCGAGCGCAGCGAAATTGTCGACGCCGACGAATGCGATGCGTTCTATCCGAATGTCGAGCCGGTTAAGCCGGGCTGATGCAAATGATGAGGAGTGCGCCCTGATGCTGTCTCGCCGCATTCTCGATCACGCAGCGCTCGCGCTCGCCGGTTGTGTTGCTCTTTCCGTTTCCGAAAACCCGGCTTCGGCAAACGCGCTGTCATCGGAACAAATTTCTCAAGAGCTTCTGGAGGCGTGCGATGCTCGGGCCAAGCCGTTTGGCCGATACGATGACAGCGTCGCGCAATCGGTCGATGCGCTGACGGAGATGGGCGTCTTTTCTGCGCGGGAAATTCAAAGTGTCAAAATCGGATATTGCGAATTGCGCCGCGCCAACGGTCCGGCGGGAACAACATCCTGTGCGCAAGAGATAATTCTGCTCGATTCCGGATACGCCGCGAATGATAGAAGCATCGTGCGCGCCGCTACGCTCGCCCATGAGATCAAACATGTTCTTCAGCATCGCGCGCATATCGCCAGGCATGGGGACGGATACTGCGAAAGCGACCAATACATCGCCGACAAGGGGTGGATGGAAGTGGAAGCCGACGCATTTGGCGACGGCGTCGCCGAGTTGTTTTTCGCCGGCCGAGCCGTCGAAATAAAAAATGAGTGCCCGGTCTCAGTCTCAATTTATCTAGAGGCCGACAAACCAATGCCGGTCGCCGGCGATGCGGTGGGGTTTATCGAGGCGCCGCCGCTAGCGGTCGTTCACTCGCCCGAACGGGCTATGTCCAGGTTCTTTAAGGTCTATGCGAAGACCGAGGCGAAAGACGGCGAACGGAAGCTTTATGGCGGTGCGACGATGGCGACCAAACGGGATATAGCCGGCAAAACATATGGCTTGGAAAGCGTTGCGCTTTCCAATGCGGATCCGTCAAAGGGTCCGTTTCAGATGACGTTATCCTGCGATCAGCAATAACGTCGCCGGATCAGGCGTCCGCTCTTCCGGCACACGCAAAACTGACTGGACGCGTCTGGCCCGATCGCGCATAGAGGCTCGCAATAATACGCCAAGAAAAGGAGAGATATATGAAGCACGAAAGCATACTCGGCACGGTCGGCAACACGCCCGTCATCCGAATTAACCGGCTCGCGCCGGACGGCGTCAATCTCTATGTGAAGTTTGAAGCGTTCAATCCCCTGGGTTCGGTCAAGGATCGACTGGCTCTCGGGGTAATCGAAGCGGCCGAGAAATCGGGCGATTTGAAACCCGGCCAGACCGTTATCGAGGCGACGTCCGGCAATACCGGCATCGGTCTTGCGATGGTTTGTGCGGCGAAGGGCTATCCGCTTGTCGTCACCATGGCTGAGACATTCTCCGTAGAGAGACGAAAGCTGATGCGCTTTCTCGGCGCCAAGGTCATCCTCACGCCGAAAGAGGAAAAAGGCACGGGCATGGTCGAAAAGGCGAAAGAGCTTGCTGAAAAACATGGTTGGTTCCTGACGCGCCAATTCGAAAACGAAGCCAACCCGGATATGCATGAACGCACGACCGCGCGCGAAATCATGGATGATTTCAAGGGCGAAAAGCTCGATTACTGGGTAACCGGCTTCGGCACCGGCGGGACGCTGACCGGCGTCAGCCGCGTGCTCAAAAAAGAAAGCCCCGACACAAAGATCGTTGTTTGCGAACCGCCGGGCGCAGCGATGCTGTCGAGCGGTGATAAACAGGCGCGCAATGCAGACGGGTCGCCTGCATCATCGCACCCGGCCTGGACGCCTCATCCGATTCAAGGATGGTCGCCGGACTTCATTCCGTTGATTACGTCCGAAGCAGTCGACGCTGGCGTTATTCATGAGATCATCAAAACGCCTCATGAAGAGGGCATCAAGTGGTCGCAAGCGCTTGCGCAAAAGGAAGGCGTGTTCACCGGCATCTCCGGCGGATCAACATTCGCCGGCGCAATGGAAACGGCCAGGAAGGCGCCAAAGGGATCTACTATTCTCTGCATGCTGCCGGACACGGGCGAGCGCTATCTGTCGACGCCGCTTTTCGCCGATATTGAGGCGGAGATGAGCGCCGATGAACGAGAAATGGCCGCTTCAACCCCCGGTTATCAGCTCGGGTGATCGCGCAGTCGTGAAGCTGGCGGACTGAAGGGTCTAGCCTGCGGCTTGATGATAAACCCCCGACCCATTAGCATTGCCCCTGGGGTCGGGGGAAAGATCAGGAGGCGGTATATGCTCGGCAGGACACAATTAGCACTCGGCGCGACAATGCTTATCGCAGCTTGCACAACAACAGGCTCAAGCTATGAGATGAGCGATGAAGTTGCTGCAAAACTCGCGGGATTTGATAAAACCGGCGAGGTAAGAGATTGCCTTCCGCTACGTACGATCGATCAGATCAGGCCGCTCGATGAGCGCAATTTTTTGGTTGAGGTCGGCGTGAACGATTACTATCTCGCTGAGCTCTCCTCGAGCTGCAGCGGTGCTGACAGTTCTTTCAATCGTCTGCAGTATGAGTTGACGACATCCAGTCTTTGCCGCGGGGAAATCATTCGCGTTGTCGATAATTCGACCGGATTTACCGTCGGCTCATGCGGCATGAGCGACTTCCAGAAACTTGAAAAGGTCGAAACGCCGGAAGAATAGGCGCGACGATCGGTAAATTCCTTATACGGAATAATGGCTTTCACGGTTAATGGTTTCTTATGACTTCGTAAAAGAAGTCATAAGGCGCCGTTAACGCGATGTTATTCTGCTTCCTTTCATCCTTGTCATGGTTAACCCGAAACGCATCGTGCGAGCGGGGGCGAAACAGACAGGGTGCAAGCAAAGGGGCGCACGAATGACCATGACTTTCTCAGTGGAAGCCGTCCAATCGGCGGAGCCGATTTTAAGCAGCGAAGAAATGTACAGGTTGGGCCTTGCCGCTTCGACCGGCGTCGAGGCAGGGGTCTTTGACCTCGTCACCGCGCACAAATGGTTCAATCTGGCGGCGATGCAGGGCAATCTTGAAGCGCGCGCCTATCGGGCCGAACTCGCCAATGAAATGTCGGCGGAGGAAATCGCCGAAGCGCAGCGTCAGGCGCGGGAGTATCTCACCACCCATCGCGCGCGTCCGCACGCTTAAGCCGTCCCAGGACCGGGGTTTAAATACCCGAAAACGGGCGAGCTATGGGCCAGCGCCCATCGGCGCGGGCCGGCGCCCCCTAAAATTTGACCTTCACTAAGAGCTGCGGCCTTGAAAAGAGGGTCCGCATGGCTTAGACGACCCGCTCTTTGATTGACGCCGTTGCGCCCCGGGCGCGCGGTCCCGAAGGAAAGGCTAAAGGACATGGCTGTCCCGAAGAGCAAGATTACCAGCGCCAAACGCGGCATGCGACGCAGTCATGACCGCCTGAAACAGGCGTCCTACATAGAAGACAAGGATTCCGGCGAATTGCGCCGTCCGCACCACATTGACCTCAAAACCGGCAAATATCGCGGCCGGCAGGTGATTGAGGCGAAGGACGACTAGCCGTCATTTTCCGACGCCAAGGCTGGATCGCCGCGCGGGAAATCTGCGCGGCGTTTGTCGTTTTTTGGCGATTTGCAATTCTATTCCAAGCAGTTACCCTCTTAACCTCAGGCGGGGGCCGTAATCGAGGGGGTTGTTGATGATCCGCAATTTCGCATCCATGGCTGCGGGCGCATTGCTGCTGGGCGGCTGCGCGCTTTATCCTTACGAGTCAGCATTCCAGGCCTGCGACGACGAGGCGGGGATTTGCTATCGGTTCTGCGAAGATGCGCCGACCGAAGCTTCCGCTCAGGCCTGCCGGCAGGGTTGTGAAGACGCGGCCAATCAATGCTTCGACGAGGCGTATTCGCCCTATTACGGGTCCGGGTCTGCCTACGCTTATTCAGGCCCGTGGTATGGATCCTACGGATACTGGCGCCCCGGCCGCGGCTACCTTTATTCCTTTGACTATTACAATCGCGGTTACCGCTACAACGACCCCTATTACGATGATTGGCGCCGCCATCGCCATCGATATGACCGCCGGGGCAATCGTTACAGAGATGGGCGTGGCCGTGGCGGGCGCGGCGAGACTGCTCCGCCGCCGCCAACCAATACGCCGCCAGCGACGACGCCCCCGCCGCCGACTGAAGTGGCGCCGCCGCCGCCGCCTCCGCGCGCGCGACCGGCGCGGCCGTCTGACGTGGACGAACGCGACATTCGCCAAATCGAAAAGAACTGATTTGCCGCAGGCGGCGACAGCCGCTTTTGACGTCTTGCGGCAGACGGGGCGCGACCTCTATAGAGGCCGCGCCTTTTACCTATTTCCAATGAGGAGCCTTTCATGACCGCCATCGTCGATATCAGTGCCCGCGAAATTCTCGATAGCCGCGGCAATCCGACGGTTGAAGTGGAGGTGGCCCTCGACGACGGGTCCATGGGACGCGCGGCCGTGCCGTCCGGAGCCTCGACCGGCGCGCACGAGGCTCACGAACTGCGCGACGGCGGCAGCCGCTATTTGGGCAAGGGCGTTGAAAAAGCCGTAGACGCCGTGAACGGCGAGATTGACGACGCGCTTTGCGGGTTCGACGCCGAGGAACAGATCCATATCGATGAATCGCTGATCGAGTTGGACGGAACGGAGAACAAAAGCCGGCTCGGCGCCAACGCCATCCTCGGCGTATCGCTGGCGGTCGCCAAGGCGGCGGCGGACGCAGCGGACTTGCCGCTCTATCAGTATGTCGGCGGCGTTTCCGCGCGCACCTTGCCGGCGCCGATGATGAACATCGTCAATGGCGGCGCCCATGCGGACAATCCCATCGACATCCAGGAATTCATGATCATGCCGCTCGGCTTCGATGAGTTTTCCGAAGCTCTGCGCGCCGGCGTTGAGATTTTTCATACGCTGAAAAAGGAACTCAAAGACGCCGGTCATAACACCAATGTGGGAGACGAGGGTGGTTTTGCGCCAAACCTCTCATCCACCGACGACGCGCTCGGCTTTATCATGAAGGCAGTTGAGAAAGCGGGTTACAACCCGGGCGAGGACGTCTTCCTCGCGCTCGATGCAGCGTCCACGGAGTTTTACAAAAAAGGCAAGTATGAGCTTGCCGGCGAGGGCAAGTCGCTCGGCGCCGACGAAATGGCGACCTATCTCGCCGATCTCGTCGCACGGTATCCGATTGTGTCGATCGAGGACGGCATGGCCGAAGACGACTGGGATGGCTGGCGCGCACTGACCCAGGCGGTCGGCGCCAAGTGTCAGCTTGTCGGCGACGACTTGTTTGTGACCAATGAAAAACGTTTGCGCGACGGGATCGGCAAAGGATGCGCGAACTCGATCCTCGTCAAGGTCAACCAGATCGGCACGCTCACCGAAACGCTCGCCGCGGTGAACGCCGCGCATCGCGCCGGCTATACGGCGGTGATGTCGCACCGTTCCGGAGAAACCGAAGACGCAACGATCGCGGACCTCGCTGTCGCCACCAATTGCGGGCAGATCAAGACCGGATCGCTGGCGCGGTCCGATCGTCTCGCCAAATACAATCAATTGCTGCGCATTGAAGAAGACCTCGACGATGTCGCCGTTTACGCGGGCAAGTCGGGTTTTCCGTTTCTGAAATGAGCGCGCCGCAGATCCGCTCCGCCACGAATGCCGATCAGGATGCGGTTCGCGCACTCGTTTTCGCCGCGCTCGACGAATATGAGATCGAGCCGGCGCCGAAAACCACCGACCGCGACCTTTATGATCTCGACGGGTTCTACGGCGGAGGCATGTTCGCCGTGCTCGAAACCGATGACGGCGACATCATCGGCACCGTCGGTCTCGCGCCGCTCAGCGCCAGCACCTGTGAATTACGAAAAATGTACCTCTCGCCCAAATTTCGCGGGCGCGGCTTCGGCGCCAAACTGCTCAAGCACGCCATCGCCCGAGCAAAAGCGCTCGGCTTTGCAAGCATTGAACTCAGCACCAAGCGGATCATGGAAGAAGCGATTGGGCTTTACACCAAGTTCGGCTTTGTAGCGCTCGAGGGCGGGCCGGTCGATAACCGTTGCGATCGTTCTCTGACGCTAAAACTTTAATCATCTCGTTAAGGTTTTGTTTACCAGTTCCGAGTCCTTTTGCTGAGTCGCAAGTTTTGTCTGTTCTTGATGTTTCGCGTTCAATTTCTGATCGATATTGTTGCTCCAGCTCTCATTCTCTGCTGGGCCGCCATCTTCATCTATAACGCCGCCGCAGGCGATTCCGGATTCGGCGCCCTGTCGGCGCTCAATCGCGAAGTCGCTTCGAAGGCGGCCGAGGTCGATGCGCTGCGCGCGCGCCGGGTGGCGCTGGAAACGAAGGCGAACAGCTTGTCGTCGCGGTCGCTCGATCCCGACCTTGCCGAGGAACGCATTCGCAAGATCCTCGGCTACGCCCGGGATGGAGACGTGATCGTCACCGCCGCCGAACTCGAAGAGGCGCTTGCCGCCAAATAGGGGCGCGCTGGATATTCAGTCGGGCGGCGTTGGTCACTGTTGGCCCACAGATGGATCAGTTGCAGCATTGAACGCCGCGTAATCTGCAAGGTCGATGTGTCGTACAATCTTGCCGTCCTTGAATTCGAATACGCGGGTGTTCTCAGCCATGACGGGAATCACATCTTCGGCGGTTTCAGAAGCGGGCGGTGTTATTTCGACGTAGTAAATGTAGTTCAACACGACGACGCCTGCGCTTTCATATGCTGAAAGCAGGTGCTTGCTGATGGATCGAATGCCGGCCGTGTAATTCGCGTATGCGGCGACAGCCTTTTCCCGGTTCAATACGCCGGTTCCATATGTCGGGTCCTCAAATACGAACTCTGGACCCATCATCGCTTCAGCTGTTTCAAGATCGCCGCTTTCAAGAGCGGTGAGGAACCGTTTTGCGATTTCAATTTGACTTGATTGAGCCAGGCCTTGAGAGGGAAGGCACATCAATGCGCAGGCCAGAGAAACGAAAATCGCCATAATCTTCAACATATTGACCCTCATTTGCTCAAATCGCGTTGCATTCATTCCGTCGTCCGCATTGGTTGAAATTCTAGATATCTTGTCTGTGAGAATCCAGCAGCAGGGCCGCCGCCTTGCCGACGCACCGCCAATTCCCTAATAGGAGCCGAAACCGACTATGGAACGGGGCATATGGCGGACGAGACCAAATCGAACCTGACGGCCACTGAGGACGAACTCCTCAAATATTACCGGGACATGCTTTTGATCCGGCGGTTTGAAGAGCGCGCCGGCCAGCTTTACGGCATGGGTCTCATCGGCGGCTTCTGTCACCTCTATATCGGCCAGGAAGCGGTGGTCGTCGGCATGGAGGCCGTGAAGAAGGAAGGCGATCAGGTCATCACCGGTTATCGCGATCACGGGCACATGCTTGCCTGCGATATGGATCCCAAGGGCGTCATGGCCGAGCTCACCGGCCGGGAGGGCGGATACTCCAAGGGCAAGGGCGGCTCCATGCACATGTTCTCCAAGGAGAAGGAGTTCTATGGCGGGCACGGTATTGTCGGCGCTCAAATTCCGCTCGGCGCCGGCCTCGCATTCGCCAACCGTTATCGCGGCAATGATTCCGTTAGCATGACCTATTTCGGCGACGGCGCCTCCAACCAGGGTCAGGTGTTCGAAGCGATGAACATGGCGCAGCTCTGGAAGCTGCCCGTTGTCTTCATTATCGAAAACAACCAGTACGCCATGGGCACCAGCGTCAAGCGCGCTCATTCTGAGACACATCTTTATCGGCGCGGCGCGTCATTTGGCATTCCCGGCATGGAAGTCGACGGTATGGACGTGCTCTCCGTACGCGAGGCCGGGCGTCAGGCAGTCGATCATGCGCGGTCGGGCGAAGGGCCGTACGTTCTCGAAATGAAAACCTACCGCTATCGCGGCCATTCCATGTCCGATCCGGCGAAGTATCGGACGCGCGAAGAAGTCGACGACGTGCGCGAACATAATGATCCGATCAAACGCTGCGAAAAGCGGATTTTCGATGCGGGCTTCGCCGACGAGGACGCCCTTAAAGCGATCGACAAGGAGATCAAGGCGATCGTTAAGGAAGCGGCGGATTTTGCTCAGGAAAGCCCGGAACCGGCGCCGGAAGAACTCTACACGGATGTACTGGCCGCTGTTTAACCGGCCTAAACCCCGCCGTTAACCAAAAAACTGGCAGCATTCTTGTATGGTTTCCGCATGATGCGGGCGCCTGACAAACCCATTTCTGGAACGCTAAACCGCGATGTGGCGATCATCGGCGCGGGCTCGATCGCGCGCGCCCATGTGAACGCTTTGGCGCGCCGATCCGACGTGCGCATTGCCGCCATTGTCGATCCGTCGGCGCAGGCTGCAAACGCACTCGCATCGTCGCTTGGCGTCGATCTGGTTTGCCCTTCGATCGACGCCTTGCTGTCTGAGGGAAAACCTGACGCCGCTCACGTTCTGACGCCGCCCTTCGCCCATGCGGATGCGGCGACGCCGTTGCTCGAGGCCGGCGTAAGCGTGCTGGTCGAAAAACCGATGGCGGCCAGCATCAGTGAATGCGAAGCCATGATGGCGGCCGCCAAGCGCAGCGGTGCGGCGTTCATGGTCAATCACAATTTTGTTCATCATCCCGCCGTCGCCCGCGCGCAAAAAATCATAAGCGCCGGCGCGCTTGGGACCGCACGCAAAGTGAGCATGCGCTACGCGGCGCCGTTGCGCCAGCTCGCCGCGCGCCAGTTTGGCCACTGGATGTTCAATTCCCCGACCAACCTGTTGCTCGAACAAGCTGTTCATCCGCTGTCGGTGATCGACGCATTGCTTGGCGGTATAAAATCAGTTTCCGCGGCGCCGGGCCCGGTGCGGGCGCCCGCAGACGGTATTGAACTCGTCACCGACTGGATGCTGACCCTTGAATGTACAGGCGGCGCCGCGCAGCTTGAAATAACCCTTGGCGCATCGTTCCCGAGCTGGACGTTCTCTGTGTTGTGCGATGACGGCGTCGTCGATGCGGACATCTTCGAGAGCCGGGTGACGCGCCGTCGCGCTCACAACGCTATTGCGCCGCTCGATTTCGCCATGCGCAATATCAGTGGCGGTTTTGCATCTCTCAAAGACGGTTTCGCCGGCGTTGCGGGGTTTGCTGGCGAACTGTCGCGCCTCGGTCCTCCGTCCGACGGCTTTTCAAGCTCCATGATTGGCGGCGTCAACGCGTTTCACGACTTATTGAAGCGCGATGAGCATACAGTGGATCAACGGGGCGGGCGTCTTGTTGAGATCTGCGAAGAGGCGGCGACGGTTGTTTCGCTGCGCGCGCCGAAAGCCGTGCGTCTGCCGGCGCCTGATGCGCGCTATGACGTTGCTGTTTTTGGCGGAACCGGTTTCATCGGGCGTCACCTTGTGCGGCGCCTCATCGCCGACAACAAGAGCGTCGCCGTCATTGCGCGCAATACCGCAAATCTGTCCGATGAATTCCACAACGACCGCATTGGCGTTTATGCCGGATCGATCAGCGACGAGGCGCTCGTCGCCGATATATGCAAACGTGCAAGCGCTGTTGTAAATCTCGCCCATGGCGGCGGGGGCGCAACCCGCGATGCGATCATCTCCAATATGACCAGCGGGGCGGAACTCATCGCGCGTGCAAGTTCAGCGGCGGACGCGGAGCGGCTCATCCATGTCAGTTCTTCCGCCGCGCTTTATCTCGGCGGCGAGGATCAATTGATCACCAATGAAACGCCGCCTGATCCGCAAGACGAACAGCGCGCCGACTATGCCTGCGCCAAAGTGAAGACTGAGGCGACGGTGAAGGCGGCCGCGACTATTCCTCTTGCGATTATGCGCCCTGCCATCGTCGTGGGCGAGGGAGGATCGCCGTTTCATTCGGCGCTCGGCGCCTATGAAAACGAAACTCATTGTCAGAGCTGGAACGATGGAAGAAACGCCTTGCCGTTTGTTCTCGCTGAAGATGTCGCCGACGCCATCGTCTTGGCGCTGGGCGCCCCTGTCGGCGATATAGCCGGCAAGGCGTTCAACCTCGTCGGCGATGTGCGCTGGAGCGCCCGCCGCTATACGCAAAAGCTCGCCCGCGCTACCGGGCGGCCGCTGCGCTTTCATCCGACGTCGGTTTATCGTCTTTATGCGGGCGAATATCTCAAATGGATCGTGAAACAGATCGCCGGCAGAAAAGGCGTACCGGCGCCGTCCTTTCGCGATCTCAAATCGCGCGGCATGATCGCGCAATTCGACACATCCGCGGAGAAGCGCATTCTCGGCTGGCGCCCATGCGCCGACGAAAACCAATTTCGTCAATGCGCCATAGAAGTCCATTGCGAGCAGCGCCGATGAAATGCTTCTGGGCGTTTTCGACATTCGCCATCGGCGGCCCGCAGCGGCGCTTCGCCGATATTGCCGAACAACTCGGCCCCGACTGGCATCACGTCGTGACGGCGATGGACAACGTCTATGACGCTGAGTTGCTGTTGAACGATGATATTTCCTACACGCGATGTCCGCTGCCGGTTGAGAAGTCCCGTTCGTTTTCCCGGACGAACATTCGCTGCTTTGCCGACGCCCTGGAGGAGACAAGATCTGATCTCTTGCTGACATCCAACTGGGGAACGATTGAATGGCGCATCGCCAACCGAAGAACCCACGTCCCCCATATACATTTTGAGGACGGCTTCGGGCCTGATGAAGCAACAAGCGGGCGAAACTGGAAACGCGACTTTGCCCGGCGCTGGCTGTTTTCACGCCGGGCGACCGGCCATGATCAATTCGCCTTCGTTGCTCCATCGAAAACCATGGGCGCTGTTTTTGAAAAGGGCTGGCGCATTCCGGCCGAACGGCTTCTGGTCATTCCAAACGGCGTCGATATCCGGCGCTTTGCATCGATCGAGCCGCCCGGCGATCGGCGGGTCCCAACGATTGGCGCGGTCGGCGCCTTGCGCCCGGAAAAGCGGTTCGATCGGCTTCTGCGGGTGTTTGCAGAGGTCCGGAAAACCCATCGCGCCGCCTTACTGATTGTCGGCGACGGACCGTTGTTGGATGAGCTAAAGTCAATGGCCGCCGAACTGGGCGTCGCCGGTGATGTTGTATTTGCCGGCGCCTTGGCTGACGTCGCGCCGGCGCTGAAGTTAATGGACGTCTATGCCATTACGTCCGATACGGAGCAGATGCCGATCAGTCTGGTCGAAGCCATGGCTGCGGGACTACCTGTTGTTGCCCCTGTCGTCGGCGATATTAGCGATATGCTGCCCGATGAAGGCCGGCGCTTCACGCACGGTCCGAAAGACGAAGAGGGGTTTGCACAATCGCTGATCCAATTGCTTGAGGACTATCAGTTGCGTTCAGCCCTTGGCGCTGCGAATGCGGCGAAGGCGGCGGGACAGTATTCAATCGAAAAGATGACGGCGCGCTACGAGGCTGTGTTCGAGGCTGTTGCGCATGCGCCATCGGCCCCGCGTTCAAGAAGGGCCGGCTGAATTTACACGATCCGAAGGAATGCGTCGAACATGATGACGCTCCACAGCTCCTGAGCGTAGTTGCGTCGCCCCGACTGATGCGCGCGGACCATCTTTTCAATTTGCAAAACGTTTAGAATTCCACACTCGCGCCACGCGCGCGATTGCAGCAATCGATTGATCAATGGGCTGTCAGGCCGACGCAGCCATTGAGAAACCGGCATGTCAAAGCCGCGTTTCGGCCGATTCACATAGTCCGCGCCGAGACGGGGCGTAAGCGCCGCCCTTAAGATGCGTTTGCGCTCGCTGCCTTTCAATTTGAACGAACTCGGCAGCGTTCCCGCCCATTGAGCGAGGTCAGTGTCGAGCAGAGGCGGGCGCGCTTCTAGGCTATGGGCCATCGATGCGCGATCGACTTTGACGAGCATTCGACCCGGCAGCCATGTCATGAGATCGGCATATTGCGCCGCCGATAAAGGGTCATCCGTATCCGCCTCATTGAACGCCGTTTCGATCACCGATTGCGGGCGGTAGTCTTTTACCTGCGCCGTCATGTCGGGGCTCAGCATGGCGCCTGTGTAGTCAGGAGCGTTGATGGCGACGGCAGACGCGTAGGCGTCGGCGCGGGCGGCGGCCAGCGCTTTAAATGTCGATTTGGCGCGAAGGAAACGCGGCGCCCAGTCGAGTTTCGGGTAAACGGCGCCCGCGGCGCCGAACAATATTCGTCGCATAAGCAAAGGCGCGGCGCCCCGGAGCTTTTCTTCAGCGAGGAAGAACGGGTAACGGCGATAGCCGGCGAACAATTCATCGCCGCCATCACCGGAAAGCGCCACCGTCACATGGCGTCGCGCGAGACCGGATACGATGTAGCTGGCGAGCGCAGAAGAGTCAGCGAAGGGTTCGCCAAAAGCGGCGGCGACCTTGTCGATCAGATCTTCGGCGTCGATCCGCGCCACATGTTCATAATGGTCAGCGCCGAATTTCCGTGCAATCTCGCTCGCGCCTGATCGTTCATCGTGGGAGGCTTCATCAAAACCGATCGTGCAGGTGATCGGTTTGACGCCGGTTTCCGCCATGGAAGCGACAATGCCGGCGGAATCTACGCCCCCTGAAAGAAACGCGCCGAGCGGCGCATCAGAAACCATTTGCGCGCGTACAGCGTCGTCTAGCTTTTCCTGGAGGGCGTCGCGGGCGTCACTGAAGCTGATCGCATCATCGGCCGCGAACCGGGGACGCCAGTATCGTGTCAGTTGAGGTTTTGCGCCGCGGCGAACGGAAAGCGTATGACCGGGCGGCAGCTTGCGGATCCCGCGAAAGATCGATTTCGGATCGGGCGTATAGCCGTAAAAAAAATAGTCGGCGACGGCGTGATGGTCGAGTTCGAGCGGCAACAGGCGGGACGCGTGCAAGGCGCCGATCTCCGACGCAAAGACCAGGAACCCGTCCTCTGTCTGCGCATAGTAAAGCGGTTTTTCCCCGAACCGGTCGCGCGCGAGAAGCAGGGACTGCGAAGGCGCATCCCAAAAGGCAAAGGCGAACATGCCGCGCAGGCGATGAATGAACTCTGCACCGTCTTGCGCCAATCCTTCGGCGAGAACCTCGGTGTCGGAACGGGTTTTGAGCGCGACGCCTGCTTGTTGCAGCTTCTGTGTAAGCGTTTCGAAGTTATAGATCTCGCCATTATAGTTGAGCGCGGCGCCGGACGCTGTGACGAAGGGCTGTGCGCCGCCGGCCTTGTCGATGATAGCGAGACGCCGGTGCGCAAAGCCGAGCCCCTTATCGTAAAAGAAGCCTTCGCCGTCCGGTCCGCGATGGGCAAGCGCATCGGACATGCGTTTCAGGGCGTCGCGATCAACATCGCGTTCGCCGTGAAGGTCAAAGATGCCGCCGATCCCGCACATTGGGTTTTATTCTCCGGCGAGGCGCGCGCGCCAGTCTGAGAAGGCCTCGATTTCACTGGTGAAGAGACCGATTGTTCGAACAGCTTCGGCCGGATCGTCCTGAAATGACGCGGCGAGAACCACTGCGCCCCCTTCCGGATTGCTGCCGCGAAGTTTCATTCTCGCCTGCTGCTTTTTTAAAGACGCCGTATCGAAGTAGACATCGTCGCCCAGCCAGTAGGCGGTCAGCGTCAGGAGCTTTTCACCGCCGGGTCCCGACAGTTTTTCAAAACGTCGAGTTTCAGACGTGCCGAAGAGGTAGACAACGGCGTCGTTTGCGCCAGCCTTGCGCCATTCGACGTCGTCGCTTCGGTAGCTTTCACTAGTGATTTCCACGCCCCGACGGTCATGGGTGAAGTAGGCGAGGGAAACATAAACCCGATTGCCGCGTGAATCGTACGTAGCGGCGACGGATCTGTCTGCATGATCAAACCCTGCGCGCCAGTTTTGCGGCGGCGGCAAAATGCGCCAGCCCGGCGCATTGAGCAGCGTCAGCATCTTCGGCGGCGTCCGGTCGACGGGCTTGTCGACAACCATTGCGGCGTAGGCTGCGCCAGCGGCCACAAGGATGGCGGCAGCAATCACCGAAGCATATGCCAGGGTCGGGGCTGCTGATGGCGCTCTTGGTCTTGCCCGGCGATCGGCAAACCGCCGGCCGACAAGGGCGAGAACAATCAACACACCGAGATATAACACCCAACCAACGATATAATGATCGGGCCCAACGCCGGTGTGTTCGCCCGTGACGATTGCTGCGAGGATCAACAGGAACGCGCGAACCGCATTTGCAAAGATTGCAAAGAACGCAGCAAAAAGAAGAAACGCGATCCGCCGCGACCAGCTTTCAAAAGCCGTGTAGGCGAAGATCGCCGAGATCATCAGCGCCGCGATCAGCAAGCGCAATCCGGCGCAGGCCTCAGCTATGGCGAACGCGCCGACGCTGGTGTCGATGACGATGCCGTCGATAGAAACGTCAAAGCCGAACATGTTGAGCGCAGCAACGATGAGCTGAGCCGTCACGTCCTGCAGCGCCGGCACCAGGCTTTCACCGGCCGGAACAAGAAAATAGAGAAACGCCAGCGGCCACGCCCAAACCATGAGCGCGCGGTCGCTGAAGACGGCGCCAACGCCGCCGATAAGAACGGTGACAAGGCCCGTCTGTTCGACAAGAGCAACGCCGGCGGCGCGGCCAAGCAGCCAAACGCCGACGCCGAGCGCGACAATAGCTGCGCCTATCCAATGGCCGCCGCCTGCGGTCGGCCTGCCGCCGAAAGCGACAATCATCCAGAGCGCAGCCGGGGCGACAAACAATCCATGATGATAGGAAGACGACCCAATCCAGATCCGGGCCATGTCGAGGCCGGCGGGAAGCGTCGCGAAGACGGCGAGGAGTGCAAAGGCGCCGTATACGCCGATGAGGAGCGCCCAGTTTCCGCTCGCGCTAACTTTTTCGCCTGCGCTGTCCATTCGCCTCGATGCCTCAATCTCTCCAAAGGAGAATGGGCAATTTAACCGAGGCGCGTTTTCGATCTGTTAAGGATCGGCGCTCTGGCTAGCGGTTTTTGCGGCCTTCAATGAGCGCATCGACGACGGACGGATCGGCGAGGGTGGATGTGTCGCCCAACGCCGCGAATTCGTTTTCGGCGATTTTTCGTAAGATACGGCGCATAATCTTGCCGGAACGGGTTTTCGGAAGCGCCGGGGTGAAATGGAGGATGTCCGGCTTGGCGATGGGGCCGATTTCGCTGCGAACGGTTTCGTTAAGTTCCTTAACAAGTTCTTCGCTCTCGCCGGCGCCTTCCATGAGCGTCACATAGGCGTAGATGCCTTGCCCCTTCACGTCGTGGGGATAGCCGACCACAGCGGCTTCGGCGACGGCCGGGTGCGCGACCAGCGCGCTTTCGACTTCCGCCGTCCCCATGCGGTGACCGGAAACGTTGAGGACGTCGTCGACGCGGCCTGTAATCCAGTAATAGCCATCTTCATCGCGCCGTGCGCCGTCGCCGGTGAAATACATGCCCGGATAGGTTTTGAAATAGGTGTCGATGAAGCGCTGATGATCGCCGAAGACGGTGCGCATCTGGCCGGGCCATGAATCGGTGATGACGAGATTGCCGGAAACGGCGCCATCGAGAATCTTTCCGTCGCCGTCCACCAGGGCGGGACACACACCGGGGAGCGGCAGTGTCGCCGACCCTGGTTTCAGATCGGTCGCCCCGGGGAGCGGCGAAATCAGAACGCCGCCGGTTTCCGTCTGCCACCACGTATCGACGATCGGCAGTTCACCCCGGCCGACCACGCGATGATACCAGGTCCATGCTTCAGGATTGATGGGTTCGCCTACTGTGCCGAGCAGACGAAGCTTTGATAGATCTGCAGACTTCACATGGTCGTCGCCTTCGCGCATCAGCGCGCGCAGCGCCGTCGGCGCGGTGTAGAAGATGTTGACGTCGTGTTTTTCGCAGACTTTCCAGAAGCGCGATGCGTCAGGATAAGTCGGCACGCCCTCAAACATCAGCGTCGTCGCGCCATTGGCGAGAGGACCATAGACGATGTAGGTGTGGCCGGTTACCCAGCCGACGTCGGCCGTACACCAATAGATGTCGCCCGGCTTGTAATCGAAAACCATCTCATGGGTGTAGGCGGCGTAGGTGAGATAACCGCCGGTAGTGTGAAGAACGCCTTTCGGCTTGCCGGTGGAACCGGACGTATAAAGAATAAACAGCGGGTCTTCAGCGCCCATAGGCTCAGGGATGCAGTCGGGCGAAACATCGTCGCGCGCTTCCCCATGCCATTTGAGATCGCGTCCGTGATTCATGGGGACGTCGGCGTTGGTGCGCTCAACAACGAGGACGAGGCGAACCTTGTCGCCGCCCGGTTTTTCCAGCGCCGCGTCAACATTGGCTTTCAGGGGAATGGTCTTTCCGCCGCGCACGCCCTCATCGGCGGTGATCACAGCGACGGCGCCGCAATCGTCAATGCGGCTGGCGAGGGCGTCGGGAGAAAATCCGCCGAAGACAACAGAATGAACTGCGCCGATGCGCGCGCATGCGAGCATGGCATAGGCCGCTTCCACGATCATCGGCATATAGATGACGACCCGGTCGCCTTTGTTGACGCCCCGCGCTTTTAGGAGGTTTGCCATGCGGCAGGTTTCTTCAAACGCTTCGGCGTAGGTGATCTTTTTGTCCGTCGCCGGGTCGTCGCTTTCCCAGATGATGGCGATATCGTTAGCGCGCGCCGGCAAATGCCGGTCGAGACAATTTACGCTGGCGTTCAGGACACCGTCCTCGAACCATTTAATGTGCAGATCGTCGGCGTCGTAGGAAACATCCTTGATCTTTGAAAACGGCTCGATCCAGTCTATGCGATTGGCGATGTCGGCCCAGAAGCCTTCCGGGTCTTCCGCCGCCTTATTGCGAAGCGCCGCAGCGCGCGCCGCGTCGGTCAGCGTTTCTTTTTTGGCGATTGAACTGACGGGGATTGTTATGTCGGCGGTCATCATCACGTCTCTCAGTGGCGTTTTCGAGAAACGTAATGGAAAGACCGGCGCCGCGCAAAGGATGCGCCGTCGCGGGGCTGGCTAGTTCAGCTGGGCTTGCTCGTCGGAAACGACAAAACAGCTGACGCCTTCGGTTTTGAGTTCGGCGCAGGCAAGCGTTGCTTCCATTTCCGAAAATTTCCGAAAGCGCGCTCGGAAAAACATCGTTCCGTCGGCGCGGCCGGCGGGAAGGATCGCCCGGTCGCGATCGGTGAGGCCGGCTTTTGCTGCTGCGGCTTCGAGTTCTGCTTGCGCCAGTTCCTTGGTTGAATAAGCGCCGATCTGCACTTCGAAGGCGAACTCATTGACCTTCTCAAGATCACCTTCGCCGATATAGCCGTCTGCGTCCGGTACCGAGGCGATCCGCGCCCGCTCAAATTCATTGAAGTCTTCCACATCAGCTGAGGCAATCAGCGCGCCAAGAATGTCGCTGCCTGGCCCCGGCTCTGCGAAATCGGCCGCCGCTGTAATGATTTCCTGCCGCAGCGGTTCGTGGCCCGAAATGGTCGGCGCCTGCTGGGCTGCAAGCGCAGCGACGAGTGTGGGCTTCAGACGCGGCGAGGGCTTTTTGCGATGGAGCGCCGCGATGCGCGTCGGGTTCTTGGCGACTTCTGCAAAGGCATTGTTGAGGATGTCGCGCATATGCCGGTCGCGGCTCCAGGATTTGCGTCCCCCGAGCACGACGCCGACGAGGCGCGTTCCGTCTTTCTCGGCTGTTGTCACGAGGTTGAAACCCGAACGGCGGGTGTAGCCTGTCTTGATGCCGTCAGCGCCGGTGTAGCTCTTGACCAGCGAATTGTGGGTCGAATAAGTGCGTCCGTTATAGCTGAAAGACTTCGCCGCAAAGTAATGAAAATACTGCGGAAAATCCTGCATCACGCGGCGGCCGAGTTCGGCCATGTCGCGCGCCGTCGTGACCTGACGTGTGTTCGGCAGACCCGAGGCGTTGCGGAACGTGGTCGAGCGCATGCCCAACTTGCGGGCCTTGGCGGTCATGTCCTTGGCGAAACGCCATTCCGAGCCGGAAATTGTTTCGGCGACGACGACAGCGACGTCGTTGGCGGATTTGATTACGAGGGCCTGGATCGCTGTATCAACGTCGATGGTGGAGCCGGCTTTGACCCCGAGTTTTGACGGCGGCTGGCCGGCCGCGCGGGCTGAAACCTTAAGTTTTGACTCAAGCGTGAGCTCCCCCGCCTCGAGCTCTTCGAACAGGAGGTAGAGGGTCATCATCTTGGTTAACGACGCAGGATAGCGCCTAGATTTGGAGTAGCGATCGAAGAAAACGTCGCCAGATTCAGCGTGTACCACGTAGGCGGCGTATTTTGAGTTTGCCTGCGCCGGCGCAAATACCGCAGTCATGACCATGACCGCGGCAACAATTACGCAACTGCCAATCCAACGCATCACACGATCCTCGCCGAATGAACCCGATCACGCAATAAGGTGAGAGACGAGCCCCCGAAAAATTTACCAAATCCGCCTGCAAAAACGGACCGAACCGCCGGGTGCGGGCCGATGCCGTAGATGAAGCAAGCGCTATGCCGTTTTTCTGACACAATCGCCCAAGCTGAAACTCTCCCGCGGCGCGGTAAAATTATCGTTAACGAAGAGTTCACCAAACTTAAAATATGAATTTTTGTGCAATGCACAATTTTCCCTTGACTTCCACCATGGGCGTCCATATGTTGCACCGCACAAAAGACGTTTTGTACGAGTTTCTGTTCAATTTCAACGTCTTATAGATTTTCGATTTGTGGGAGATCACCATGGCTACTGCCAAGAAAGCGGAATCGGCCGCTAATAACTTCGACGCCTTTGCGTCAATCAATCCGGAAGCCTTCAAAGAAGGCTATGAAAAATTCGCCGAGGGCGTCTCCGCCGTCGCCGATTACAACAAAGGCGCGCTGGAAGCGGTTATCGCGGCTGCCGGCGCCTACTCGAAAGGCGTTGAAAAGCTGACAGCGGAAAACGCCGAATTCGTAAAGGCCTCCTATGAGCGCGCAGTTTCTGCGGGCAAAGCGGTCACCGGCGCCAAAAGCGCGCAGGAAGCGTTTGATATTCAGTCGGATTTCGCCCGTGAGTCGGTCGAGAAAAACCTCAACCAGGCCAATAAAGTCGCCGATCTGTGGATCGACACGACAAAAGAGACCGTCGCCCCGCTGACCGAGCGTTACAGCGAACTGGTCGAAAAAATTCAGTCTTACCGCCCGTAAGATAGGCCCAAATCGTTGCGTAATTGGGGAAAGCCCGGCTTTTTGGCCGGGCTTTTTCTGTTTGGCGGCCATTGTTTGGGTTTATGGCTGCAATAAGCTGGTTTGCGCCTTTTCAACGAAATTGCGTTACTTATCTATGAGCACGCGGACGGCGCTGCCGGATCCGCCGGTGGATGTTGGTGAGAAAGACGACGAATGGCGAACGAGAACGATCACGACCAGGATCACGATCAGGATATCGACCAGGGCCCGGGCGTTGGCGTTGTCCAGAAAACGGCGCCGCGCACGAAGCGGCCGTCGCTCTATAAGGTCGTCCTGCTCAACGACGATTACACGCCGCAGGAATTCGTTGTCTGGCTTCTACAAGCGATTTTCAAAAAAGATGCGGAGGAAGCTGTCCGCATTATGCTGCACGTTCACAATAACGGCGTCGGCATTTGCGGGGTCTATACATACGAGGTCGCCGAGACCAAAGTAGCGCAGGTCATGGAATTGTCGCGGCGCAATCAACATCCGCTGCAGTGTATGATGGAACGGGAGTAAGTACGTGGCGTCTTTCAGTCAAAGTCTTGATGAAGCTCTGCATCGGGCGATCGCTCTGGCGACCGAGCGCGATCAAGAGCTTGCAACCCTTGAGCATCTCCTGCTTGCGTTAACAGACGACAGAGACGCTGCAGCCGTGATGCGCGCCTGCAATGTGGATATCGAACTCCTGCGCCGTCAGCTTTACGAATTCATCGAAAACGAACTCGCCAATCTCAAGCTTGAGAATGACGAGCAAGCCAAACCCACGGCAAGTTTCCAGCGTGTTATTCAGCGCGCCGTCATTCATGTTCAATCTTCGGGGCGCGAGGAAGTCACCGGCGCCAATGTGCTGGTCGCTCTTTTCGCCGAACGGGAAAGTCATGCAGCCCATTTCCTTCAGGCGCAGGACATGACCCGCTTTGATGCGGTGAATTACATTTCTCACGGACTTGCCAAACGACCGGGCGAGAACCAACCGAAAGCGCCGCGCGGCGCCAGTGAAGAAGCGGGCGAGGGCGGCAAGCCGCAATCAGCGCTCGAGGCCTATTGCGTTGACCTCAACGCCAAGGCGCGTTCAGGCAAAATCGATCCGCTCATCGGGCGCGAATCGGAAGTCGAGCGCTCAATCCAGGTGCTCTGCCGGCGCCGCAAAAACAACCCGCTCCTGGTGGGCGACCCGGGCGTTGGCAAAACGGCGATCGCCGAAGGCCTCGCCTTGCAGATTGTCGACGAAAAAGTCCCGGACGTGCTCGCTGAATCGACGATTTACGCCCTCGATATGGGCGCGCTTCTCGCCGGCACGCGCTATCGCGGAGATTTTGAAGAGCGGATCAAGGCGGTCTTGAAAGAGCTTGAAGAACATGAAGACGCGATCTTGTTCATCGACGAAATCCATACGGTGGTCGGCGCGGGCGCAACGTCCGGCGGCGCCATGGATGCTTCGAACCTGTTGAAGCCTGCGCTGCAGTCAGGATCGCTGCGCTGCATGGGATCGACGACCTACAAGGAATTCCGCCAGCATTTTGAAAAGGACCGGGCGCTTGCGCGACGGTTCCAGAAAATCGACGTGGTGGAACCTTCGAAGGAAGACACGGTCAAGATTCTGAAAGGTCTGCAGCCTTACTTCGAGAAGCACCACAAGATTACGTATACAGATGATGCGATCCGCTCGGCGGCGGAGCTTTCGGCGAAGTACATGACCGACCGCAAACTGCCGGACAAGGCGATTGACGTCATTGACGAAGCGGGCGCGCGGCAAATGCTGTTTGCCGAAGACGAGAGAAAGAAAGTCATCGGCACGGACGAAATCGAGGAAGTGGTCGCCAAAATGGCGCGCATACCGCCTCGATCTGTCTCGAAGTCCGATACCGAACGTCTCCAGAAATTGGGCGAAGATTTGCGCCGGGTTGTATTCGGCCAGGACGAGGCGATCGATCAGCTTGCGGCGGCCATCAAGCTTTCGCGCGCCGGCTTGCGCGAGCCGGAAAAACCGATCGGTTCTTATCTCTTCGCCGGCCCCACCGGCGTCGGCAAAACGGAAGTCGCCAAGCAGTTGGCGCTTGTTATGGGCGTTGAACTGATCCGCTTTGACATGTCCGAATATATGGAGCGCCACACGGTGTCGCGGCTGATCGGCGCGCCGCCGGGCTATGTCGGGTTCGACCAGGGCGGCCTTTTAACGGACGCCATCGATCAGAACCCCCATTGCGTCCTTTTGCTCGACGAAATCGAAAAGGCCCATGCGGAGATTTTCAATATTCTTCTGCAGGTGATGGATAACGGTCAGCTTACGGACACAAATGGACGCAAGGTCGATTTCAGAAACGTCATCATCATCATGACCACCAATGCCGGCGCAGCGGATGCCGCGAAGTTCGCCATCGGCTTTGCGGGCGGTAAAAAATCCGACGAAACCGACGCCGCCATTCGGCGCATGTTTACGCCGGAGTTCCGCAACCGGCTTGACGCTGTCATTCACTTTGCCGGTCTCTCGGCGCCGATCGTCAATCGGATTGTGGAGAAGTTCGTGTTGCAGCTTGAAGCGCAACTCGCTGATCGCGGCGTGACGTTCGAGCTCTCCGATGAGGCAACGCGCTGGCTCGCCGAGAAGGGTTTTGATGATGAAATGGGCGCGCGGCCGCTTGCGCGCATCATTCAGGAACACGTCAAAAAGCCGATTGCGGACGAGATTCTCTTTGGCGCACTCAAAAATGGCGGTGTCGTGCGCGTTCTCATCGACGAGAACGACAAATCGAAACTGGCCTTTGAGTACATTCCCGACCCTGACGGGGCCAAGCCAAAAGATGGCGGCGACGGAACGAACGTACCTGCACTGGTACAGTAAAACACTGCGTATGGCGGCGCTGATACTCTAAGAGTGTACGCGCCGCTACGCAGGCCGCATCAGGGTGCGGATTGTCTTTTTCTCTTCTTCTTTTTCTTCTTCTTCTTTTTGCCGCTATCGGCGGGTTCGCTTGCTGAGCCGTTGTCAGAACCGCCGCTGGCGTTATCGCCGTCCGAAGGGGGCCCGCCCCCGTCTCCCGGCGCTGGATCGTCGTTGCCGCCGCTTGCGGGCGGCACGGGCGTCGGATCGTTTCCGCCGACATTGTCGGCCATTGCATACATTGATTTGCTCATGGCGCCGCCGATTTCCTTGACGGCGAGCGCGGCGACAACCGCGAGCACTGCGCAAAGAAGAGCAAATTCAGTTGATGTGAGACCTGACCGTGACTGGAAAAACTTCGACCAGGATCGTTTTCTTATCCGCATAACCACCTCGATTTCTAAGGTTGTGAGGCGGCTCAATAAGTCCTTATCTTTCTAATTTTGTTAAAATTTTTTACCCCATCGTTAACAAGCGATGAATCCCCATCAGCCTGTGGAGAAAAAAGGCCGCCGCTAGCGGGTGATCGCTGCGGCGGCCCGTACGCTTCGCGCCGTCAGTGGGGGAGAGAAAGGCGCGTCGCGATTTTGCAAAAGAAATTGCAGAAAGTCATTATTCGCAACAAACATTACTAAATACTTTTTACGAATCAATATTGATAAATATTGCGAAGCAGAATAATTGGAAAAAATTTTACACATCTACTGTCCGGTCCGTTGTTCAGAAGCCTGTACATGTGTCTTCTTGCGATTTATTCGCGAACTTGGGGACTGATACAAAATTTGGATGATGAAAGGCCGCCGCGAGGGAAGGGCGCCGCGGCGGCCTCTCTTTCGGACGTTCCGCGAGTTTGGGGGAAGGGCGCGGCGCGTCTATTGGATAAGAACAATTTAGTGCACGCCGATTGCGGCCGCAAAACACGAAGCAGCCACGAACCTTAACGAAGCCGTGAAAGCGGACTAAAAAGCGCCGCGGATTGCGGCGGCTAATGGCTCCAGCGTTTCCGGTGAGGCCGGCCCGCCGTCGCCATGGCGGCCCAGCGTCTCGCCTTCATAAATGGGAATGATGTGGAAATGGAGGTGGAACACAGTCTGGCCCGCTGGCGCGCCATTGAACTGTGCGATGCGCACGCCATCCGGCTTCAGCGCCCTCTTCACCGCCGTTGCGACAATCTGGACCGCGCCGACGAGATCTCCCAGCGCATCGGGGTCGACATCGAAGAGATTGGTCGCCCGGGACTCCTTATGGATGACGAGACAATGGCCTTTGCTTTGGGGAAAGACATCCATAAAGCCGAGAATAGCGTTCGATTCGTAGAGTTTGACGCAAGGCATGTCGCCGCGAATGATCTTGGCGAAGATATTGTCGGCGTCATAGGGCTCGTTAAGGCTCATTAGGCGTCCCCGTCGGCCTTCATGACGCCGGCTTGCGCCTGAGCCAGCAGTCGCATGGCCTCCGGTTCCTGATCGTCCGGAACCGCAATGCGGACGCCCACCGGCAAAACCGAATTGATGTGACCGTCCAACAATTCGGCTTCGACGCCATGGGCATTGAGGAAGTCGACGATGATTGTCGCTTCCATCTGGTTGCGGGTGCGTTTGATAACTTTCATGAGACAGACCTTAGCCGCTTTTTTTAAACGGCGTGAAGCCCTTCAAGGCTTCGATTTCCATGCCGGTCTGCTCCCGTTCTGCGTCGAGATAACGGGCGATGGCGTCGCGGAAGCCATCATCGGCGATCCAGTGGGCTGAGTAGGTTGCGACCGGTTCGTAGCCGCGGGCGATCTTGTGCTGGCCTTGCGCGCCGGCTTCCACCCGGGCAAGGCCCTGTTCGATGGCAAACTCAATGGCCTGATAGTAGCAAAGCTCGAAATGCAGGAACGGGTGGTCTTCAAGGCAACCCCAATATCGTCCGAACAGGGCGTCGCCGCCAATGAAGTTGAGAGCGCCGGCGATCGGCCGGTCATCGCGTTCGGCGACAAAGAACACAAGACTGTCGCTCATGGTTTCCGCGATGATGCGAAAAAATGTTCGAGTGAGATAAGGTTGGCCCCATTTGCGGGCGCCGGTGTCTTGGTAAAATAACCAGAACGCGTCCCAGTAGCGTTCGGTGATATCGGCGCCGATCAATCGTCGAAAGGTGAGATCGTTTTCGCGGGCCTCGCGGCGTTCGCGCCGGACGGCTTTGCGTTTTCGTGAGGAAAGAGCATCAAGAAATCCGTCGAACGAATCATAACCGCGATTGAACCAGTGATATTGCTCTCCCATGCGCGGGAGAAAACCGGCTGCCGCAAGGGTGCGCGCATCGGCATTTTCGACGAAATTAACATGGGAGGACGATGCTCCCATGCGCCCTGCGACACTGGCTATCGCTGCGGCGAGACCGGCGCGCGCGTCATTGGCGCTTGCGAGAAGGCGCGGTCCCGGAACCGGGGTAAACGGGGCGGCGCAGAGCAGTTTCGGATAATAGCGCCCGCCGGCGCGCGCATAGGCGTCCGCCCAATGGTGATCGAAAACGTATTCGCCCTGGCTGTGGCCTTTTGCATAAAGAGGCGCCGCGCCGATGACGGCGTCGTCGCTTTCCAACAACAGATGCATGGGCGCCCAGCCGGCTTCCGGCGCGATCGATTTTGATTTTTCAAGCGCGGACAAAAATGCATGGCTGACGAACGGGTTGTGAGGCGCGTCCGGCGGATTGGCCAAGGCATCCCATAGGGCCGCATCGACACCGTCAACCGACCCGATTGTCTTTGCCAGAAATGCGCCGGATCCGTCGGGCATCAACCGATCTCAAATACACCGTCGATTTCGACCGCCGCATTGAGCGGCAGGGAAGGCGCGCTCACCGCCGCGCGGGCGTGGCGACCTTTATCCGCGAATACGCCGACCATCAGGTCCGAGGCGCCATTCACGACTTTCGGCTGGTCGACAAAATCGGGCGTTGAATTGACAAAGCCGCCAAGTTTGACGACCCGCCGCACGCGATCCAGGTCGCCGCCACAGGCCGCCTTTAGTTGTGCAATAAGATTGACGCCGCAGGCGTGCGCCGCCTCGATGCCCTGTTCCAGCGAGACATCGGCGCCGAGCTTTCCTGTGATCAGACCGTCCGGCGTGATCGAAACCTGGCCGGAAATGAAAACCAGGTCGCCCGTAACCACGAACGGAACATAATTGGCGACCGGCGCAACTGGGTCCGGCAGCACAAGGCCAAGCTCGTCAAGGCGCGCGTCAATCTCAGACATAAAAACCTTCATCCTGCTTCTCAGGAAAGGATAACGCCGCCGCGCGGCAAAGGGAATATTGCGCCATGGACCCGACGTCGCGGATCGCCTATGAGCGGTGACCCGCCTTGCGAGTGACAGAGACTATGGTTCGCCGCCTAAACACTGCCGACACTGATTTCGATCGCCAATTCGGCGATTTTCTCGCCCTCGATCGCGACGACGGCGCCAACGTAGCGGCGGCTGTGGCTGAGATTATTTCAGCGGTGCGCGGCAGCGGCTTGACCGCCGTTGCGTCCCTGACAAGGAAGTTTGACGGGTTCGACGTCGATCAACAAAACGTGCAGGTCGGCGCCGCCGAAATCGACCGCGCCGTCAAAGCGTGCGATGCGGACGACATCGCAGCGCTCGAATTCGCTGCGGCGCGCATCCGCTCATATCACGAAAAGCAAACGCCTTCGGATATGCGGTACAAAGATGACGCCGGCGTCACCCTCGGTTGGCGATGGAACGCCGTCGATGCGGCCGGCCTTTATGCGCCAGGCGGACGGGCGGCTTATCCCTCCAGCGTATTGATGAATGCGATCCCGGCGCAAGTTGCCGGCGTGAAGCGTCTCGTGATGACAACGCCGACGCCCAATGGGGACGCCAATCCGCTGGTTTACGCCGCCGCGCGTATCGCGGGAATTCACGAAATCTATCGCATTGGCGGCGCCCAGGCGATTGCCGCGCTTGCCTACGGGGCGGGACCGATCAGACCGGTGGATGTAATTGTCGGGCCGGGCAACGCCTATGTCGCTGAAGCCAAACGGCAGGTCTTTGGGCGCGTCGGGATCGATTCGGTCGCCGGTCCGTCCGAGATTCTGGTTCTCGCTGACAGCGACAATGATCCCGCATGGATCGCCGCCGATTTGTTGAGCCAGGCTGAACATGACCCGTCATCCCAGAGCGTTCTCATTACCGATGACGCTGCTTTTGCCGACGCTGTCGCAGCGGCCGTCAAAGCGCAGTTGGCGACGAGCCCGCGGGCTGACATAGCGCGCGCCGCCTGGCGTCATAATTCCGCGATCATGGTTGTAGGTTCTCTCGACGATGCGCCGGCGTTAATTGATGCGATTGCCCCGGAACATCTCGAACTTGCCGTCGGCGATCCTGAGGCGATGCTCGGGAAAGTTCGTCACGCCGGCGCGGTGTTCCTTGGCCGTCATACGCCGGAGGCCGCGGGCGACTATGTAGCCGGACCCGATCATGTGCTGCCGACAGCGCGCGCGGCGCGATATGCGTCGGGACTTTCCGTTCTCGATTTTATGAAACGCACGTCTATCATCGGCTGCGACGAGCAATCGCTTGGCGCTATCGGGCCGGCGGCGGCGCGTCTTGCAGACGCCGAAGGGCTGCCCAGTCATGCCGAATCCATCCGTGTCCGTTTAAAACCCGTAGACGAGTGACGCCCTGGCGATTTTGTCGGCATTTTCCCGTCCCATGGGCGGATCCGTTTCATAGCGAAACTCAAACCCCAGCGACGTCGACAATCCATCTAAGAGTTTTGTTGAAAGCGCCGTCACACTTTGCACGGTGGTTGTCGATTGCGTCCATGTCGTGTTGACGTCCTGTTCAAAGACAAGGCCTTCGCGAATGAGCCAGTCGATTTCCGTAGAACCGCGAACCGCGAATTCCTGTTCAATCTCGCGCGTATCGTCGATGGGCGAATAACGAAAGCCGGGGCCGCCTTCGACCTTCCAGGTGAAGGGCTCTGATTCGTAAAGGAAATGCCCGAGCCCCGCGCCGGCGAACAGCCGGTAGTCGAACCCGGAAAATTCGTCCTCCTCATAGGCAAAGCGGCCGAAGGCATAAGTCCGTTCGCTGAAACTATAATCGAGTTGGTAGGACGCGCCCCACCGTTTTTGGGTAATCACCCTCTCACCGGTTCCGGCGTTGTCAGATTCTGCAATGTCCGCGAAGGCCTCAACATGATGGACAAAGTTGCCGGTCTCCCGGGCGGCGTCGAGGGCGAGACCGACAGAGAGATTGTCGGAATTGCCGGACGCGAAGGACGCCCCCGCCTGCACCTTTCCTTTCCATGGCCGGATAGCGAATAAGCCGCCCTGAGGGGCCTCGGGAATTGCGGGCTCTGCTTCAGGCTCAGCCGGCGCCAGGGCGGCGATCTGCGCTTCTGCATCGGCGTTGATGGCGTCGGCGTAATCGGGGAAAACTTCGAGGACGGCTCTCTTCACCGCTTCGATTTCCGCCGGCTCGCCGGTCTTGTAGGCGGCGTTCAACAGCGCCTGGGCGATATCGGGGAGGGCGGGGTTTTCCTGGCCCAGAGCGGCGCCTGTGAGCGCGCACGCCGCCAGTGAGGCGCTGGCAATATGCCGTAACAACATGGGAACGCATCCTTTACATATTGGCGCGCTTAAAATCTGATTCTGACGGGCGGGGAAAACAGCGACGCCGTTTCCATTCTGGCAAACCCGCATTAGAAAGGCTGGCGTGGAGCAGATCACGCAATGACCGACCAGGGCGACGACGCGGCTGGCGACAACCAGTTCCATATCGTCATGATCGATCTTGACGAGCGATCCCTCGCGCCTGCCACTGCCGATATCGAACATGAACGCAAGGTCGCCATCTACGACCTGATCGAGGAAAACTACTTCCACCCGATCGGCGCCGAATCGGGGCCCTTCGAATTATATCTTTCGAATGTGGAGCGCCGTCTTGTGTTTGACGTGCGCAGGCAAGGCGGTGAAGCGCTTGGTCAGATCCATCTTTCGATGACGCCGTTTCGGAAGATCATCAAAGACTACTTCATGTTGTGCGAGAGCTATTATGACGCCATCCGCAACGCCGCTCCGGCGCAGATCGAAACCATCGATATGGCCCGGCGCGCCATGCACAATGAAGGCTCGGAGATATTGCGCGAGCGCCTTCAGGATAAAATTGAGCTGGATATGAACACGTCCCGGCGGCTGTTCACCCTGATTTGCAGTTTCCATATGCGCTGACGGATTTATGAAACCGAAAAACATACTCTTCGCCTGTAATCAGAATTCTGTTCGCTCGCCTATGGCGGCCGCGCTGTTGCGACTTGAAGGCGTCGACGGCGCGCAAGTCGATTCCGCCGGCGTTTATGAGGGCGGGCTTGATCCCTTCGTAGAGATCGTCATGAGTGAATTGGGCGTTGATATGAATGCTCATGAGCCGAAAACCCTAAGCGGCGTCGATATCACGGGGTTCGATCGCGTTGTTGCATTGACCCCGGAAGCAGCGATCAACATCCGGGAAAAGGCCCCTGAGGCGTCCGTCGAGTTCTGGGATATCGAAAACCCGTCTGAGGAAAGAGGCGGCCGGAACGCCGTAATCGACGCCTATCGCCGGGTCCGCGATGCGTTGGCTCAGCGATTGCGGGCGCAATTCCCCGAATTCTATGAAAAGCCTTGATTTTGGGCGCGCGCCGACCCATTTTCCCGGCCGGTCAGACCCGATCCCTGCCCGTGCGGGCGAGGATCGCCTGAATTGAGGAGCGAATGGCGAAAGAAGAATTACTTGAGTTTGAGGGGACCGTGGAAGAGTTGCTGCCCAACGCAACCTTTCGCGTGAAGCTTGAGAACGACCACGAGATCATTGCTCACACGGCGGGCAAGATGCGCAAGAACCGCATTCGCGTGTTGGCCGGCGACAAGGTGCTCGTCGAAATGACGCCATACGACCTGACCAAGGGGCGCATCACCTATCGGTTCAAATAGTCGGCCGATTGTGGCCCGCGCGCCAATGATCCTCGCCAGCGCCAGCCCGCGCAGGCTCGCTTTGCTTGAGCAGATCGGCGTCGCGCCGGATGAAACCATTCCGGCGGACATTGATGAAGCGCCGCATTCCAACGAAACGCCACGTGCCTATGTTTCACGTCTGGCGCGGGAAAAGGCGAACGCGGTTGCTGGGGCGTATCCACACCGGTTCGTGCTCGCGGCCGACACCGCTGTCGCCTGCGGCCGGCGCATTCTGCCGAAGGCGGAAGATGAGGCGACCGCGCGGCAGTGTCTTGCGCTCATATCGGGCCGCGCTCACCGGGTTTATTCCGGCGTCGCCCTTATTTCTCCCGAAGGCAGCTTGTCGGAGCGGCTTGTGGAGACCCGGGTCAAAGTACGGCGCATGCGCGAAAGGGAAATCGACGAGTACATCCGCTCCGACGAATGGCGCGGCAAGGCGGGCGGCTATGCGATCCAGGGCTTGTTTGCGAAACACGTCATTGGGATTGTTGGTTCCTACACGAATGTTGTCGGACTGCCGCTCTATGAAACGGTGAATATGATCGCCGGCGCAGGCCTGAAGTAATGTCTTCCAAAACCTTGCTGATTGAACATGGGGCGATAGAAACCCGCGCCGCATTGCTTCGCGACGGCGTGGTCGCGCGTTTTTGGTTTGGTCCGGCGCCTGGCTTTGAGGAAGATGATACGCGCCATATCGAGGGGCGGCGGTTTGTCGGTCGTGTACGGCGCATTGAAAAAACCCTGGAAGCGGCGTTCATCGATATTGGCGGCGCTACAGACGCATTTCTGCCGCTTCGGAAACCGGGGCTTGTTGAAGGGGCGTCAGTGTGTGTGCGGATTGTCGCCGCGCCCCGGCGCGGCAAGGGCGCCGTTGTTGAGCTGATCGACATCCTTGACGGGGCAGAGGCGCCCGGCCGGTTTGAGCCGTCCCCGGCGCCGGTTGAAGCCTATGAGGCGATTGGCGCCGATGCAGGAGAAATTGTAACAGACAGCGCCGAAATTGCGGGCCTGTTGCAGGCCCACGCCGGTTCTGCGCGCATCTCGATCGAACGGGAAGCGGCCGGTCTCTTCGCCGCATACGATGTGAATGATGCGCTTGAAACGGCGCTTGATGAAACCGTAATGCTTCCGGGCGGCGGTGCGCTGCATTTTTCTGAAACGCAAGCCCTTGCAGCCATTGATGTCGACACCGGTGCGTTAGGCGCGTCTTCGTCCGAGCGATTGCGGGAAAAGGTCATTGAAACCGCTGCTCGCGAAGCGGTTTTGCAGATCGAACGCCGCAATCTCTCCGGACGGATAATAATCGACTTTCCGTCCGTTCGATCTCGCGAGGCCCGTCGGCGCGCGGCAAAACTAATCGAAGCCACGTTGGGGCGTTTAACGCGCATAACGTCAAAATCTGTCGCTGGTTCGAACCTGACGACGCTGACGCGCGAACGCCGGGGCGCATCCCTATGGGATGAAACGACGGAGCCGTTCCCATCAGCGCCTGTGGCGGGGCGCCGTTACACCAGTTCGTGGAGCGCGCGCCGGGCAATCTCTGCGGCCGAGCGGCGTCTGTGCGCAACACCCGGCGCACGCCTTGAACTGCGTGTCAGCGGCGGCCTTGACGCATATCTAAATAGCGGCGTTGATGTGCGTGGCGCATATTTTCAGCGGTGGGGAACGACGCTAGATTTGGTTTGCGACAAAAACCTCGGAGATCGAGACTTTGACCTCGTCGAAAGATAATCGTCAGAATGTTACGTTGGGCGCTTGTCCGATTTGCAAGGCGCAGGCGACGAAAGAATTTGCGCCGTTCTGTTCCAAACGGTGCGCCGATGTTGATCTGCACCGCTGGCTTTCCGGCTCCTACGCTATACCGGCGGCGGAAGATGAGAGCGCCGCCGATGATGAGTTCGCGGAAAAAGAGTCGTTTTGATCGCGATCAAGGTCGCCAATACCGCATCTCCGCTCTAGCGAGAGATTGGTTGGCGCGAGACTGAGCCGCCAGCCAGCATCACTTCACCGCTATTCGGGTGTCGCCTAAATTGATCCGTGGCACTGCTTGTACTTCTTGCCGGAACCGCAGGGGCAAGGGGCGTTGCGCGGCACGCGTCCCCATGTCGCCGGATTTGTCGGATCGACCTGCTGGGCGGTGGACCGCGCCCGCATGGTCCCAACACCTGCGGCGGCGGATGCGCCGGCCCCGGCCCCGGCCATGGCCATCTCATTTTCACCGGTTTGCGGGTTCGCGTGCGTCTCGACAGTGCGCATCGGTTGCGGCTGCGGAACCGGCGGTTCGGCGCCGCGCAGGCGCACATGCATCAACGTTCGCGTCACATCTCGGCGCAACCCGTCCAACAGGTCTTCAAACAGCGCGAAGGCTTCCGTCTTGAATTCGTTCACCGGATCGCGCTGACCAAAGCCGCGCAACCCGACCGCCGAACGCAGATGGTCGAGGGTCTGCAGGTGCTCGCGCCAGTTTGTGTCGAGGTTCATCAAGAGGATGCGCTTTTCGAGCCCGCGAACAAAGTTCTCCGGGTCCTGATCGCCCATTTCGCGCGCCTTGCCGATGATGTCAGCCGCGTGACGAGCATAATGGCTGTTTACCGCCTCAATGAGGCGGTCGGACATCTCCGTATCAGCGACGCCTTCCTCTTTCGCCCACTCATCGACCGGGAAGTCGATGCCGAAAATCTCATTAAGATTTTTCTGCAGCCCTTCTACGTCCCATTTTTCGGCGTATGACTTTGCCGGGATGTGGACGGCGACGAGATCGTCAACCAGTTGCGCGCGCATGTCGTCGATAATGTCGTCGACCTTGTCGGCGGACATGAATTCGATGCGCTGCTCAAAGATCGCCTTACGCTGGTCGTTGATAACGTCGTCGAACTTGAGAACGTTTTTGCGCATGTCGAAATTGCGCTGTTCGACTTTTTTCTGTGCAGTTTCGACGGCTTTCGTAAACCACGGATGCTCGATTGATTCATCGGGCTGGATGCCGAAGCGCTTCAGCATCTTCTCCATCCCCGACCCAAAGATACGCATGAGATCGTCTTCCAACGATAGGAAGAATTTTGTTGCGCCGGGATCGCCCTGACGACCTGAACGGCCGCGAAGCTGGTTGTCGATGCGCCGGCTTTCATGGCGCTCTGTGGCGAGAACAAACAAGCCGCCGGCGTTGAGCGCCTTTTGTTTGTTCTCTGCGACCTTCGCCTCAATCTCCGCGCGTTTGCGCTTGATGGTCTCTTCGTCGTCGCCTTCTTCGAGATGATCGAGAAGATATTTATCGACCGAACCGCCGAGCTGAATGTCGGTGCCGCGGCCGGCCATGTTTGTGGCGATGGTGACGGCGCCTGGCGCGCCGGCGTCGGCGACGATTTCGGCTTCCTGTTCGTGATAGCGCGCATTGAGAACGCTGTGTGCGATGGGTGGTTTGTTTTTCGCGAGGTCCTGAATTTGCGCGGCCCGCTCTTTCAATTCCGCCTTAAACTCAGTTTCCTTGTCCTTGAGTTCGTCGGCGCGCTTGTGGAGATCAGCGGCAACGGATTTAAAGAACTTTTTGTCCGACAGGAGTTCAGAAAGATGCTCGGACTTTTCGATTGAAACGGTGCCGACGAGCACCGGCTGGCCGCGTTTCGCACAATCGGCGATCTGCAACACGATAGCTTTGTATTTTTCCGCCGCGGTCATGTAGAGCTCGTCATCCATATCTTCGCGGGCGACAGGCTTGTTGGTCGGAATTTCAAACGTCTTGAGTTTGTAAATGTCGTCGAATTCGGCTTCTTCGGTGAGCGCCGTACCGGTCATGCCGGCGAGTTTTCCGTAAAGCCGGAAGTAATTCTGGAAGGTGATGGAAGCGAGCGTCTGGTTTTCGGGCTGGATGTCCGCTTGTTCTTTTGCCTCCACGGCCTGGTGGAGACCGTCGGACCAGCGCCGGCCCTCCATCATGCGGCCGGTGAATTCATCAATAATCACGACCTTGTTGTTGCGAACGATGTAGTCCTTGTCGCGCTGGAATACTTTGTGGGCCTTGAGCGCCTGGTTGACGTGGTGGACGACGGAAATATTGCCGCTGTCGTAGAGATTGTCGCCCTCGAGCATGTCCGCTTCGCGCAACAGATCTTCGATTTTTTCGTTGCCCTCTTCGGTCAGCGCAACGGAGCGGGCTTTCTCGTCGATCTCGAAATCTTCCTCGTCGAGTTTCGGCATAAACCCGTCGATTGTGATGTAGAGCTCTGATTTGTCATCGGTGGGCCCGGAAATGATCAGAGGCGTGCGCGCTTCGTCGATAAGAATGGAATCAACCTCGTCGACGATCGCGAATTGGTGTCCGCGCTGCACCATCTGCGATAGCTCGGTCTTCATGTTGTCGCGCAGATAGTCGAACCCGAATTCGTTGTTGGTGCCGTAGGTAATGTCGGCGTTGTAGGCTTCACGACGCTCTTCGTCGGAAAGCCCGTGGACGATGCAGCCCGTCTTCATGCCAAGGCGCTCATAGACCCGGCCCATCCATTCGGCGTCCCGTTTGGCCAGGTAATCGTTAACAGTGATGACGTGAACGCCGTCGCCGGCCAGGGCGTTGAGATAAACGGGCAGGGTGGCGACCAGGGTTTTGCCTTCCCCGGTCTTCATCTCGGCGATATTGCCCTGGTGCAGCACCATGCCGCCTAGAAGCTGGACGTCGTAATGACGCTGGCCGAGAGCCCGCTTGGCGGCTTCCCGCACGGTCGCAAACGCCTCTTCCAGGAGATTGTCGAGGCTTTCTCCCTCTTTGTGCCGTGCTTTTAACTTTTCAGTTTGGGCAATCAGGGCATCATCGGATAGTTTGGCGATCTCGTCTTCGAGCGCGTTAACCGCTTCGACGCGACGCCAAAAAGGCTTTAGACGGCGATCATTAGATGACCCAAAGATCTTTTTCGCTATGCCAAGCAGCGCCATGGGGTTCCGGCCTTTGTGGAGCGGTGAATCCTCGTATCCCGTTCCACATATGGGGCGGAACGGCGCCGTTCACCGGCCTCGTTGAATATCTGCCCAGAAGGGCCGCCGGAGAGATAGTGACGGTCCCGGGGCCTGTCAACGAAACGCCTAGGCTTGAGCGCAGCCGATGAATATTCAGGAAAACAAGGCTGTGGGCGATTCGAGCCCGGTTGAGGCGGCCCCGCCGTCAAAGCCGGATCGAGGCGCCGCCATGCTGCGTTTGACCCGCGCCGGGCTGCTGATTGCGCTGCGGGCAGCCGGCGCATTGGCGATGATGGCGGGCCGGGCCGGGCTTCGCGTAACGATGATCGTCTTGCGGGCGATCGGCAAATTTTCGATCACCACGTGGCGTCTCGCTTCAGCCCTTGATTCGGCCCTGTGGCGGGCTGTCAAACTGCTGGCGCGCCGATTGGGCGAGGCGCTGCTGCATGCGTTGGCGCTGCTCGGCCAGGTCCTGCGCAGCCTTATCTTGTGGCTGCCCACCCGAACCGGACGCGCCTACAGCGCCCTGTGCGGCGTGGCGATTGTGATTTGCGGGCTCTGGATCGCCGATCTCTTGCGCGAAGGGGATGAAGTTATCCGCATCGCCGGGGGCGCCAACCGGCCGCCAATCGACGTGGAAGATCCGATTCTCGCGCGTATCGGCGCCCGCTATGTGCATTTGTCGGAAATCGCTGCAGCGACGCGGGCCGGCGGGATGCTTGAGAGAGGGGAGTCGTTGACACTCGAAAGGGCGTTCGAGCGCGGTCTTGTCGAATCATATGTGGAACAGCGCCTGCTGGCGCGCGCGGCCGAAGACGGCGGTCTGCATCGCGCGCCCTCCGTGCGACGGCGGGTGAATACGGCCCGGGACCGCATTCTGGCTGCCTCCCTCATCCAGTCGCGGGTCGATGAAGAGGTCACGCCGGAGGTTGTCGAGCGCTATTACCGCGAACAACGCAAAATCATGCAGATCGGCGATGAGGTGCGCGCGCGTCATATACTTGTCGAAACGGAAGAGGCCGCGCAGGAAGTCGTGGCGTTGCTCGACGCCGGCGGCGACTTTGCGCAACTTGCCCGTGAGCGGTCCAACGACCGCGCGACCGCGCCGGTCGGCGGCGAGATCGGTTGGTTCAGTCGCGGCCTCATGGCCAGGAACTTTGCAAATGTCGCATTCCGCACGCCGGTCGGAACGACTGCGCCGCCATTCCGCACTGAGTTCGGCTGGCACGTCTTGGAAGTCACCGGGCGGCGACCCACCAGCGCCAAACCGCTCTCCGAAGTCGAAGACGAGATCGAAGAATTCCTCCGTAATGAGACGATCGCGCGCCTGTTAAGCGAACTCGAGGATGAAAACCGCGTTGTCTATTACCGACCGGAGATTGAGCTTGAGACCGCGCCGCCGCCGCCCATGGCGCCGTCTGACACGCGGCCGCGGTTGAGAGAGCTAGGGGAAAAGGCCGACGGGTGACCGCATGGCGCACCCTCATGCGTTCACAAAATATCAACTTGAATTAACTTTTAGCCAATCGCTCAACGACGCGGTAATCTTCGTCGCGTATCAATTAAGGCGAAAATATGGCGAAGCTGTTGTTAGTGGCTGCGTGCGCGCTCATTGACCGAGATGGGCGGGTGTTGTTGGCGAAACGGCGAAAAAACAGCTCGATGGGCGGGCTTTGGGAGTTTCCCGGCGGAAAGCTGCAGGACGGGGAAACGCCGGAGGCGGCCCTTGTAAGGGAACTGGACGAGGAACTGAGTATAGAAACGCAACAATCCTGTTTGGCGCCAGCGGCGTTCGCATCCTGGGGTTCAGAGGAATTTCACCTTTTAATGCCTCTATTTGCTTGTCGGAAGTGGATGGGAACGCCAACGCCGAAAGCGCACGAAGCGCTGCAATGGGTCAGGAAAGAAGATCTCCTGCGTTACGATATGCCGCCTGCGGACAAACCGCTTGCTGCGCAGTTGAGGGATTTCTTATGAATCGCGAGTTGGAACCAGTATTTGCTTCCGGTCAACGGCGGGGGCGCATCATGGAAGACTTTCTCAGAAACGAGGATGGCGCGACCTCCATTGAATACAGCATCATTGTCGCCCTGATCTTCCTGGCGATTGTCGCTTCTGTGCGCACGTTTTCGCAATCAACAAGCGGCATGTACACAACCGTTTCGAATACGCTGTCGGGCGGCTAACGCAGCGACCCCTTATTCGAATTTTCTGATGGCCGATTCCATTGAGGCCCTCGCCGAGCCCGGCTTCAGAGGTTTCGGCTGCGCCGCATCCGGCGCCCAGGCTGTCATATAGACGATGTGGAATTCCTCGGCGCCGCCGTTTTCTGCAAAACGTGCAAAGGCCGACGCCGCCGTCGTCCGACTGAGCGGCGCGGCAGGCGACGCCAGCGCGCCGGTTTCGCCCATGCCGCGCAAATCGCTGATCAAGGTGCGGGGGTCTTTATACGTGACACGCACAACGTCCGTATCCGTTACGGGCATCGCAAAACCCGCGCGCGAAAGAGCGGTCCCGAAATCCTGAATCGCCGCCAGGGGCGCATTGCGCTGAGAGAGGGCGCCCGACTGGCTGATTTCCGCGTCCCGCAAGGCGGTGCGCCAGTTCTGCAACGTGCCCTCGCCGAAAACCGCAGACAGAAAAAGGCCATCGGGTTTTAGGGACTGGCGCGCCTGAACAAGAGCGCCCAAAAAATCATTTGCCCCGTGAAGCGTCAGCAAGCTGACGATCAGATCGAACGACCGTGGCGCGAATGGCAGGGCCTCCTCATCGCCTGCGACGCGAACGCCAGAAACCGGCAGTCGCTCCAACGCGGCGTCCATATGAGTAATTTCACCGACGCCGCAATCGGGTGTCAGCAATTCAACGAGCGGTCCGGCGCCGACAACAAGCGCGCGGGGAAACGGGCGCGTTACCGTTTCCAGCCGATCGACCATGTCGGCCATGGCGCGACGATGAAGAAAGTCGTGATCGGCAAAACGGGCAGCGCCACGTGCGCGTGCGCGGCGCCGCCGCCGCGGGTCGAATATTTTCGGGACTTGCCGTCCACCGGGTGCGTTTTTGTCGATCATCGTCGAATGCGATACGCTTAGCGAGATGATTGCGCAAATTACCGCCGCCGCCCGCCGCGCTTTTGGCAGCGCTGGTCAACGCACGGTCGATTTTCTGATGCCGCCGACCTGCCCAGTGACGGGCGATCGGATTGACGGTGCAGGATTGAGCGCATCAGGGTGGGGAGCGATCCATTTTATTGAAACGCCGTTCTGCGACTGTTGCGGCGTCCCATTTGCGGCCGATTACGGCCCCGACATTTTATGCCCGTCCTGTGTTGCTGCACCGCCGATCTTCGATCACGCCCGGGCGGCGGTTGTTTATGATGATGCGAGCCACAAGCTGGTGGTCGCATTCAAGCACTCCGACCGGACGGAAAACGCGCGGCTCTTTGGCGCCTGGATGGCCCGCGCCGGTCGCGAGATGGTGACAGCGACGTCGATACTGACCCCAACGCCGTTGCATCGCCAACGATTGCTGTCGCGGCGTTATAATCAGTCTTCGTTGCTTGCTGCTGCTACCGCTGAAAAATCCGGCGCTCTCTGTGAGCCGGATTTGCTTGTCCGGGTGCGAGCGACCCCGCCGCAAAAAAACCTGTCGGCCGACGCGCGCATCCGAAATGTTGCGGGGGCTTTCGCCATTCGCGAATCAAAGGCGCCCCTTATTCGCGGCGCCCATATTGTCCTAGTAGACGATGTCTTAACGACGGGCGCCACGCTATCGGCGGCGGCGAGAACGTTGAAAAAGGCCGGCGCCGCCAGGGTCGACGCCCTGGTTCTTGCCCGGGTTGTAAAGGGCGGCGTCGGCGCCATATAGCGGGGCTTTCAGGAGATTGCCGAGCAGATGCGAAAAGTTACGGTTTATACGCGCCCCTTGTGCGGATTTTGTGCGCGGGCGCTGGCGTTGCTGACGGAAAAGGGCGCCGACATTAACGAAGTAGAAGCGGGCATGGACCGAGAGAAGCGTCAGGAAATGCTGGCGCGTTCGAACGGCAAGACGACATTCCCTCAGATCTTCGTCGGTGACGACCATATTGGCGGTTGTGACGAATTGATGGCGCTTGAGCGGGCCGGCAAGTTGGACGCCCTTTTAAATGGCTGACGCTTCGGCATCCGTTCGCGTTGGTTGCGTTCAAATGCGCTCCGGTCTCGATCGTGCGGTGAATGTAAAAGACGCAACGGCGTTGATCAAAACGGCGGCGGAAAAGGGCGCGCAATTCATCGCCACGCCGGAAATGACCAATGTGGTTGATCGTAAAGGTTCGCGTCTGCTGGCGTCGCTGCCGGACGAGTCGGGACTTGCAGAGATTGCCGCGTTCTCAGAATTGGCAAAAGATCGTCGCGTCTGGTTGTTGATCGGATCAATGGCGGTGAAGTCCGGCGATCGCGCCGCCAATCGTTCTTTTCTGTTCGCGCCTGACGGCGAGATTGTCGCGCGCTACGACAAAATCCATATGTTCGATGTCGATCTTCCTGGCGGGGAAAGCTGGAAGGAATCGAAAATCTATGCGCCCGGCGATCGCGGAGCGGTTGTGAACACCGATGTCGGACAGATCGGGTTGTCGATTTGTTACGACGTGCGGTTTCCTCAGCTTTACGGATCGCTGTCTCGAAACGGCGCTGAAATCCTGTGCGTGCCCGCTGCTTTCACCGCTCAAACGGGACGGGCGCACTGGAAAACACTGCTCACGGCGCGGGCCATCGAAAACGGCGCATTTGTCATAGCGCCAGCCCAGGGCGGCGTTCATGAGGACGGTCGTGCGACCTGGGGCCATTCGCTGATTATCGGCCCATGGGGTGATGTGCTGAAAGAAGCGCCCGACGACGAGCCGGGCGTGATTGTCGCCGACATCAACCTTCATGAAGTTCACGAAGCGCGACAACGCATCCCCAATTTGGCACTTGAACAAAAGTTCGAAATAACCATTATAAAACAATGATAAAATATAGCCTTATCTGTGAAAGCGAACATGAGTTCGAAGGCTGGTTTCGCGACAGCGCCGATTTTGACGCGCAGTCTGCGGAAGGTCTTCTGGAATGTCCGCTTTGCGGCGCCACCGAAGTGCGCAAGGCTGTTATGGCTCCGGCGATATCCACCCCGCGCGGCGATGCGCCGGCGAGCAAGAAGTCGGCGTTTCTGCGCGAAATGGCCGCCGCCGCAGAACGTGCGCGAAATTATGTCGAGAAAAATTTCGATTATGTCGGCGACAAGTTTCCGGAAGAAGCGCGCAAAATCCATTATGGCGAAACGGATACGCGCGGCATTTATGGTGAAGCCTCGGGCCGCGAGGTTAAGGATCTGGTTGAGGAAGGCGTGAATGTTGCGCCGCTCCCCGGCGCCAAGCCAAAGAAAGATCAGGCGGGCGCGCCGCTGCCGTCGACCCCGGGCGGAAAGAAACTGAACTGAGATTGCGCGCTAACCAAGCGGGCAAAAGTCAAGCAGTGGTGACGACAGGACCGCGTTGTCGATAAGGTCGTAAACGGATCGTTCGGCTAAAACCCCATGATGGACGCAATTCGCGAACGCCTCCTCGAACACCGCTTTTTTCAGAGCCTTGACCCTGAAGCGCTCGCTGATGTCGTCGACAAATCGCGGTGGTATTCTGTCGCCGGCGGCGCCCCATTGTTTCTCACCGAAGAGCCGTCGAATGACCTGCATTTCGTCATTTCCGGGAGACTGATTGTTGTCAGCACCGGTTCGGAGGGCGACGAGGTCGTCGGCTATATTCGCGCCGGCGAACCCGTCGGCGAAATGTCGATGCTTTCCGGGGAAGCTCATTCAGCGTCCGTGTTTGCCCTGCGCGATACGGAAATCCTCACACTGGCGCGTGCCGACGTTGAACACATAATTCATGAGCATGGCGAGTTCGCTGGCGCCCTGGCGCGGGTTGTTCTTTCCCGCGCACGCCATCCCGCCGCCAGTTTCCAGCAATCGGCGCCGCGCATTTTTGCGCTTGTAGCCACATCGCCGTCGATCGACATTAACGCCCGCGCCGCCGATCTGGCGAAACGGATTGCGCGCTACGGGGTCAAAACCCACTGGATGCCGGTCCAGAGCGATGCGCCGGATTCCGCAACATTCGACCATATGGAAGAGGACCATGACGTTGTCCTCATCGCCGCGCGCGTTGATGGCGGACCATGGTATCGGTTTGTCATTCGACATGCGGATCGGTTTTTGGTTTTCGCCCGACGCGACGCCAAGCCGCCGCGCCCCTTTCCGATGACCACGGAGGCTGGCGAGCGGGCGCGAAAGTTCCGTCTTGTCGATCTGGTGATGCTGCATGAAGGCATACCGTCCTGTCCCATCGCCGAGTGGGCGGACGCTGTCAGCGCCTCGCGCATTCTCAATTGCAGGGGCGAGGGCTGCATAGAACGGATTGCACGCATTATTGCCGGCAAATCCGTCGGCGTTGTGTTCTCCGGCGGCGGCGCGCGCGCTTACGCCCATATCGGCGCCGTGACGGCGCTGCGCGAAGCGGGCGTGCCGATCGATTTTGTCAGCGGCGCCTCCATGGGCGCCATCATCGCCGCGTGCGTCGCCGTCGGCTGGAGCAATGACGAAATCGAAACACGCATTCGCGACGCCTTTGTGAAATCTAGTCCGCTCGGCGATCTCGTCATGCCCGTCGTCGCGCTGACAAAAGGCCAACGTGTTGAAGAGCGTCTTGCCAAACACTTTGGAGACCGGCTGATCGAAGACCTGGCGTTGCCGTTCTTTTGTGTGTCATCCGATGTCGCCGCCGGCGAAGCCCGCGTTCATCGCCGAGGCGCCCTCGCGCGCGCCTTGCGCGCAAGCATCGCGCTCCCCGGCATTCTGCCGCCGGTGATTGACGGCGACGCGCTTCTGGTTGACGGTGCCGTGATCAACAACTTTCCGACAGACGTCATGGCGGCGACCCACCGCGGTCTCACCATCGGCGTCGACGTCGCGCGCCGCGGCGTTATCGATATTGAGGCGTTTCGCGATCCGCCGGGGTTCCTTTCCTGGGTCGCGCGACACGGCGTGAAGGAGGCGCCGCCCATCGTGTCGTTGTTGATGCGGACAGCGACAGCGCGACACGAGCGCATCCTGAAAATCCACCCCGCCGACATCATGGTCTCGCCCAAGGTCGAGGGCGTCGAGTTGCGCGATTGGGACGAATACGAGGAAGCGGTCTCAGACGGCTATAAAACGACGCGCGCGGCGATCGAGGAAAATTGGGACAGCCTCAGCGCCATCATTGAGGCGGCTCGCAACAAGTGATTCACTCAGCTTTGATCGCCGTCAGCATGTAGTTGACGCTCGTATCATCAGTGATGCGCCAGATATCCATTAGCGGATTATAGGAAACGCCAGCCTCTTGCGTGACGGTCAGGCCTGCGCGTGAGAGGGCGGCGACAGCTTCTTCCGGCTTAACAAACTTTCGCGGATCGTGGGTGCCGGCGGGCAGCCATCGCAACACATACTCGGCGCCGATTTTGGCCAGCGCCAAAGCCTTCAGCGTACGGTTGATTGTCGCCATGACGAGCATGCCGCCGGGCGCCACAAGACCAGCTGTTGTCTTAAGAAAAAGGTCGACGTCGGCCACATGTTCAACAACCTCGAGATTGAGAACAATGTCGAACGGGGCTTCGCCGCCGGCCAGGAGGTCTTCCGCCGCTGCGCAACGGTAGTCGATCTCGAGATTGAGCGGCGCCGCATGAGCGAGGGCGGTTTTTACGTTCGCCTCGCTGGCGTCGATGGCCGTTACCGATGCGCCAAGCCGCGCCATGGGTTCGGAGACAAGCCCGCCGCCGCAGCCGATGTCGAGCAGGCGCAGCCCTTCTAGCGGGCGCGTCGCCCGCCGGTCTCGCCCGAAATGAGCGCAGGCCGCGTCGCGAATGTAGGCGAGGCGAACAGGGTTAAATTTGTGCAGCGGTTTGAATTTTCCGAACGGATCCCACCATTCGGCGGCGATTGCCGAGAATTTGTCAATTTCGACTTGGTCGATAGTCGTTTCGCCTATTTTCTTACCGTTTTTTAGCTCTGCTTGAGCCGTCATTGACTTTTCCTCGCTTGCGTTCCGGAGAGGCGGCGCCTAGAGATACGGCGAAAGGGTACCCTCCCGATCATCGCTGACAAGATGGCGTTACAACGCAAGGGATAAACCTCGCGCATGGCTCGCATTGTGATGAAATTCGGCGGCACCTCGGTCGCCAGTCTGGACCGCATTCGAGCGGCGGCTGCGTTTGTGCGCCGCGAGGTCGAGGCGGGCCATTCTGTAGCCGTGATTGTTTCCGCCATGGCCGGGGAGACCAACCGGCTCATTGATCTCATCAACGAAGCGGGCGCGCCGGCGCCGGCGCTTGATGCGCGTTTCGTTGAGCATGACGCGGTGGTGTCGAGCGGCGAACAGGTTACATCAGGTCTCTTGGCGTTAGTGATGCAAAATCAGGGGTTTCGCGCTCGTTCCTGGCAGGGTTGGCAAATTGCGCTCAAAACCGACGAATCTCATGGCCGCGCCCGTATCAGCGCCATTGACGCCAATGCCATCGGCGACGCCATGGACGGCGGGGAGGTTGCGATTGTCGCCGGATTTCAGGGCGTGGCGCCATCTGGCCGCATCGCCACGCTGGGGCGCGGCGGATCGGATACGTCTGCTGTGGCTCTGGCCGCCGCGGTGAACGCCGAACGTTGCGATATCTACACCGACGTCGATGGCGTCTACACAACCGATCCGCGGTTGACGAAACAGGCCCGCCGCATCGGAAAAATTTCTTTTGAGGAAATGCTGGAAATGGCGTCAGTGGGCGCCAAGGTTCTGCAAACGCGTTCGGTCGAAATGGCGATGGCGCACAATGTCCGTTTGCGCGTCTTGTCGAGCTTTGACGCACCCGATGCGAACGCGCCCGGCACGCTAATATGTGATGAGGATGAAATCGTGGAACAGAATATCGTCACCGCCATTACGCCTGATTTTAACGAAGCGGCAATCACTGTTCTCGCCGTGCCCGACGAGCCGGGACGGGCCGCAACGCTGTTCACCAAGCTCGCTGACGCCAACATCAACATTGACATGATTGTGCAGAGTGCGTCGCGCGAGCCGGGTTTTGCGAACATTTCCTTCACCACCAAGGAAGATGATCTTGATCGCGCCATCGAGGCCCTGGGCGAAGTTCAATCCGACATTGGCTATAAATCGCTGCAGGCCGACCGCCATGTCGCAAAGATTTCGGTTATCGGCCTTGGGATGAAGAGCCATGCGGGCGTTGCTTCTGTTATGTTTCGCACGCTTGCAGAAAAAGGCATTAATATTCATAATATATCAACGTCGGAAATTAAAATCAGCGTACTGATCGACTCGGATGCCGCCGAGTATGCGGTACGCTCGTTGCACGACGCTTATGGCCTCGATCAGATAGGATAAGAAAGAAGATCGGCGCCCTCAGCGCCGGATCGGAACGCGATGAGTATCGAGAATACAAGGCCGCCCCATGGCGGTCACAGCGATCAAGGCATTACCGTCCTGTTGCGGCGGATGCACGATGCTGTCGCGCATGAGGGAAGCGCGCAAGACCGGCTCGATCTCCTGACCAGGACCATCGCCTCCCACGTCGTAGCGGATGTGTGCTCTATCTATTTGCGCCGGCCCGACGACATATTGGAGCTTTACTCAACCGAAGGTCTTAACCGCGAGGCTGTCCACCGGACGCGACTGAATATGGGCGAGGGTCTCGTCGGACTTGTCGCAAAGAACCGGCGTCCGCTGGTTACCGACGACGCGCCGCATCATCCGGCATTCGCCTATCGTCCGGAAACGGGTGAAGATCCGTTGCGGGCTTTTCTTGGCGTGCCGCTGATCCGATCGGGCAAAACGCTCGGCGTCCTGGTGGTTCAGAACAGGATTGCACGTCAGTATTCTGACGAAGAAGTCGAAGCCGTGCAGGCGGTCGCCGCCCTGCTTGCGGAAATTGCGGCGTCGGGCGAGCTCTTAAGTCAGGAAGAAACCGCCGTCGTCGGCGAAATGCTGCATCGGCCCGAGCAGCTCAAGGGCGCGCCGATTGTCGCCGGCATAGCATCGGGGCGCGGCGTCTTCCTTCAGCCTCCGGCGCCAAAACACAAAGTTTTTGCAAATGACGTTGCCGGCGAAGCCGCGCGGCTTGAGGACGGGCTGACTGAGCTGCGCGCATCGGTCGACGCCATGCTTGCCGACAATGCAAGTCTTACGGACGTCTCCCGCGACGTACTCGAAGCATATCGCCTGTTTGCCTATGACCGCGGCTGGAAAGATCGGCTTCGCGCCGCGGTGTTTTCCGGATTGACCGCAGAAGCGGCGGTTGAACAGGTCAAAACCGAAAACCGGACGCGCCTCAGCCAGGCCCGCGATTCTTACCTGCGCGAGCGCATGCACGACCTCGACGATCTGGCCCATCGTCTGTTGCGACTGCTTTCCGGGGAGAAGAACGGCGCGCGTCGTTCGCTGGATGGCGACACGGTGCTGATGGCCCGTTTCATGGGTCCCGCGGAACTCCTGGAATATGATCGCCAGAATCTCAAAGGCCTCGTGCTCGGAGAGGTTTCGGCGACGTCGCATGTAGCGATTGTTGCGCGTGCTTTGAAAATTCCGATGGTGACCGGTCTCGGCGATGCGCTCGATCGGTGCGAGGAAGGGGACCTCGTCATCGTCGACGGCGATACGGGCGAAGTTCACATTCGCCCGACATCGGATGTGATCGAAACATATCGTACGCGGCGCGCGCTTCAAAGCGAACAGCAAGCGGCCTACGTGCAGGAACGCAACCTTCCGGCCCGCACCGCCGACGGCGCCGATATCACCGTGATGATCAATGCGGGCCTGGCGCTCGATATGCCGCATCTTCACGAAACCGGCGCCAGCGGCGTGGGGCTCTTTCGCACCGAGCTTCAATTCCTGATCGGCTCGGCTTTGCCGAGCGTCGCCTCGCAGACTGAGCTTTATCGCGAGGTGCTCGAACTTGCCGACGGCAAGCCGGTCATTTTCCGTACGGCGGATATCGGCGGCGACAAGACCGCCGCCTATATGGAACCAAGCCGCGAAGGCAATCCGGCCATGGGCTGGCGGGGCCTGCGCATGGCGGTTGATCGGCCCGGCATGTTGCGCCAGCAGCTGCGCGCGCTTCTGGCCGCTGCGGCTGATCGCGATCTGCATGTTATGTTTCCCATGGTAACGCTCGCGAGCGAAATCGATAACGCACGCGCATTGCTCGATCGGGAGATGGGGCGGGTGCGCCGGCGCGGCGCGTCTTTGCCAAAACGGGTGATCATCGGCGCGATGATCGAAACGCCGGCGGCGGCGTGGAATATCTCTGGCCTTGCCGACAAAGTCGATTTCCTGTCGATCGGCGGAAACGATCTTGCTCAGTTTTATTTCGCCGCCGACCGAGAATCCGAGCGCGTGCAGCGGCGGTACGATCCGATGAATCCCGGGTTTTTGAATTTCCTGAAACACGCCGTCAGCAACGCCAATGCGATTGGCGTATCGCCGTCCTATTGCGGTGAGCAAGCGGCCGATTATGTTACGGCGGCCGCGCTTGTCGCTGTCGGCATTCGCGAATTCTCCGTACCGGCCTCGTCCGTCGGGGCGTTCAAGCGACTTATTCGCTCGTTGGATGCGAGTGACGCAGCGGCGTGGCTGTCGAAACGATTCGCTGCGCCCGTTGACTCACTGCGAGACGAATTCGAAGCGTATTTAAGCAAAAAGGGGGTTTTGGAGACGTCAATTGAAGGTTAACAAATTCCTGCTTAAATGATTTTTTTCCGATTTGTGAGAATTTCATATCTTACGACCGGCGGGTTCGAGTGACGTTTAGAGTGGGCGTATTTTGTGACGAATAAAGACGGTACTGCGGAAATTTTCGATATGGAGGACGCGCGTCGGCGTCGGGCGGACGGCGATGATGAATCCGATGCGGGCGCCATGCTCAAAGCCGCGCGCGACGCCCAGGGCCTTTCCTTGTTGGAAGCCGCCGAGAGAACCCACATCAAGGAAAATTGCCTCGAAGCGATTGAAGAAATGAACGCCGCGGCGCTGCCGGCGCGGCCTTACGCAATCGGATTCGTTCGCGCTTATGCAGAGTTTCTCGAACTCGACGCCGACAAAGTGGTTGATCTGTTCAAATCGGGTGCCGGATTTGAAGCAGCAAAACCGGTTGAGGCGGAAAGATTCGAAGTCGCCGAAAAAACAACTCCGACCGAAAAACCGGAATTGTCGCTTTTGGCGGTCGTGGCGATCATTGTCTTCATTTTGTGGTGTGCATGGCAGATCACCTTGCCCCGCGAGGTCAGGCAGATTGGCGCATCCGCAACCGACGGGGCGCCGGCCGATGCCGCGCCGGTTATCCCTCAAGCGCCGCCGCCCTCGAATGTGATTGAGGCGTCGTTGATCGAACGTATTGAACCGATTTATCCGATGGGCTGCCTCAACAAGGCCGCGGCCGTTGAGACGGTCTCCATAAGCCTCACGGTAACGCCCCAGGGCCGGGTCGCGGGCGAGCGCATCGTCAACGCCACGAATGGATGCTTCAGCGATGCGGCGGTCATAGCCGTCCGGCGCTGGAAATTTGAGCCGCGCACCGTCAACGGCGCGCCGCGGTCGGCGCATGATCAGCGGTTCGAACTGACGTTCCGGCGGCCGCTTTAGGGACGCGGGAAGGGCGCAAAATTAGCGCTTTTCGGGACGCTCTTGACTTCCCGCGCAGGCGCGCGATTTTGGCCCTTGAATTGAACCCTTTTTGATCCCTGGAGACGGGAAAATGTCCGTACGCCCCTGGCGCGATATTGAGCGGCGAAAAAGCCGTCAGATTATGGTCGGTAACGTACCGGTCGGCGGTGATGCGCCGATCGCCGTGCAGTCGATGACCAATACGCTGACATCCGATGCACAAGCGACGATCCGGCAGATCAACGAGATTGCGGAAGCCGGCGCGGATATCGTCCGGGTGTCTTGTCCGGATAAGGAATCGACTGAGGCCCTGGCGACGATCACGAAAAATTCCCCGGTTCCGATCGTTGCGGACATTCACTTTCATTATAAGCGCGGCATTGAGGCGGCCGATGCCGGCGCCGCCTGCCTTCGCATCAATCCGGGCAATATCGGGTCGGAAGATCGCGTGCGCGAGGTCATCAAGGCCGCAAAGGACCACGGTTGCTCCATGCGCATCGGCGTCAATGGCGGGTCGCTCGAAAAAGACCTGCTTGAGAAATACGGCGAGCCTTGTCCTGAAGCGATGGTCGAAAGCGCGCTCGATCACGCGAAGATCCTTCAGGATAATGACTTTCATGAATTCAAGATTTCCGTCAAAGCATCCGACGTATTCCTGACGGTCGCCGCCTATCATGCTTTGGCGGAGGCGATTGACTGCCCGCTCCATCTCGGCGTTACCGAGGCGGGCGGTTTGCGCATTGGCTCTGTGAAATCCGCCATTGGCATGGGCAATCTTCTCTGGGCCGGGATCGGCGATACGATTCGCGTGTCGCTTTCCGCTGATCCCGTCGAGGAGATTAAGGCCGGGTTCGATATTCTGAAATCGCTCAATCTGCGTCACCGCGGCGTCAACGTGATTTCCTGTCCGTCCTGCGCGAGGCAGGGATTTAACGTGATTGAGACGGTCGAAACCCTGGAGCAACGGCTTGCTCATATTACAACGCCGATGACGCTTTCGGTGATCGGCTGCGTCGTCAACGGGCCCGGCGAAGCGCGCGAAACCGATATCGGTTTTACCGGCGGCGGCGCGGGAAAAGAACATGGCATGATCTATCTCGATGGGGAGATCGACCACCGCATTGATAATGACAAGCTGGTCGACCATCTGGTTGAGCTGGTTGAGAAACGCGCGGCCGAGATTCAGGCGGAAGAAGCCAAGCAGTCTGTCGCCGCGGAGTAGCCCCCCGGCATTGTCAACACGCGCGTCCGGAAAGTCGGGCGCGCGTTTTGTATAGGGAAAAGGACCAATCGATTGATCCCGCAGTCCAAACTCGACGCGCTGATCGACAAGTTCGATCAGATCGAAGCGCGCATGTCATCGGGGGACGCCGCGAATGACATCGTCAAGCTATCGAAAGAACACGGCGAGTTGAAACCCGTGGTCGACAAGGCGCGTGAACTGATTGAGGCGCGAAAGCAAATCGACGAGTTGGAGGAATTGAGCGCCGGCGACGACAAGGAAATGGCGGCGCTGGCGAAAGACGAACTCGCTGAACTGCGCGAAAAGCTGCCTGGCGTTGAACATGAGATGCAGCTCTTGCTGCTGCCCAAAGACAAGGCCGACGATTTCTCGGTCATTCTCGAAGTGCGCGCCGGCACCGGCGGCGATGAGGCGGCGCTGTTCGCCGGCGATCTCTTTCGCATGTATCAGCGGTTTGCCTCGCTCAACGGCTGGAAGGTCGAAGTCCTCTCGGCGTCTGAAGCCGAGGTCGGCGGATATAAGGAAATTCAGGCGAATGTTTCGGGCGACGCGGTCTTCGCCAAACTGAAATTCGAATCCGGCGTCCATCGGGTGCAGCGCGTGCCCGAAACGGAAACGCAAGGGCGCATCCACACCTCGGCCGCGACAGTCGCAATTCTTCCTGAACCGGAAGAAGTCGATATCGAAATCAATGAAAGCGATCTCCGTATCGATGTCTTTCGTGCATCGGGTCCCGGCGGACAGTCGGTTAATACAACGGACTCCGCCGTGCGCGTCACGCACATGCCGACGGGAATTGTCGTCAGCCAGCAGGATGAGAAGTCCCAGCACAAGAACAGGGCGAAGGCGATGCAGGTCCTGCGCGCGCGCCTTTATGATGCGGAACGATCCCGCGCCGATGCGGAACGAGCCGCTGCGCGCAAGGGCATGGTCGGGTCAGGCGACCGTTCGGAACGCATTCGCACCTATAACTATCCGCAAAGCCGCGTCACCGACCATCGCATCAACCTGACGCTTTATAATTTGGATGAAATTATTCGCGGCGATGGATTGGGCGATTTGGTGGACGCGTTGTTGACGCAAGATCGCGCCGACCGCCTGGCTGAGATGCAAGGCGATGTCGCCTGACATCGCCGGCGCCAAATCCATCGGCGCCATGATCGGCGCCGGAGCGGCCATGCTGACGGCGTCGTCTTCACCGCGCCTCGATGCACGCGTTCTGGCGAAACATGTTCTCGGCTGCAACGACGCTGCGCTGATCGCCCGCGCCGATGATCCGCCAGACGAAAAATTAAAGGAGACATTCGCCAAACTCGTCATGCGCCGCTCGGTGGGCGAACCTGTCGCCTATATCACCGGGGTTAAAGAATTCTGGGGCCTCATGTTTCACGTGACGCGCGACGTGTTGATCCCCCGCGCTGACTCGGAATGCTTGATCGAGGCTGCCTGCGATGGCGTAGAAAAATCAGCCCCTCTGCGCATTCTTGATCTTGGAACCGGTTCGGGCTGCCTATTGTGCGCATTGCTGAATGAACTGCCCATGGCGTCCGGGACCGGCGTCGATCGATCGGCCGCCGCGGTCGAAATCGCGAAAAATAATGCGGGCGCGCTCGGCCTTTCCGGGCGGGCGGCGTTTTTTGTCAGCGATTGGTTTGAAAATGTTAACGGCCGGTTTGATATCATCGTCGCAAATGCGCCCTATATTCCGGCGGACAGGCGCTCCGGGCTGATTATCGACGTATCCGAATTCGAGCCCTCGACAGCCCTTTTCGCCGGCTCCGACGGGCTGGACGCCTATAGACGCATTTTTGACGACGTCAGCGGCTATGTGACCGAATCGGGCCGCGTTGTCGCCGAATACGGCGATCAGGAGCAGGGCGAAAAACTACGGGCCATGGCCGCCGCAGCGGTTCCGGATGCGAGGCTTTCGACCATCCGCGATCTCGCCGCTCGCGAGCGCGGGCTGACGCTTCGCCGAAGGGGCTGAAATAGGGATTGAAATGACCGGGCAAACCAGTAATATGGGGACAGACATTGCAAGATCGGACCGCCAATGTGGCGCAGGTCTCGTCGATACTCCATCACTAAGGCTGGCTGTTGAAAGGGTCTGGCTTTTGTCCGCAGCGATGCTGCGCATTGGAACCAAATAACGCATGAAATTACGGGCGACTTCCACGTCGCCGCCTGTTTGCCAAGAACACATTCACTGCCGCCGGGCGCGATGCGCCTGCTTTGTGCGGCTGCCTAGGGGAAACTGTAAGGAACTATTATGAAGCGAGGCCGCAACCAACGCCGGCGCCAGGGCGGTACGAATCCAAATCGAGCACTCGATTCTAACGGGCCGGATGTGCGCATTCGCGGCACGGCGAATCAGATCTACGACAAATACACGGCTCTTGCCCGGGATGCGTCCTCGGCGGGCGACCGGGTGAAGGCGGAAAGCTATTTGCAGCACGCCGAACATTATTTCCGCGTCATTCGCGCCATGCAGCCGCCCCAGCAACAGCAGGCAGTCGACGCTGAAGGCGATCAGCCGAGCGTTGGCGAGGGCGGCGAGAACAAGGGCGGCGAACGTCAAAGTTCAGAACGGCAAAATACTGAACGTCAGTCGGGCGGGCGCAACAATCGGCGCCGCGCCGAAACGCGTGATGAAGAAAAGCCCGCAGCCGAAGCGGCTGGCGACGACGAAGCGGCGCCAAAGGAAAGCGCTGATGCGGAGGCCGAGGAAAAACCCAAGCGCCGTCGCGGACGGCGCCCGGCCAAAGCGGCGGCAAGCGAAACTGACGACAAAGAAAAAGAAACAACGGCCGCAGCTGCGGAATAGTCCGCGGCGCGCTTAAACTTCTCGCGTCGCCTCAGTGAACCATTCCTTGATTGCATCCGGCAGATGCGGGCCCACGCGTTCGCGCACGGCGGCGTGATAGCTGTTCAGCCAGTTTCGTTCTTCGTCATTCAGCAACTCGATCTTAACGAGGCTGAGATCGATCGGCGCCAGGGTGATAGTTTCAAATTCCAGCATGTCGCGATCGCCGCCGGCGATCGGTTCGGCTGCCCGCACAACGATCAAGTTTTCGATGCGAATGCCAAATTCACCGGCTTTGTAAAATCCCGGTTCATTGGACAGGATCATGCCCGGAAGAAGCGGCTGAGAGCTGGGCGCTTTTGCTATGCGCTGCGGGCCTTCATGGACGCCCAGAAATGACCCGACCCCGTGACCGGTGCCATGGTCGTAATCGAGCCCCGCATCCCAGAGCGGCTTGCGCGCTATGGCGTCGATCTGATGGCCCGTTGTTCCTTTTGGGAATTTCAGACGGGCGAGTGCGATATGTCCCTTTAGGACGCGCGTAAACCGGTCGCGCATTTCGTCGGTGGGATTGCCGATGGGCGCGGTGCGGGTGATGTCTGTGGTGCCGTCCGGATACTGACCGCCGGAATCGATCAGGAATAGAGTTCCCTTTTCGAGTTTGGCGTTGGTGTCCGTTGAGACCCGGTAATGACAGATCGCGCCGTTGGCGCCTGCGCCGGAGATCGTGTCGAACGACAGGTCTCGCAAATCGTGATATTGCGCGCGAAATTCCTCGAGCGTCTTTGCTGCGGTAATCTCATCAATTGCGCCTGATTGCGCCTCCGTCGCCAGCCAGTGGAGGAACTGGGTTACCGCCGCGCCGTCGCGCATATGTGCGTTTCGCGCGCCTTCGATTTCCGTTTCGTTTTTGGTGGCGCGCGGCAGGGCGCACGGATCCGTCATGGCGACAGTCTCGGCGCCGGCCTCTTTGAGGTCTGCGACAAATTTCGCCGGAGTTAATGTCGCGTCAACGGCTATACGCGCTTTCTGGGCGCCGAACTTATCGAGCATTGCCCCGAGTTGGCCTTCGTCACGGATATCGACATCGTTGCCAAGAAACTCCGGCAAGGCGTTGTCGATCTTTTCCGGTGCGATGAACAGCGTCGCTTTTCCGTCCTTGTCGAGAACGGCCCGCGCCAGCGGCAGCGGCGTGCGCGCCACGTCAGCGCCGCGGATATTAAGGAGCCATGCGACAGACGTCGGCGACGTTAAAAGGACCGCATCCGCGCCCGCTTTCTTGATAACGGCGGCGATTTCTTTTCGTTTCTCATCCGACGCCTTTCCGGCATAGCGAATATCATGAGGCTTCGCCGGCGTTTGTGGGACGGGCGGCTGATCGGACCAGGCCGCGTCGATCGGATTTTCGGAAACGGCGACAAGCGTGACGCCGGCTTTGTTGGCGGCGGCTTTGAGGTTCTCAACGCCGCTGGCAGTGTGAAGCATCGGGTCATACCCGATGCGCGCGCCTTTTGGGCCATGTTCGCCAAGCCACTTGTCATGGGTTAAGTCGGCGACATCGACATAAGAGAAATAATCACTGTCCGCCTGGCTCCGGACCTGCAGCGTATAGCGGCCGTCGGTGAAAATTACCGCGCTGTCCATAAAGACGATGGCCGAACCGGCCGAGCCCGAAAACCCGCTCACCCACATCAGTCTCTCAGCATAAGCGGGGATATATTCGTTCTGGTATTCATCATCATGTGGAACGATGAAGCCGTCGAGGTTTCTTTTCTTCAATTCCGCGCGCAGGAGCGGCAGGTGCTTCCGCGCGAACGAACGATCTGAGACGGGTTCGAAAGACTGGAACATCAGCGGGCTTTCTCTAGAAGGTTTCGCCTCTTATCGCGCGGCATGGCGATCGCCTCAAGTCTGCGTCAGCGCCTCACGAGCAACAGCACCGGCCATGTGGGCTGATCGAGCCGGTTGATGAGCCGAAAGCCTGCTTCATCATAAGCGGCGATCACGCCGTCTGCCTGCTCGGCCATGAGGCCGGCAAGCATAACGCGGCCATTCTTGCTGACATGTTCCGCCATCGCCGGCGCCAGTTCCTTCAGCGGCCCGGCGAGGATATTTGCGAAGACAAAATCGAAAGGCGCTGCGGACGAAATGGCTTCATGATCGAAGCCCGCGGCGGTGATAATGTCGACCTGGTCGGCAACGCCGTTGAGTTCCGCATTTTCGCGCGCGATGGCGACCGAATTCTCGTCAATGTCGCTTGCGAGAATGTTGCGGCCCCAGAGTTTTGCCGCAGCGATGGCGAGAACCGCCGAGCCGCAGCCAAGATCAAAAATGGTCTTCGGCGCGAACCCGGCGAAGCGATCAAGCAAAGTCAGGCAGCCCGCGGTAGTCGGGTGATGGCCGGTGCCGAAAGCCTGATTGGCGTCAATGCGGATCGGGATATCGTCGCCTTCTTCGGAAAGTTTGTCGGCGTCGTGAACGCCGTAGAGTAAGAACCGTCCACAACGGACAACGCCAAGCCCCTCTAGGGCGTGGGCGACCCAGTCAATGTCAGGCAACTCTTCGATATCGGGGGCGCCAAGGCCGCCATGCTCTTTGAGCAGCGCATTGATTGTTTCTATGTCGGGCTCTTCATCGAAATAGGCGGAGAGCATCCACGCGGCCGCCGCATCGTCCGCAGCCGGATCGTCCTTTGTAAGGCTAACAGCGCCCGCCGGCGGCCACAATAACTCAGTAAGCGCAAATTGCGCTGCTTCGAGGGCCTCGCGTGGACCTTGCCAGCTCAGTTTTGTTGACGACATTTCTTTACTGATGACCCCAATCATTTTCATCGTCGCTATTATTGGGCGACAAGCCGAGTTGATCGCCTTGCGTCGTTACGCCAAGGCCGAGCACGGTGCGGTTGGCGTAAGCGAAATAAGCGGCGACCTGGTTAATCTCGAGAATTTCACCATCGTCCCAGCCGGTGCTGCGCAAGGCGTCGATCTCTTTTTCCGTAATTGATGAGTGCGCATTTGTTATGTGCGCCGCATAATCGAGCGCCGCAGCTTCCTTTTCTGACAACGCAGCTGTTTCTATGGCGCCGCCTTCGACCGCGACCGTGAGGGCCTTTCTGATCGCATCTGAACGATCATCGTCGCCAATCAATCGCCGCAAACCCTCAAAATGATGGTCGACGCAATAGTCACATCGATTAAGCAAGCTCACATAGACGCCGATGGTTTCCAAAAACCACTTTGGAATCTCATTAGCGTTGTGATGCAGAACGTTTTTATATAGCGCCATATGCCCTTCGAGCGAGTGCGGGCGAAGGCTGTGCGCCATCAATATATTATCGACATGTCCGTCAGGGCCTTTTACGCGTGCGTAAAGGGTTTTGAGGCGACCCTCGGCGGCCTCCGGCGAGATGGTTTTGATGTAAGCCATGACCTCTGCTTAATCTTTATCGTTTGCAGGGCGCGATGCTTCTAGGGCTTTTATGTCTCGCTTATCGATATCCCGTCCCGCGGCGCGTTTTAGTTTAATGAGATGCGCGCGTGAGGCATAATGAACCGGAACGCCTTTCACCTCCGCGGTCGCCCGAGCATTCCAGGCGTCTTCGAAATCCAGTTTTCCGGGCGGTCCCATCAGAATGTCAATCCTGTTTGGGGGTTGTCCGAAAAAGAAGAATTCGTCATCGCCTTGGAAGTCCTTTGGCGTCGATCCGAATAATGGCGCACCAAAATCTTTGAGCGTTTTGAAAACGGCCTGTGAATTTGCGTCGTCGGTCGCAATCCAGATCTCGCAGTCCTTCGTATATCTGGGTTCTGAGTGAAAACCGACTGCGTAACCTTCAATGATCAAATATCTAACTTTGTTTTTTTCGAAAGCCGCCAATAGATCGATTAAGTCTGAGTTCATCGGGGTCATCATTTCTCACCATATGATGGAATACAGTCATCTCCCAAATTGCGGCCATTTTTACCGCTAACGGCTGGGTTCGCCAAAACTCATAATCCATTGAGCGATTGCTTTGACTAATTTTGCCTCGCTTCACCGTTGCTTTTGACAAGTCCAGGGCCATCATGCCGCCTCTACGAATGTATCGATCACCTTTTTCGGACCGGAATGTTCGAAGTCAACTGTGAGTTTTTGGCCTTCGATCGAAGAAATTTTTCCGTATCCGAATTTCTGATGGAAGACGCGCTGGCCTTTCGCAAACTTGGATTGCCCCGGCGCGCTGACCGAAACGGTGCGGCCTTGACCTTCAATTAACGGTGGTTGCGACGTGCGTCTTGACTGCGCTGCACGAGCGCGCCGCCAGCCGGGATTGTCGTAATAGGCGTCCTCGCGCAGTTTTTCGCCGTCAAAACTCGAATGACTGGCGAGATCGGCGGCCGCGTTGCCGTAAAGGCCCGGCTCCGACATGACCTCTACGTGTGCTTCGGGCAGTTCATCGATGAAGCGAGAAGGCATCGCCGCCTGCCAGCGTCCGTAAATCTGGCGATTAGCAGCGAAGGAAATACGACAGCTTTCTTCCGCCCGCGTTATGCCCACATAGGCGAGGCGGCGTTCTTCCTCGAGCGCGGCGTTGCCTTTTTCATCAAGCGAGCGTTTCGACGGAAAGATCTCCTCCTCCCAGCCGGGGAGGAACACGACCGGAAATTCAAGTCCCTTCGCTGCGTGCAACGTCATCAGCCAGACCTGGCCTTCGCCTGTGTCTTCGCTGCGTTCGGCGACCAGCGCGACGTGATCGAGATAGCCTTCGAGCGTGTCGAATTCCGACACCGCCTGGATGAACTCCTTCAGATTATCGAGCTTGCCCGGCGCCTGCGGGCTCTTCGAGTTCTTCCACATTTCGAGATAACCGGACTCTTCGAGCACAAGCTCGGCCAGGTCAGCGGGCGCCATGTCCTTCGCGTCACGCGACCAACGGTCGATGGTGTCGACAAAATTGACCAGCGACCGGCGCGCGGCCGCATGCAGATCGTCGCTTTCGAGCGCGACGCGGGACGCGGCCAAGAGTGGAATGTTCTGGGCGCGGGCGATCTTGTGCAGAACCTGAAGCGCCTTATCGCCAAGCCCGCGTTTTGGTTTGTTGACGATGCGGTCAAAAGCGAGATCGTCGTCGCCTGAACGAATAAGTCGCAAATAGGCGAGGGCGTCGCGGGTTTCCTCGCGCTCATAAAAGCGAGGACCGCCGATCACCCGATAGGCGAGACCCAGTGTGTTGAACCGCTCTTCAAAGGCGCGCATTTGAAACGACGCGCGCACAAGCACCGCCATGTCGGAAAGGGAGCGGCCTTTCATTTGCTCCGCTTCGATATCGTCGCCAATGACGCGGGCTTCCTCTTCGCCGTCCCAGACGCCGCGGACTTTGACTTTTTCGCCGTCTTCGACTTCAGTCCAAAGTTCCTTGCCGAGGCGGTCTTTGTTGGCGGCGATGAGACCCGAAGCCGCCCCGAGGATCGACGGGGTGGAGCGATAATTGCGTTCAAGACGGATAACTTGCGCGCCCGGAAAGTCCTTTTCGAAGCGCAGGATGTTTTCCACTTCCGCTCCGCGCCAGCCGTAAATCGACTGGTCGTCGTCGCCGACGCAGCAAATGTTTCGATGCTTCTGTGCGAGCAGGCGCAGCCAGAGATACTGCGCGACATTGGTGTCCTGGTATTCGTCGACCAGCATATAGCGGAAGCGGTTTTGATATTCCGCTAGAACGTCGGCGTTGTTCTGGAAAATTGTGAGATTATGAACAAGCAAGTCGCCGAAGTCGGCGGCGTTCAGCGTTTTGAGACGCGCCTGATAAGCCGTGTAGAGATCAATCCCGCGGCCGTCCGCGAAATGATAGGCTTCGTTGGCGGGAACCTTGTCCGGCGTCAGGCCGCGGTTTTTCCAGCCGTCAATGACAAAAGCGAGGCCGCGGCCCGTCCAGCGTTTTTCGTCGATATTTGCCGCTTCGATCACCTGCTTGGCGAGACGGGTCTGGTCGTCGGCGTCGAGGATCGTGAAGGAGGGCTTAAGCCCGACAAGCTCTGCATGGCGACGCAGGATTTGCGCGCCGATGGAGTGAAAGGTGCCGAGCCACTGCATGCCCTCGACCGACTCGCCGATAAGCGCGCCGATGCGTTCTTTCATTTCCCTGGCGGCTTTGTTGGTGAAGGTGACGGCGAGAATCTGCCAGGCCCGGGCCCGGCCGGTGAACAGGAGGTGGGCGAGGCGGGTGGTCAGCGCCCGGGTTTTGCCCGTGCCGGCGCCCGCGAGCATCAGGACCGGCCCTTCGGTCGCCAGCACCGCCTGGCGCTGTTCTTCGTTTAAGGCCGTGAGATAGGGGGCTGATTTTTCATCGTTTTCACCGCCCTTGGGAGCAGTCGCGCCGGCCATGGCGCGTTCGGATATGGACGGCGATTTGACACGTTCTGAACTCATCGCGCTTGTTTAGACCAGCCGGAACGATTCTGGAACATTTGCGGAAAATTCATGTGCATCAACCGGTTTACAGGGCCGCAATATGAGCTATGGGAAAAGCTGCACGGGGGTGCGGCAGCAGACAAGGAGAGGTCTCTAATGGCGGGCAAATTTGAACTTTATAAGGATAAAGCCGGCGAATTCCGTTTTCGGCTGAAAGCGGGGAATGGCGAAAATATCCTCGCAAGCGAGGGATACAACGACAAGTCGGGCGCTGAAAACGGCATCGCGTCGGTGAAAAAGAACGCCGGCGACAACGACCGCTATGAACGCAAGGAAGCGGCGAACGGCAAGCACCATTTCAATTTGAAGGCGGCCAATCATCAGGTCATCGGCTCATCGCAAATGTATGAGTCGGCTGCTTCCATGGAAGGCGGCATTGAGTCTGTGAAGAACAATGCGCCGGATGCGGCGATCGACGATCAGACCGGCTAAGAGACAAGCGCATTGGAATAATGAATGTCATCCCGGGGCGCGACGGTAGTCGCGAACCCGGGATCCATAGCTATATATCGCAATGAGAAAGACGCGTAGCGACACCGAATCATGGATTCCGGGTCCGCGCTTCGCTTGTCCCGGAATGACAGTGGCTGACAGTTTGTGACCTGTTTCAGTCTTCGTCGCGGTTCAGGCGATAGACCGGGCTTCGAAGCTCAAGCCCTGTGCGCGCCTCGACTTCATCAACGGCCGCGTCACATGATCCGCCGAGAAAAGCGAGATCATCAATCAGATAGCGCAAAGTCTCTTTTGCTTCGTTCGGATCAAGGCTGCGCATGGAGACTGCGATTTTCTTCGGCGGTTGGGCGGTGAAGTATGCGCCCGCGATATTGTTGAACCGCACCGTATCCTTGTTCCATTCAAATTCGAGGCTGGCGCTGTCCATCACCTGATCGGCGCCGTCGCGGGCTTCAATCGAGAACACGAACGGTTCGTCTTCCTTTGCGCCTGTTGGATAAATCGACATGCTGACGAAGCAGACAGGCTCATCAAACTCAATGACAAGCGGGCGGTTGAGGAGATTCACATAGCCGGCCGCGAAGGCGCCGCTGGTCGGCGCTTCGTATGTACACATGGAATTATATTGAAAATGCCGCTGGCCCTCGCAGATCTGCCAGGAGAGACCCGGACCAAACTTTACCCCGAAGTCTTCGTGATAGTCTTTGATGATTGCTTCGCCGTGGGTTCCCGGCGGCGGTTCGAAGTGGAGAACCGGAAAGGCTGTTCCGTCGGCGCCGGTAAGGATCTCGCCGACAAATGGGACAACGCCGGTAACCGTCGCGGGATTTGTATCGCCATCGGGGTCGGGCCCGATGCCGTTTTCATGGACGAGGCCCCCGTCGTGGTCGTGACCGGCCTCGCCATTATGCGGGTGTGCGGCCGCTACGGCGCCGAGGCTCGCCGCGATCGCTGTCAAACGCAAAACCTGTTTCATTCTACCCCTCCGCAACGGGGAAAGAATACCCGAGGAACGAGATTGTTCCAAGATACTCAGAAATTCGGCGTAAGGCGCGATTTTTCCAGCGGAAAATAGCTCTTTCATCCGGAGTTGTCGCAACCGCTTGCCACGCTTGCCCGGGTGCGCCAACGTCTGCGCAACCTGAACACTTGTGAGAAGCGACTCCATGAAATCATCCGCCTCAAGAATGATCGCCCGCATTGCCGTGCTAACCGCTTTGACCGCATTGACCGGCTGCGCCACTGCGGACACCGGGTTTCGGTTCAATCATGAGCGCGAGGCCGCGCGGGTGATCGCATTATCCGACGCACGGTTACGCATCCGAGCTGACGTCGCTTATCTGGCTGACGATAAAATGGAAGGTCGCGAGGCAGGGACGAGAGGATACGACGCGGCTGCGGATTACGTCGCCGAACGCATGGCGACGATCGGCCTCACGCCCGGCAATGAGGGAGACTGGTTTCAGGCGACGCCGTTGCGCACCGCCGATTTGGATTCTCGTGCAGCGAAAATGTCCGTCGTTGGAGAAGGCGGCGACAGAACTCGTCTGAGACCGCTCGACGACTTCAAAGTTTTTCCATCGCTCGAAACAGAGATTGTTTCGATTGAGGCGCCGGCTGTGTTCGCCGGCTATGGGGTCTACGCGCCGGCAGCCGGCCACAATGATTATGAGGGCCTCGACCTCGATGGCAAAATTGTTGTTCGCTTCAGCGGCGCTCCAGCGAAATTTAACAGCGAGGAACAGGCCCATTACGGATCAAGCGCGACCAAAGCAGAATACATTGCGAGCCAGGGCGCTGTCGGCGTTGTCACGGTCTATACGGAAGAAATCGAAGAGCGCTTCCCCTGGAAAAACGTAAAACTCAATCCATTTGCGGAGGCGACGACATGGGTCGGGCCCGACGGCGCGGCGGATGTTTCAGGGCCGGGCATAGAAGGCATTGCAACAATGAACCCGGAGAGTTCCGAGGTCTTGTTTGACGGCGCGCTGCGTTCATTCGCCGATGTTCGTGCTGAAGCGGCGGTGGAAGGCGCAGCGCCCGAAGGGTTCGACCTTCCCGTGACGATAGCGATTGAGGGCGTCGGCACGTTTGATGACTATGCGAGTGACAATGTCATTGGACTGATCGAGGGCGCTGACCCTGATCTAAAGCATGAGGCGCTTGTCATAACCGCGCATCTTGACCATGTGGGCGTTGACGAGCACGAACGGAAACAAAAAGACGATATCATCAACAACGGCGCCATGGATAACGCCCTTGGGGTCGCCATGATGCTGGAAACGGCGAGGCGGTTTCTTGATGGGCCGCGCCCCAAACGCACTGTCGTTTTTCTTGCTGTGACGGCCGAAGAAAAAGGTCTGCTCGGCGCTGACTACTTTGCGCATTACCCGACGCTTGCCGGCAAAGAAATCATCGCCAATGTCAATCTCGACATGCCGGTGATGCTGCATTCCTTTACGGATATGGTGGCGTTCGGTGCGGAACGATCATCGCTCGGCCCAATTGTTGAGGCGGCGGCGGGCGAGGCTGGCGTCGAGCTGTCGCCCGATCCGCTGCCCGAGCAGGGCGTTTTCACGCGATCCGATCACTATCGCTTTGTGGAGCAGGGCGTGCCGTCGGTGTTTCTCTGGCCGGGCTTTGCCAACGGCGGTGAAGAAGTGATCGGTGAGTTCTTGCGTCTGCACTATCACAAGCCGAGTGACGACATGACGCTGCCGGTGCGGTGGAACGATGCGGCGCGTTTTGCCGACATCAACTTCAGGATCGCCAGCGAAATCGCCAATGGCGCCGAGCGGCCGACCTGGAATGAGGGCGATTTCTTTGGCGATCTATTCGCGGGCGAAGACTGATCGCGCCCGGAGCCGGTCATTGATCGCAAGCGTCTCCTACCGGCTCCGGATGCACTGGTTTCGCGCGAGAGCGGACATTCGTCCGGTTCACTCGTTGCGAAACGCGCTCTAGTCGATCTCGTAGACCATGGTGACGTTTGCGCGGATTGACGATTCGCCGGTTTCAATTGGTGCGGCGAAACTCGCCTCGGACCGTTGCGCAGTGACCATGATCGTATCGCCGCGTGGCGCGGAAACATAACCATCTTGAATCTTGAGGATGGGTCCCAGCGACACGCCTGCTGCGTCGGCGATGAGAGCGGCGCGGGCCATGGCGTCAGCGACCGCATCCCGGCGCGCGGCGTCGTAGAGCGGCTTCGGTTCAGCGAAGGTGAACGAAATCCCTCCCAGAGAGTTGGCGCCCGAGGACACCGCCTCGTCAATTACGGCGCCGGCATTTTCAAGATCGCGCAGACGCACGCGTACGGTATTGGACGCGCGAAATCCGATGAGGTCCGGCTGGCTTCGATTTCTTTCGTAGTCATAGCGCGGATTGACGGAAAGGTTCGACGTCTGAATGTCGCGATCTTCGATATCCATAGATTTGAGCTTGTCGATCGTTGCATTCATGGCGGCGGAGTTTGCGCGCAGGGCGTCTGCGGCGGTCGTGCCGTCGGTCTGAACGCCGATGGTGACAACGGCCATGTCCGGGGTTGCGAGCGCTTCGCCTTCGCCGGTGACGGAGATTGTGCGCGGGGTCTTCGCAGACTCGGCGACGGCTTGCGGGGCGGAACAGGCGGCGGCAAGGACCGCAGCGCTGGCGAAAATCAAAGCACGCATGGGATCGCTCCTTTTTTCTGCGTTGATATGCGCCATAGCCGTCAACTTAGGACGAAATCAAGGCGCAATAAAGTCGTCGCCAAGGCGCGGTCGTTGTGGTTTTCAAGGGCTTCATTGCGCCGACGATTGCTGATAAGAAGCGCGCTCCTTAAGGCCGGGGCGACGCCGCCCGCGCCGCTAGGGCCTGTAGCTCAATTGGTTAGAGCTGGCGGCTCATAACCGCTAGGTTGGGGGTTCGAGTCCCTCCGGGCCCACCATCCATACCATAACCTATTGATTTTATTGAAGGTTAGACACTTTGGCAAAATAGGTTAGACACTTTCCGTTCAATAATCGTTCTCACAACGGCAATTCAATGAGTGACTCGATAGCTTCCGCGGCGCAGGTGATTACCGCGCTGGACAAACTTATGAACTCGTGGCGAACGGTGATTACATTATTGTTCACACCGTTGTTTTTCGTCCTTGGTCAAAAAGTTAATTTGTTTACGGACATTCCAGAATACGTCCTCGCATTGGGTGCGTTGGGTGCCGGAGCAGGCGTATCAATGTGCCTTCAGCTTCTTACAAAGTCTTTTTCGGTCGGGCTCAAACACACTTCATACAAACTCAAACAGTCACAATTAACTTATGATCAGTACGCGATATTAAAAATGTGCCTTACCGTCGATCAGCCATGGTATCACACCGGCCGGCGGGGGGAGGCAGGAGCGCTTGGTGATGAAATTCAAAGATTTTTGGAGTCAAATCTCGGTTACATGGATGGCCGAACATTTAGAATTGAGAGTGCGTATTGGAAATGGATAAACAAAAGGCGGCGTGAAATAATAAACAAGGAGGTTCCTCCTGATGTTGAACAGAAACACCAAGAGCGTGCACGTAGGGCCAATTACGAGGATTCCAGGCGCATAATTTGAATCTCTTTCTGTGTTTCAGCTCAATTTTTTTAAGGCCTCCCGTGCCAACCGTTCCTGATCCGCAGCGGCGGTATATCGTTCAACTTCCCGCAAACTGGCGTGTCCGGTTACTGCCGCGATCTGTTTGGAAGTGCACCCAGCTTCAGCCAATCGTCTTGCAGCGCTCTTGCGTAGACCATGTAAGGATCGATTCTTTAATCCCGCTTGTCGCGAAGCATTGCTAAACCAATTTCCAAACCCAGCGACCGAGAAAGACGCTCCGTAATTCGTTACAAGGAACGTCAAGTGTGACTTATTGGACGCCTTCAATTCTTTGCTGAGCTTCGGATGAATCGGTATCAAAAGTCGTGCGCCAGTTTTTTGCTGACGGACTTCAATTGCATCGTTACGGACATGCTGTCGCCCCATTCGAACAAGATCAGAACGGCGCTGGCCGGTGTAGAGCGCAAGATACATCGCGAGCCGTTGCTTTGATCCTGGCGGCCAACGTTTTTCAAACTTGGAAATGTCTTTTTCGGACCAATCGGCGAAGCCGTTGCCTTGTTGGCGATAGAGTTTAATCCCATGGGCTGGGTCGTCCGGCCGCCATCCCATCTCCACCGCGAGACGCATTAACAGGCGGATCATTTTCAAGTGTTTGTTGGCGGATGCAGCGCCGCTTGCTTTGTACTGCTTTGCCACAATGGCTTGAATGTGTTTCCGTTGCAGGTGCGTGACGCGGCTTGCCCCATGTTCTTCGCGGAATCGGTCAATCTCGCTGCGATACGTTCTGCGGGTCCATTTACTCAACCGAAGATGCTCTGGCGATTGAAGGTAATGGACCGCGAGCGCTTCGATTGTTCCGGCTATTGCGGCTCGCCCCGCGGATTTGGGTTCCTGATATTCTGCGGCGGCCGCTTCATAAGCAGACATGAACTCGGCTTCGCCTGGACGTCCTGGGAGGGGGTAGCGACGACCCTTTCGACGATAGTAATAACGCTGTCGCCCGTGGCGATCCCGATAAGCTTGGATGTATGCGAGACGCAGATTGGTCATTCTAAGACATGGTCGAAGTCGTTAGCTTCCTCCACATCATCACCGTCGACTCCAGCAAGCAAGTCGAAAGCAGCGTCCAAAGCGCTTCGGTCATAGATCTTTCTCGTTCCCACCCGCTTAGGTTGAGGCATAGCGCCCGAATTCACCAATGCGTCGAACTTTGTGGGCGACACGCCGATATAGCGAGCCGCTTCCGCGCGGTTTAATCCGCGGGGGCAATCGAACGGATATGGCCGGGTCATTTCGACCTGCAGTATTCACAAATACGGTTTCCGATACTTTCGGATTCGAACGGCTTGCCGCAGGTGATGCAATCGCGAACGGCAGATGTATCGGGCGGTTCGGCACGTTCGCTAACAACCGATAGTTGGCGCAGCGACCCTGTGAAGCCGCGGGGTAAACCGTTCACAGTGTCTGATTCAAGGGCATACACCGTCCCGCCATTCACCGTCGTTTCTCTAATTTTGACGCCCACGTTGTGGCCGAGACCTTTCCAATAACGTTGGATCGTTACCGCCAATCTGTTGGCCGTCTGACCACTCGTTTCGTATCTCGGTTTCTCCGGAGCAATCATCGTCTCGCTCAATTGCTTGCTTCAAATCGCGACAGGCTGTGCGGTATGCTTTACGGAACTCGGCGTTCAATTGAGATTCTCCCGTCGCTGGATTTCCGATTCGATCAACAATTGGTCGGTGTGATTGCAGAGGATGTACGCAGCAAAGTCCGCCTCGTCGGGAACTTCTTCGTTGTCGAGCGCCTTACCTGCCGATTGAGCCATCGCAACGCGTTGATCTTCCGGCAGTGCTACAACTTGTTGGATCATTCGTTTCGTTTGGTCCGCGCCGATACGGTTCGCTAGAATCTGCGACAGACAAACGGTCCAGGTCGTAAATGTGTTTTTGAGGATCGCTAATTCCGCATCTGTGAGTTTGTACACAGCGTCGCGGGGTTGGCCGCGGAGCTTCGTATTCATGATTTTGATGGCGGTGTCTTCACCGAAATCTCTATGCATGGTGTTACCTTTCTGACGCTACAGGATCGTTCGACTGAGATTGATTGGACAAGGGCGTACGATCATCGCCGCCTTCGTATGCCGGCATGTTTTCAAACCGCCGGATTTCGTTGTTCGACAACGCGCCTATTTGACGACCTGTCCGATACGTAGCCCACCGCGTCGATGCATCACCGCGGAGAAGCCCTGACAGGTCATGTTCAATAAACATCGTGCGACGCCCCTCAGCGGATAAGAGACAACGCTGCATGGCCTGTTCAACGCGGGCCGCGAGCGGCGCGAGTGCATTGCTTACAAGGTCCTGGGCGGCCTGTTGGGCCGATCCGTAGCTGACGCTGGTGGAGATACCGACGGACGCGGGCGGTACACCAAAGATGCGTGCAACGTCTTCGTTGGAAAGTTTTCGAGATTCCAATAACTCCGCGTCTTCGGCGCTGAACGACGCGTGTGACAGTGTCATGCCTTCCTGAAGGACTATGGGTTTACCCGCATTGTGAGGGCCGCCGTTCGTTTCCATGTACGCGTTGCGAATATTTTCGATTGCTTCAGCGCTCAGTTTGCCCGGATGTGTAAACGCCGCCGCCGGTCGTAGGCCGTTCGCCGCGAGGTTTTCCGCTGTCTCATTCTGAGCGATCGCCATTCCCAGTGAACCACGAGCGATGGTTATGGGTGACCGACCCATCAATCCGTCTTCAGTTGACGCGCGAATGTGCAGGACTTCTTCCTGGAGCAACCGAGTGGGCGATTGACCTGGAGGCGTTATGCGATAGCGAAGCCGTCCGCTTTCCATCCGCTCCACGGCGACGGACCCTGGCGTCAATGGCCACAGGGCTGTGACTTGTCCGCGTCCGTTTCGATCGATCCGGGCATAGGCGTTCCCGGCCGTATCAAGCGAGCGGATCAGAAATTCCCGCAATTCGAACGATGTCATCAGCGGATTGGCGAGATCGCTCAAGACGTCTGCCAGAGGCGTTCCGCCGACACGTTCGCGGTCGCCATTTTCAAGCCGCCGGAACACCTTAAGCGGGACAGACGACAGCAATTCGGACCGCAGCGACACGCAGCGAACCGCGACCGCGAGGTTGCTGAGCACCTTCGTAGAGCTGACATGACCGCTACCAGGGTGGAATGCGCGTCCCCAAACGTCTGGCGAAAACGGACTGTAGTCGGTGACTCGCTTTTCGTAGCCGAACGCTGACAGAATACGATCCAACATCACAGCGCCCCCAATTCAATAAGTGACAGGCGTCGTTGATAAATCGATCGATCGACCGCTTGCAGCGACCGGGCGCTAACCGATGTTTCTGGATAAGCGGGCCATGCGGACACGATCGAGACTTCACGCAAGTCCACTTCGTGGAGTGTTCGCAACGTTCCGGCCCAAGTGTCTCGTTTAGCAATGAAGCCAAACGATGCTCCGCCCAAGCTGTCACTTTCAGCCAGCGCGAGAACGTCGTTCGCCAGCGATGTTTTCGGAAGATCCACCGCGAAATGCAGGCCGCGACTGTCTTCCGAAAGCCTTAGCGAATTGTTTCGTGTTCGACCAAGAACCTTTGTCGGGTCGTGGTCGACCAACGCGAGTTTATCACCGTCCGCCAATGACGCGGCGAACGCGCCGGACCGGATTTCTTCTTCAAAGTCAGCGATGGTGGCGCGGACGCCGAAGAGTGCGGCGTAACCTTCAAGTTTTCGTCCGCTGGCGCGGATTTCTAATTCCGCTGAACGTCTTTCAATGTCTGTCATTTGATCATCCTTAAAAAAAGCGGGCGGCGACGTCCGTAACGCAGGTGGAGAAAGCGAAAACACCCGCAACATCGCCGCCCGGCTCGCGACCAAGGGCGCGAGCAAACGCCGGGTAGGAAAACCCCCGGCGATTGATTATCAGGCGGTGTTCATATCGTTCGCGCCGGCGAAGGACTCTTCGTGGCGGATGATGATGTCAGCACTCATCAGTGCCCGAACTTGAATATTGCCCTTGCTGTAGGCTGTCGATTCATACGGGTTGGCGAGAATGTCGACGCCGGACCACGTACCGATAACCAGCGATGAAAAGTCGCCGAAGACAATCGCGCGGTCGGCTGGTGATCCACCGCCGACAAGAGCCGTTGAGTCGAAATATGGAAAACCATAAAGTGAGTTCGGATCTTCCATGATGAAACGCGAGTCCGTCGAACCAACGCGGACGGTTGAACGAAGTTTCTTCGTTACCTGCGGATGACCGGCCCAACCGAGACGTCCGGTGAGGGCGTTGGCGGTCGCGATGGATGAAATCAGTTCAAGACCTTCAGACCATGTTGGTGTTGCGAATGTTCCGGGTGTGATGGTGTTGAGAATACCGGACGGTTCGTTCGATCCACCGCCAACAAGCGCCGCGGCGTCCAGAGCCGAAGCGAGGGCGCGGGCACCATCTCGGGTCGCCATGGCGTCCACAGACGGGTCCGATTGCAGGACCATGTTGCGGCTAAACTCGGTCAATGCGCCGACATGCTTCGGGCTAAGGGTTCGTGCGTTGATATCCCAGTCGGCAGCGGACAATGCCCCGTTTTCGGCGATCCACGCCGCGGTGAAGCCCGTGTCGATCGCGGGGATTGAACAATTGCCAACAAGACCGGACAGGGTGGTTGCGCCAAGTGCGTTGACGACGGAAGCGGCTCGAAGCGGATCGATCAATTGATCCGCTTTGTGTTCCGTTTCAATTGCGCCAGCACCGGTCGTCGACGAAAGCACGACGCGTTGTTCCTGCTGGCGGAAGATGCTTTCCGGGATCATCACGCCTTGAGCGGTTCGTCCCGTTCGTTTCTGTAATTCTGCGGAGACTTCTAAAACGCGGCCGGTGTCACGGCCGGAAATGCCAGGGGATGCTGCGATAGCGTCCAGGAACAGGCCGGGTGCACGACACTCTCGATCGAAATCCGGTGTTCCACCGTTCAGCGTTTCAGCCGCTTCGCTTTGTCGTTCGTATTCAGCGACACGCGTTTCGCGTTCAATCCGGGTGTCGAGTTCACGGATTTCGGTTTCGAGGGTGTCAAAGCGTTTTTTCGCTTCATCGGCCAGATCTTGACCGTTTGCCGCGTCGAGAAGCGACCGACATTCGGCCACCTTTGAAGCGCGGGCTTCTTTCAGTTCATGTAGTTTCATTGGTAATCAACCTTGGTAGCTGCCGCGGGATTGCGGCGGTCGACCAAGGAAGACACGGCTTACAGTCCCCCTGTTAGATCGGGGACCGCAACAAAATCAAAAACCTACCGTGCTACTCTTGCTCGGCATATAAGGTATTGAAAACAAACAGTGTTCTATTTTTGTTCTTACAACCTGCACGCGAAAAACTTTTACTTGCTGGCCGGTTTCGGGGCGGGGGGTGCACAAAAAAATAGAATCAGCGGTTGTTGCTACACATGGAAGAATACTTTGCAAACATTGATTGGGCCGGCACGGGCGCAATGCTTGGTGGGATTGGCTCGATACTAGCGGCCTTAGCGATCGGTGCAGGTGTTTTTCAAGCCGCCAGGAGCGTCCAGAATTGGAAAGAACAAGAGAGTTTTAAGGAGGATCGACGGCTGGCAATCGATATCCTTGCTGCCTTTGAAGACGGAAAACAAAACATCAAGGAAGTTCGTTCACCTGCTACAACCGGTGCTGAACATGTTGAAGTTGAAAGGCGACTAAACGAACTTATCGAAGAAGAAGATGTGCATCTAACCGAGGCGCAACGTACACGCCAGATCAAGCGCTTAACCGTTTTAGGGCGTGTTAAGCGTCGGGACGAATGCTGGTCGCGGGTTGTGAAACTCTTGCCGCTCGCGAAAGCAGTCTTCAGTCAAGCAGCAAGAGACAAACTATTCGAGATTATCCGAGTCAGGAATAAGATAATTAATGCTGCAAATATGTTCCCGGGCGACCCTCCGCCAGAAATGGTCCAGCGATTTGAAGCGGTCATTTGGGATCACTCGGACGATAACCAAGAAGATGAAATTGCAGCAGGTCTAACGACTACAAGTGAACAATTGGCTGCGGAATTAATGCCATTCGTAAGGCCCAGTTCGACCACCACGCAATAGGAGGCACCCTTGAAACCTGGCCGAGTTGTCGCTTGTCCGAAAAAATGCTCAGGCGGCGACATGTCACGACAATACGAGGTTACGGATGGCCAGCTTGAACGGATACCTGGGCTTGCTTCCGACAATCGACCAATGCGCTGCGGATATTGTGGTGCCGTGTATTATCGGAGCGGCCAATTCCTCGGTCATCTGGACGATGACATTTTAGGTCCAGGTTGGCATCCAGCAAGCGGTCGTTCTTAGTCCACAGGGACCTTCTAAATCTCAAATTCCGGGACATCGGACCCGACATACACCACCCGTATATATACGGGTGTGGGTGTCTGTCCGGGTACCGCTTTGTCCGACACCTGTGACTGTCAGGGTGTCCGGGGGGTGTCTGTCGCGAACCCTTCTCGCCACGATATGATCCCAGTTTCCGGCCCGTCGACGATCGCCCCGTGGCGACGTCCGCGCTCCACCGCCCTGTCAAACGTCGTCCGTTTTGTGTCCCGCGTAACGTCCGATTCGTCCGAAGCGCCTTTATAGCGCTCGATAAACGCTTCCTTGGCGTCGTCGATCTGCATTGACCGATCGCCCAGGATGTCCCGCAGTAGGCAATCAGCGGGCGACATGTTCCAACTGGGTGACGGCTTGTCCGTCTTGGTCAAGACGGACGATCGTTCCACGGCGAAATCGCCGACAGGCGTCAGTGAAACGGTCTGGAATTTCAGGTAAATCGGATCGAACGGTTCCCCATCCTTCATCTTCGTGCATTCGATCACGAGTGTTCCGGACTGCTTCCCGATAGCCACACGTGCTTCGAAATCAACCGCACCTTTCAGGGCTATTGAGCCCTTCGCGCGTGCTTTGTCGCCATGACCACTGTGATGCACGATCAAAACCGTGCAATCGAACAATTCTCGCAATCGATCACAGGCGGCGATGAATGCGCTGACTTCCTTCGCCGAATTTTCATCCATGCCCGGCGTTGCTCGCGCCAACGTATCAACCACGATGAGGCTGGGTTTATCGGGCAGGGTGGTTATCTCGCCGACCAGTTCACCGAGTGCTTGAGCATCGCCAAAATTTACCGCCCGTTGCGTGACGTGCAACGGGGCTTCATTGAGAGGTACGTTTCGGTGTTGTGACCAAGCACGTAGGCGGCGATTCAAGCCTCCGAATCCCTCGCCGGCGACGTAGACCACCGCCCCATTCGAAACAACTCGATCGGTCCAGGGCGTGCCTGTCGCGATTGAACAAGCCCAGTCGATCATTGCGTAGCTTTTGCCGCCCCCTGGGTCACCGAACACCATTCCGAGGACTCCACGTTCCAGGACGCCATCAATTTGATATTCAATCGGTTCGTTTCGGGCGATCAATTCTCCAGCGGACGCCAGTAGTTTCCGACGCTTTTGCGCCATCCCCGGAGCAATCGGCTCCGCGAATATCACATCGGGCGGTGGGTGGCGTTCGAGTGCCTTCCGGACTGTGTGCCGGGCGAGCCAGCGCATCGCGGAAGTCTGTTGGCGTCCGTCAAGTGCTTTAGCGCTGATAAGGTATGCGGGGTCGCATAGGATGCATAGAATATCGTCACGTCTGACGCGGGCTTGGGCGAGTGCGTTGGCGGCCGTCATCAATGCTTCAGACCGTTCGCCACGATCTGCACCGTTGCGGATTAACGCCTTAAAATCGTTGCTGATCGGAAGACCATCGATGTCGACGTGTCGCCATTCAGGTAGATCGTCAATATCTTTCGGTGCGATGGGAGCCGCGACGGCTTCGGTAAGTTCGTCGATATACTTACCGTCAATGACCACAGTTTCGTATGATACGCCCGATACGCGACCGCAGAAATACGCCTGACTGAGCGCCCATGATTCACGTGCGATCACACCACCTAGGATCGCGTTTATATGGTCCAGGAATCCGTTTCGATATTGCGGTTGATATTCATTCGATAATGGTACGAATACACGCCAGCGGGGCTTATCTTGGCTATGCGAAGCGCTTGTGTATATCAGGCAACGAACGCCGGCGGCCCGAAGTTTTTCAATGGCGTCGTCGACAGACACTAGCTCGCCGTCGTAATCAGCCTCAATACCCGTGATCGCAACAACATTGGCATCGTGACGCATGAAACCTTTGTCGCTTGGAGTGTTGCCGAACACCGCCAATTTAATAAGAGGGCATTCCGTCTTTGCGCGAAACTCTGGTGGGTTCTCGATCCAAGAGCATAAATCCGACCACGTTGTGGTATGGGTCGACGCGGATCGGTCGAGCGGCGACTGGAAAAATGTAAACCGCATTAATCAGGCTCGGCAAGAACTCGGTGATCGTTCTCCAAATCCTTGATGGACTCGTACGGGACATAACTACCGGCCTTTTCCACAGAACCGTCCGGGAACAGATAAAACGTACTATCGTGAACCCGTCGCGGGCCGCTGTTGACGATTGGGACCACACCGTCTTCGGAGATTTGCCATGCAATTATTTCATTTTCGACATGCGCACAGGCTTCACCGCGCGGTTCGCGAACAAGCATGACAAACTTAATGCCAGGTGTTGCTGGAATGATCATGAATGCGTTCCTTGGCTTCGGAACACATAATTTATGGGCTAGGTCAGTCCCCTAGTTAGACCGGGGACGCTTGGGCCATTCATGCTCTTTGTCCTGTAGAGCCAAGCCTTCCCGAATTCGTTTTATTGCCTTGTCCTTTGAACGACCTGTAATTTCGACGGCGAGTGCTGTATCGCTTTTTTCGCCACGGCGTTCTAGCCATTCATTGGCGTGATCAATTTTAATTGCGTCTCGTTCTTGCTTTGGGCCCCATACCTTGATCGCCGCATGTTCACGCTTTTCAAATACTTCCTTGATCGTGATTAGGAGTCGTTGAACGGCGTTTTTTAATTCAGGGGAATCCGCTTTGCTTCCAAAGGTCCAGCGCCATATGCGCCCAAAATCTTCTCTAACAGTCGAAAATACACTCATGACAAAACGCCTGCACGAATCATACCGATAAGGTTAGACACTTTGGGTGTAAGCTATTGAAATTCAATAGTGCGAAGACGGAAGGTTAGACACAATAACTTACTGATATAGTTAATTAATTTTCCAACCTCCGGGCCCACCATGAACCCCGACCGTTCGCGAAGCGAACGCAGCGGCGTGAGATTGAGGCACTTCAGCGTATTCAGGTCTACGTGGTTCAAGCTTTTCGTTTTCAGTCCCACCATAAACCCCGCGCCACGCTTTCCGATTGGATCCGCCCATCTCAGGTGACACTCCTGCGACACTATCGCGTGGGATTGAGCCGCTGTCGGAAATAGACGCCGCCTGGCGAAAGGCGTATGCGGCGGTTGGATTTTCGCTTGAGGAGCGAGCTTCGTTGGCGACGCAGCCTGACAATATCATCACGCGGTCCGTAGCGTTGTTGCGCGAACGGGCGCCGGTGCTGGCGCCGGGGGTCTTCATGGCCTTCACGATCGCCGCCGCCGCAACCTTCCTGACGGAACACTATGGTGCGCCGGTGATGCTGTTCGCCTTGCTGATCGGCATGGCGTTTCATTTTCTGAGCCAGGAAGGTCAATGCGTTGAGGGCGTTCAATTCACCGCGTCAGCATTATTGAAAATCGGCGTCGCCCTGCTTGGCGTGCGCGTATCCTTTTCTGAACTTGCGAGTTTGGGTCCGGCTCCGGTGTTGTTAACGCCTGTTTTGATCGGCGCAACGATTGGCGCCGGCGTGTTGATCAGCCGCGCTTTCGGACGAAAGCTGCATTTCGGATTGCTAACCGGCGGCGCGGTAGCCATTTGCGGCGCCTCGGCGGCGCTCGCCATTGCTTCGGCGCTGCCGACGAAAGAAGGCGGCGAACGCGACACGCTGTTCACGGTGGTTGCAGTGACGACATTGTCCACAGTGGCGATGATTGCCTATCCGATCGTTTTCGCAGCTTTCGGATTTAACGATCAGCAAATCGGTTATCTCATTGGCGCAACGATCCACGACGTCGCGCAGGTTATCGGCGCGGGTTATGCGGTGTCAGAAGAGGCGGGGGCGGTTGCGACCTATGTCAAAATGATGCGCGTCGCCATGCTGCCCGTCGTTGTGATTGCTGTCGCGCTCGCTTTTCGCAAGGACGCCGGCGCCGGCAAATTTGCATTTCCATGGTTTGCGGTTGGCTTTGGCGTATTGCTGGCGCTGAACAGTTTCGGCGTCATTCCGCAGTTTCTGGTGTCGCTGATGGCCGGCGCGTCGCAATGGCTGTTGGTCGCTGCGATCGCGGCGCTCGGCATGAAGACGTCGCTTAAAGCCATGACCGATCTCGGCGCCGGCTATGTGGGCGTCGTGGTCGCCCAGACGCTATTTCTCGCCGTCATCGCGCTCGGCGCGGTTTTGGTTATCTAAAATCGCACCCTGACGCCGCCATAGACGTTGGCGCGCGCGCCGGGCGTGAAAATCCTGTCTTCGTCGATATTGACGCTCAAGACGGGAGAAACGCCGGCGACGTAGCTTGTGTCGAGAACATTCTCGCCCGATGCGAAGACTTCAATCTGATCGCTAAGGCGATAGCCCGCGCTGAAGCCGAGGATCGGGTCGGTTGGCACGCTGACTGTGTTCTCGTGGTCGGCGAAGTAGGCGCCGCCGGCGAGTTGCACATTCGCCGCTACAAACCATTGATCAATTAACTCGTAGCGGATTTCGCCGCGATAGTGATGCACGGGAAGGCCAGCGATGCGGTTGCCGTCGACGTCGCCGAGGACGAACCCGGCATCGACAATGCGGTGACTGGCGTAATTGTAGACATTGCGCAGGGTGAGCGCCGACCCGCGAGCCGCCATGGTTTTCGGAAACAGGCTGATGTCGAGGCCAGCCTCAACGCCTTTGTGGGTGGTCTTGTTGGCGGCGCCGTAAATTGCTCCGGAGATGAAGCTTGACGGCTCGCCGAGCGATAGAATCTCGTTTTCAACGTCTGTGTCGTAGTAGGCGATATCAAAACCGATCCAGTCGCCGAATGTGCCGCGCAGGCCCGCTTCAAGTGTAAATGAGTCCTGTTCATCAAGGCCGGAGAGGCTGGTTGGATCGCCGGCGGTCAGTTCTTCCATGCTGGGCGGTTCAAAGGCGCGAGACGCGCTTGCATAGACTTGCAGCTTGTCGCTCACGTCGAAGCGTACGCCGCCGCGCGCCGCCGCCCCGGTAAAGGTGATGGTGTCGAAATCGTCATCGGAAAGATCCGTGAGCTGGCGCTCAACCCTGATAAACTTGCCGCCTATATCGACTGCGAGGCGCTTGAGGGGCTTGTAAACGCCTTCGACAAACGCGCTGATCAGTTTTGATTTCTGGTTGGTTTGCGCAATTGCGGCGCCGGGATCGCCATTGACGTTTTCGAAAACATTCGAATCCTGGCTGCCGGTGACCCATTCGCCGCCAATTCGGTAAAGCGCTTCGCTGCCAAAGAAAGTCAACGCGCGTTCCGCTTCGAGGCGGGCGCCCCATTCCGAACCTTCCTGATCAATAAAACCGACAAAGTCGATTTGCGGCGATTCCACCCAGCGCCGTGTGTAGTGTCCGCCGACGGTGAAGTCGTGCCACAAAAGCGGGAATGTCGTTTCGTTTGCGACGCGCCCTTCGCGGATGTCGCGGGCAAAATCGTCCATCCGCGCGCCGTCGACGAGGTTTATGATCGGGCCTCCGGGAAATAGCGGCCCGAGTGTGATTGGCAGCGTGGGATCTTGCGGGGTTTGCTCAAGCTGGGCGAGCGTCAGACCGCCCGCGAGTTCGGTTTCGGAATTGACCACATCAGCAAAAAAGCGTGTCGAGACCTGGTCGTTTAAACGAAAGCCAACATTGCCGTGAAACTGTTCACTCACCCGGCGGTTGTTGTCGCGCCAGCCATTTTCATAAACGCCGGTAAGGCCGGCGTAAAAGTCCATACGGGATGCGGCGCCGGCGATGCTCACATGGGCCTGGCCGCCGGCTTTACCGTCGATGGTTGAACCGCCTTCGAGGCGGGCGGAGAGACCAGCCGGCACGTCATTCCCGGTGCGAGAGCGCAAATTAATAACGCCGCCCAAATTACCGCCGCCTTCGCGAAGATTGGCGACGCCGCGGTAGACTTCTATTGTTTGCGTCGATAGCAAATCGATTTCACTGGTATTGGTTGTTCCGTGAACGTCAGTCAGGCGCGCGCCGTCGCGAAGTAGAATGACATTCGAGCGCCGGCCGCTATTGGCGCCGGCAAATCCGCGAATGGAAAGCCGCGGCTCCTGAATATCAAGTCCGTTTACGGTTACGCCGGGCGCAAAGAATACGCCGTCACCGATATCGTCAGCATAATTGTCTTCATAGTCGCTCGCATCGCGCCGATCGACTGCAGCGGCAACTTTGTAAAATTCATCGAGAGGCCTGTCCCGAAGCGTTTCGGGCTTGAAAACACCGGCGTCTTTGAGAGCCGCAAACGCGGCTGGCGCGGCGGCGAGAGCCGTCGTCGCCATCAAGAAAGCGGTGAGTGATTTCGTTACGGTCATAGTGTTTTTCTGGTTCGAAAGCGGCAATCGACCGGACTGATTCTTTGCGGAAGACGCAAAGTCAGCGCGTCGCATGCGTCGTTTTTCGAAATCCCCTCTTTTTGTTGCCGAGCCTTAGAACAGCCCGATGTTGCGTTGTGAGAAATTCGTGAGGCCGGGCAACGCCGTATCGAGTTCGCCATCGTTGAGGCCGAACCACGAGCCCAGCGTCGCCGCAAACTGGTCGACAGACGTTGTCGGGATCAGCCGGCCGTTGCCGCTGTCCTGATCGTGATCGAGGACGGGGAGCGGGAAGTCGCCGATCATGCGTGATCCGTTAACGCCGCCGCCGATGACGAAATGGTGGCCGCCCCAGCCATGGTCGGTGCCGTCCCGATTGATGGTCAGCGTCCGGCCGAAGTCCGATGACGTGAATGTCGTGACGTCCTGATCAATGCCAAGTTCGGTCATGGTGTCGTGGAAGGCGCGGATCGCTGCGCCTATTCCAGCGTGATTGCCAGGGATGCTGTTGTGCTGGTTGGAATGAGAATCATAACCGCCGTCGGCGACGAAAAAGACCTGGCGATTGACGCCGAGCGTACCGCGCAGCGCGATAATGCGGGCGACGACTTGTAACTGTGACGCGAGCCTTCCTTGAGGGAAGACAGTCGTGAAAGGCGCCGCCGCGCCGAAGGAGTCGCGCAACGTCCGGTTCGCCTCAATCGAGCGATCCATGATGTTGGTAAAATCGCGCTGCAATATGTTTGTCAGGGTCTGGCCTTCGGCCTTCAGAGCAGACTCATAAATACCGGGCAAGGCTGCCGAACCGAATAGGTCGTCATCGCTCACGCCGATGATCTCCTGCGGGCCATTGCTGCCGACTTGATACTGGCCAACGACTTCCCCTTGCAGGAAGACGGCGTTGCCGGCGGCTGATACGGCGGTAAATGTCGTGTCCGGATTGCTGCTGGAGGCCGCAATCATATCGGCGAGCCGGCCGCCCCAGCCGAACCGGGCGCCTTCCGGTTCCGACGCCATCCATACCGATTGCTGGTCGTTGTGGGAAAAGAGTCGCGGCGGTCTTGGTACGGATCGATTTCTAAATTGTTCCCGATTGATGGGCTCCACAAGCGGGCCCACATTGGCGACGATGGCGCCGTCGCCTCGTTCGATCAATTCATGGATCGGCGCCAGTTCCGGCGGCAGCGCGAATTGCCGTCCGCCGAAGTCGGAAGCATTGGAAAGATTGAGGGGCAGGAGCGCTGCGCGCTCGCGCGTCGAGCCGCCCATATTGTCTGCGTAGCGATTGAACAGCTCTCGGCGGATTTGCGCATAGGCGTCGTAGTTCGACGTATCATACGGGATGACCGTGTCATGGCCGTCCATGCCGCCAAACAGGAACACACAGATGAGCGCGCGATAGCCGCTCGTGTCAGCAGCAAACGCGTTGAACCGCATTAAATCGTTGGCGAAACCGGTGGCCGCGCCAAAAGAAAGGGCTGCGCCGGTTTGAAGAAAATGTCGTCGAGATTGCCGCATCGGTTCTGTCCTAGCGCTGAATGATGTAGTCGGATGAGTTCATGATGAAGAGCACGGCGATGCGCGCGCGTATTTCATCTCGGGAGAGCGATCCCGACGACGATGAGATCGTATTGACAGCGTTGATGACCTGGGTCCGCGTTTCGCTGCTCAACGATCCGTGCGTCAGCAAGGTGTCGAGATGGTCGACAAGTGCGGCGGCGTCGCCTGCGAGCGCGATTTCGTCCGTATAGTCGGGCGCGAAATCGGTTCGCCCTTCAGAATTGAAGATAAAGTCGGTCATGAAGTTGGCGTAACCGGTGACGCTGGCCGCCGTGGTGATTTGCAGTTCCGGCGCAACCATGCCCGCAGCCGCACTCTCCGAGCCCGGCTGAACATAGCCGGGGCGGTAAAAGTTGAAGACGGATGGCGAACGATAGGCCTGTTGGTTGAGCGTGTTCGGCGCCTGCGTATCGCGTACGCGTTCTTCATTGCCGACGTCAGTGCTGGCGACGCTAAACGCCCGGGCCCATTGGGTGAAGCGAATTACCGGCTCGCGCAGCTTGCCGTATTGCGCGTCAGTCCTGAAGGACGGATCGCGCGTCTCAGGATCGAGCAAGATGGCAGCGACGACGGCGCGCATGTCGCCGGGTCCGCCGCCGCCGACGGACCGCCCGTCAGGCATCGTAAAGCTGCCGGAACGGAAAGCATCTGCAACACGGCCCACATATGCTGACGAAGGATTGCTCGTCACCATGCGCTGAATGAGCTGGCGCGAAATAAACGGCGCCGTGTTCTGATGGCTGAACAAAGCGTCAAGAGCGAGGGAAATCGATTGATCGCCCGGTGTGTTGGCGGGAATGGTTGTCGTCAGGAACGACTTCGCTTCCGTCGAGTGCTCTTCGTCAAACATGACGAGGGGCAGATACTCTGAACGGATGTCATCAGGCCTTCCCAGAAACCGGGAGCGCTCCGCCCAGCTCAATCCTGTAAACACCTTGGCGAGTTCGGTGATGTCGGAGTTGTCATAGGTCTCGATCGGGTTGCCGCCGCCGTCGAGGCGAAGGTCGCCGTTCGGCTGTAGTTCGAGCAGGCCGATTGAGAACAGCTGCATAACTTCGCGGGCGTAGTTTTCGTCCGGGACCACCTCTCGTTCCGGATCCGCCTTTTGGTTTTGCAGATAGGTCAGCCAGATCGCCATGGCGGGGCTGTAGGTTACGTTTTCGAGAAGCTGTCGATAATTACCGAATGCGCCTGCATTGATGATGTCCATATAGTTGGCCATCGCAACGGGCCGATCTTCAAGCGCGCCGTCGGCGTAAGAGGCGACGATGATCTGCGACAGCGCAAAGCCGAATCGCTGACGAAGCTGGTCGTCGCCCAGGATGGCGCTCGTCCAGAAAGTTTCAGCCAGTTCCGTGCGGCCGGCCTCGGCGCCGGAGGCTTCGACCAACAGCACCGACTGCAGAAGCGACTCCTGCGGCTTGGCGAATTCATCGAGGATCCATTGTTCGTAGCCAATCGCCTGAAGATTTTGGATGTCGGCTTCGGTGGCGCCAAACGTCGCCTGATTGAGAAAGCGGACGGCCTCCTCGTCGGAGATGACGCCGGTTCCGCTGCCGCCCGGCGGGGCGGGAGGCGGCGCGCTTCCGCCGTCTGTTTCCGAACATGCGGCCGCTAACAACACAACGCCCGTCACGACTACGCGCTTTAAATACTCAAACACATTCGAGCAAAACATTCGCCCGGCTCCCGTACTACAAGGGGCGCTTCTAGACACGTTCTGTAAACGGAAGTGAAAACGAAACCCGCAATTTGCCTAAAGGTTTCGCAATGATGAAAAAACGCCTGTAACTCAGTGGCGACGGGGCAGATTGAAAATTATTTAGGTTCAAAACGGCCTATGCGCACGCATATACTGGTCCACGCGGCGCGTCAGCTTTTTGTACACTGGACTGATCATTGCGCAATTCTGCGCTAAATTTTCGGTAAAATTTGCAAACGATTCGTCACGGATTTCATGAAGAGTTGAACCCGTTTATGAATCGGCGCCGGCCTTGACTGCGAAGTTCCAGGCAAGGGCGGCGAGAGGGCGAACCTGTTCACCCATTTTGGTTGCTTCAGGCGAAGACGCATTGCCCTGCAAAGAGCGAGCATAGACGCCCTGTACGATCGCCGCGATGCGGAACATGTTGTAGGAAAGGCAATAATCAAGATCTGGAACACCGCCTCGTCCGGTTCGCTCGCAATATAGGCGTACAGCCTCATCAAGGCCGGGGATGCCGAGCGCGTCGAGATCAAGTCCGGCGAGGCCGCCGCGCACTTCCCGCGGAAAGAAATACGCCATCAGGAAATAAGTGAAGTCGGCGAGGGGATGGCCCAGCGTCGATAGCTCCCAGTCAAGGACGGCCAGGGTTTTCGGTTCTGTTGGGTGCATGATTGCGTTGTCGAAGCGAAAATCGCCGTGAACAACGGTGGTTGCATCGTCCCGGGGAACCGCCGTCGGCAGCCAAGCCATGAGCCGGTCCATTTCTTTAATGGTTTGCGTTTCAGCGCCTTTGTACTGCTTGCTCCAGCGCCCGACCTGTCGCTCGAAATAGTTGCCAGGCTTGCCGTAGTTTTCCAATCCCGCTGCTTTGTAATCGATCGTATGAAGATCTGCGAGCGTGTTGATTAAAGCGAGATAGAGCGGCGCGCGATCGGCCTTGGCGACTTCCGGGAGACTTGAATCCCAAAAGATGCGCCCCTCGACAAAATCCATGATAAAAAAAGCGGTGCCTATGACGCTGTCGTCTTCGCAAAGCGCGTATGTTTTGGGGACCGCAAATCCTTGCGCGCCTAGCGCTGTCATAACCCGGTACTCGCGATCAACCGCATGAGCAGATGGCAGCAGTTTGCCCGGCGGCTTGCGCCGCAAAACATAGCTCTTATCTGGCGTCGTAATGAGATAGGTTGGATTTGACTGACCGCCCTTGAACTTTTTTACGGCGATCGGTCCGGCGTACCCGTCCACGTGATTTTTCATATACCGGGCGAGGGCGCTTTCGTCGAAAACGAGATGATCGGGCGTATCGCCAACGCCGGAGTATGTATCAGCCGCATTATCCGTCATTCATGTTTTCCCATTCAGGCGCCGCGAAAATGCTCCAGAACCAAAAGCGCGCCGATGATAACAAATCCCGCGCCGGCGATAAGTTTTATCGGCAGTGAGCCGATATATTTATCGACTGCCGCGCCGGCGAGAACGGCGATGGCGCTGGACGCCGTCAGCGCCGCCGTCGCCGCGGCGAAGACCAGCCATTTTGATCGACCGCCCTCAGCAGAGAATAACATTGTGGCAAGCTGGGTCTTGTCGCCAAGCTCGGCGAGAAAAACGGCGGCGAAGACGGTAAGAAAGGCGGTCATTGTCGGTTCAGTCCATTTTCCTCATGAAACTGCAGGAACAAGCGTGCGACGCTGTCCGGGTCTTCCGTTTGCGGATAATGACCGATAGACGGCAATAGCTCCGCATAGGCGTCCGGAACGAGTGTTCGGAAGGCGTCGAACATGTGCGCGCCGGAAATGGGGTCTGCGCCGCCGTCGATAAGGCCGATCGGGATGCGTGCTTGTTCGATAGCGCCGACCCAGCGGTCGCGGTTGTCTCGGCGTTCGGGAATATACTTCAGCAGCTTGTGAAAGATGTGCGCGCCGCCGCGCTCGGAAAGCAACGACCAGTGGCCGTCAATTTCTTCGTTCGATGCCTTTGTGTCCGGACCGAAAATTTCGTCGAAGTTTTTGCGCAGCGTTTTTCTCGACAGGAGCAGACCAATCAATCCGCCAAACGGCGTCAGACCGAGTTTCTGCACCGCTCGCGCCCGGTGGTGTTCCGGAAAGAGCCCGCCATTCAGAAAGACAAGCGACTTGAGCGAGAAGCTCAACGATCCTTCATTGTGCCGCGCCAGCAATTCCTGCGCGACAGTGTCGCCGTAGTCATGGGCGAGAATATGCGCGTCCCCCTGGCCCAGCTGTTCAAGAAACGCTTCCTGCAGATCGGCTTGATCGACAATGCGGTATTGAATGTTGCGCGGCTTTTCCGACAATCCAAATCCGAGCATGTCGATGGCGGCGAGATTGAAATGGGGTTCGAGCATCGGCCAGACGCCGGTCCAGTCCCATGAAGATGTCGGAAAGCCATGGATGAGCAACAGCCAGGGTTTTTCGTCGTCAGGCCGGGCGGGCGCCCAGGATGCGATACGCCAGCCATGGGCGGTGAAAGCGTTCGACGCCGCGCGCCATTCCTGGAGCGGCTTCAACGGGTTGCCTCAAGGGCGCGCCAGCCTATGTCCCGGCGATAAAAACCGTCCGGCCACTCGATGGCGTTGACGCCGGCGTATGCGCGGTCAATCGCTTCGCGAATATCGGCGCCGGTAGCGGTGATGTTCAAAACGCGCCCGCCATTGGCGCGCAACGTATTGTCTTCCAGCTTCGTGCCGGCGTGAAAGACAACGACGCTTGGCGCAGCGTTCGCCGCATCGACGCCTTTTATGATTGAACCTTTCTCATAAGATCCGGGATAGCCGTTCGCCGCCATGACGACGAGCGCCGCGGCTTCGTCCGACCACTGAAAATTATGACCGGCGAGCTTTTTAGTCGCTGCCGCGTGCAATGCGGGCAGGATGTCGCTTTTGAGAAGGCGCATCAGGATTTGACATTCGGGATCGCCAAAGCGTGCGTTGAATTCAACAAGGCGCGGCTCGCCTTCCTTGATCATCAAGCCGGCATAGAGAACGCCCACATAGGGCGTTCCCCGGCGCGCCAGTTCGCTGACCACCGGCTCGACGATTTTGCTCATGGTTTTTTCGCGCACGGCGTCGGTAAAGATCGGCGCCGGGGAATAGCAGCCCATGCCGCCGGTGTTCGGTCCCTTGTCGCCGTCAAAGGCGCGCTTGTGATCCTGCGCTGCGATCATGGGCAGGATGGTTTCGCCGTCGGTGATGGCGAAGAAGCTTGCTTCCTCGCCTTCCATAAATTCCTCGATGACGATCTCGGCGCTCGCCTCGCCAAAGCGGCCGCCCAGCATGGCGTCGACAGCGTCGTCTGCGTCGGCGAGCGATTCGGCGATTACGACGCCCTTGCCGGCGGCGAGCCCGTCCGCCTTGATCACGTAAGGCGCGTCCTGTTCACGCAAGAATGATTTCGCCGGCCCTGGGTCCGTGAACTTCCCGTAAGCTGCGGTCGGCGCATCGACGGCGGCGCAGACCTCTTTCATGAACGATTTTGAGGTTTCAAGCCGCGCCGGCTCCCTGTCGGGTCCGAAACAAGGCATTCCCGCCGCCCGCAGCTTGTCGCCGAGACCGTCGGCGAGCGGCGCCTCCGGCCCAACGACCACAAGATCGACATCATTTTCCTGTGCAAAGGCGACGATAGCGCGCGGGCTCGACCAATCTATGGTAACCGGCGCGCCAATGTGATTAAGACCAGGGTTTCCGGGATCAGTATAGAGCTTGGAAAGCAATGGGCTTTGGGCGATTTTCCAGCCGAGCGCGTGTTCCCGTCCGCCGCCGCCGATCAACAGGACCTTCACTTGAAGCCTCTCTCTTCCAAAGTCTTCGCGTTTAAGGGTCAAGCGCGCCGGGATCAATGGCGGGCCTCATGACCGAAGAGACCAAAGACCGCCTGGCGGCGACGCGGCGGCGTCGGCGCGCAAAACGCCGGGGCCTCAGGCGTGTTGCGTTCCGCATCGGCCTTTGGGGCGATCGCCTGTTGGCGCGCTGGTCCGATCCGCTGGCTGCAAACGACCGCCGGCGCTTCATGACCGCGGTCGGCGTGTCGCTGGCCATCAATCTGATCGTGATTTCTTTGATGTCCGTTTTCGCCCGGGTGCGCATCTTTATTCCAAACGCCCCCAGCGACACCATCAATGTCACGCTGGTTGAATGGGAGCGCCCGGAGCTGCCCGAGTTGCGCGACCCGATCATCGAAGAAGAGCCGGAACCAGAACCTGAACCTGAACCAGAGCCGGAACCGGAGCCCGAACCTGAGATCGTCGAAGAACCGGAACCAGAACCTGAACCCGAGCCCGAGCCGGAACCGGAGCCTGAGCCGCCTGCCGAGCCAGAGCCAGAGCCAGAGCCAGAGCCTGAACCAGAGCCGGAGCCCGAACCTGAACCCGAACCTGATCTCACCGGGATCGAAGAGCTGCTCGACCCGGCGCCGGCGCCCGAAGCGCTTGAACCGGAGCCGCTGATTCCCGATCCTGCGCCGGCGGCTGAAGACGAACTGTCTCTGCCCGAACCGGATGACGAACCGCTTGAACAAACGCCGGTTGAGGAAGACCCCGAACCGCTCATCTCCGTTGAACCGGAAGAGGAGCAGGATCCCGGCCTTGAAGATATTGTCGCGCCCGAGAACGCCGAAGGCGAAGACGACGCTGGCGTTGAGGGCGATGAAGAAGAAGAGGATGCTTCTCCCGAAACCGCCGAGCCCCCTGAAGAAGAGCTGATTGCGGAAGAAGAGCCGGTTACCAGCGACGATCTTTTCGACGAAGAACCGGTGCTGACGCGCCGCTTCACGCTGCCTCAGGTCGAACTGCCGCTCGGGGAAGCTGCCATCGATCCCAGCACCTCAGGGGTAGTCGCAATTTTCTGTCCCGAAGAATTTGCCGACGAGGATAAAGCGGCTGAATGCGCCGGGCGGCGAGAGATTCTCTCCGGATGGCGGCCTGGTCAGGGTACGGAGGACTTCACCCGCGCTGAACAGTTGCTGCGTCGCGCCCGCACAGCCGGGAAGACGGGCCCGGAACTCGACAAGGTGCTCGGCCCGCGTTCGGCGCGTCAGTATGACGACCGCGAACGCATCAATGCGCTGCGTGACTTCCGCCGTGATGTGGGCGATGCGAGTTCGATCGCAACGGGCGCCGATGACAACCTTTCGGGCGGCGCCGTCCTCCCCGATGTGGGTGCGCCGGCGCTTGAGCCGACCTGGACTTTCCGCGAGGACGGCGAGCTAACGCAGAAAGAAATCGAGGAACTCGAAGAGGCGCTGCGCGAGGCGGAAGAGAATAAATAGGGTTGGATGCCCTGCAATCTCTAGAGTCTAATCAAAAAGCGTTTGCTGGCGGGGCTTTGCTGCTTTTTTTGCAGGTTTTTTCTGATCCGGCGGAGCGGCGCCGAAATGAATCTCTTTGGCTCCGTCGGCGAATTCGAGATTGCCCGGGCCTGACGCCGGCGCCGCCTTTGCCCGACGCACCAGGGCCCCGTCGCCGTCGCGCACCAGGGCAAATCCCCGAGCGAGCACATTCTTATATGCGTAGCTTTCAAGGAGGCGCCCCCTTGCGTCGAGGCGCTCGCGTCGCTGATCGAACAGGCGGCGTGTCGCGGGGTAAAGCCTCTTCGCCAGCGCTTGTGTTTCGCGCAGCCGGTCCGCGGCCCGGGTCTTGAGGGCGGTGATCGACAATGGGCCGGCGACGCGGGCGACTGCGTTGGCGGCGTTAGCCGCTTTGCTCCGAAGAGCCGCCACAAGCTGATCGCTCTTTCGGTCAAGCAATTGCTGTGCGGCGCCGAGGACGTCTTCCGGGCGACCGAGGCCGCGTTCGGCGGAAACGAGCGCCGCTCGCCGTCCTTCCAACATCTGCGCCGCAGCGCCGACCATGCGGCGCTCTTTGTTCAAAACTTCCGACAATAATTCTGAGCGCACCGGCACGGCGAATTCAGCTGCCGCCGTTGGCGTCGGCGCGCGTTTGTCTGCGACGAAGTCAATGAGCGTTGTATCGGTTTCGTGCCCGACAGCTGAGATTAGCGGTATATCACTGGCGGCGGCGGCGCGGGCGACGATCTCTTCGTTAAAGCACCAGAGGTCTTCTAAGGACCCGCCGCCGCGGGCGACGATAAGAACATCAGGACGCGGAACATCGCCATTGTCGTCAAGCCGGTTGAAGCCTTCAATGGCGGCGGCGATTTTTTCCTCTGCGCCTCGCCCCTGAACCAGCGTCGGCCAGACAACCACATGGCGCGGAAAGCGCTCGCGCAGGCGATGCAAAATATCGCGAATAACCGCGCCGGAAGGCGACGTCACAACGCCAATCACATCGGGAAGAAACGGGATTGGTTTTTTGCGCTCCTGGGCAAACAATCCTTCCGCAGCGAGCTTTTTTTTGCGCTCCTCGAAAAGCGCCATAAGCGCGCCGACACCCGCGGGTTCTAGAGAATCGATGATGAGCTGGTACCGCGACTGTCCGGCGAAGGTCGTCATGCGCCCCGTCGCGACGACTTCCATGCCTTGCTCGGGCCGTATCGTCAGTCGCTCCGCCATGCCCTTCCACATGACGCTTGAGAGCACCGCCTTTTCATCCTTGAGGTCGAGATAGACATGGCCTGAGGCCGCGCGGGTCACGCGTCCCAGTTCGCCGCGCACGCGAACGAGGCCGAAATTCTCCTCAATCGCCCGTTTTACTGCGCCGGAGAGTTCCGACACGGTGAATTCGTGTACATTTCCGATTTGCTCGCGGGTCATCGCGGGGTTAGAACACAGTTTGTATCGTGTGGGGAGACACGATCTGCGCCGCGTTCGGATCGAATAGCAGCCACGGCGCGCTAACTTTCGTCAGTATTGTCTTCCCATGCGCGTTGCGTAAGCCGCTCACCCATTTTCGCCGCCTGACGCGCGGCTGCCGGATTGAAAGGGACTCGCATCATGAAACTCAAATTAATGGCCGGCGCCGCTGCTGGCGCGCTTATTTTTGCCGGGGTCGGCGTTGGGATTTCGACAGTCGGAAACGGCGCCTCCGACGCAGCGCCATTCCTTCATCCGCTTGTTACTGCGCGGGCGCAATGCGGCAACGGCGAAAACGACCTTGCTTCGCGGCGCCAGTTCTTTGTGCGCGCCGCTGCGGCCTACGCCGATGCGACAGCGCCGACGGTCGCCACAACGACGGCGCTCGGCGCCCCGTTGGGCGAGATCAGCTACGACATCACGACGGCAAACCCTGAAGCACAAACCTGGTTCAATCGCGGGCTCGCGCACACCTACAATTTCAACCATGGCGAGGCAATCAAGGCGTTTGCGCAGGCGCAGGCCGCCGATCCCGATTGCGCCATGTGTTATTGGGGCGAAGCGTTTGCGTGGGGACCGAATATCAATGCTCCCATGGGCGAGGATGCGGTTGCTCCCGCCTGGGCGGCTCTGCAAAAAGCAAACGCGGCAAAAGACAATGCAAGCGAAAAAGAACAAGCGCTGATCGATGCGCTCAACTATCGCTACATGAAAAGCCCGCCGGCTGATCGTTCCTCACTCGACGGCGCCTTTGCCGATGCGGTGGACAGGGTCGCCTTGCGCTATCCGGATGATGATTTCATCGCTGCGCTCGGCGCCGAAGCGAACATGGACACGCAGCCCTGGGACTACTGGGACGATGGCGGCCGCACGCCCAAGGGGCGAACCGCGCGCACCGTATCGCTGCTTGAAGGCGTGATTGCGCGCAATCCCTTACATACGGCGTCAATTCACCTTTACATCCACATTACCGAAGCATCGCAGGATCCCTATCGCGCTGCTGAACACGCTGACAGGCTCGCCGACCTGACGCCGGGCCTTGGTCATCTCATTCACATGCCGTCGCACACATACTATCGCATTGGCCGGTTCGAGCAGTCGCTTGACCATAATGTCAGGGCGGTCGCCGTCGATAAGGCCTATGTGGACAGCGCAGATGCGCACCCGATGTATGAGTTCGGCTATTTCCCCCACAATATTCATTTCGCCATGACATCGGCGCAAATGGCGGGAGATGGGGCAACTGCATTGGAGATGGCGACGCTTCTTGATGAAAGACTGCCTGTCGAAATGGCCAACATCGCGCCTTTTGTGCAGCCGGTGAAAGCATCGCCTTATTATGTGATGGTGCAGTTTGGCGATCCGGACGAAATTCTCGCTCTTGAAGCGCCGGATGCATCATTCCCGTTCCTTGTAGGCGCCTGGCGTTACGCGCGCGGTGAAGCGCTCGCCAAGAAGGGCGACGCGGCCGGCGCCATGGCCGAGGTTGAAGCGATCAGCGAAATCCTCGCCGGCGACGGTTTGCAACCGCTTGTTGATGCGTTCATCCCTGCGGACGACATCCTGAACATTGCCCGCCTTACGGTTATCGCTCGCGCCAGTGCAGCGGACGGCGATATGGGCACGGCGGTGGAAGCGATGGAAGACGCTGTCGCGATCCAGGATGCGATTGCCTATATGGAACCGCCATTCTGGTATTATCCGGCAAAGCAGACGCTTGCTGCGATGCTGCTGGAAAAAGGCGAGGCGGAACGGGGAGAGCAGTTGTTCCTCGAAGCGCTGACGGAGTCGCCCAACAACGCCTTCGTGCTTTACGGGCTGTCCGAAGCCTATCGCATGCAAGGAGACAAGAGCGGCGCGAAATTCGCCAGCAAGCTCTTCAAGGACGCCTGGCTTGGCGGCAGGAGGGCCCGGCCGGCGATGAGCCAGCTGTAAGAGGGCAGTCTTTTTGAGCCGGATGCGCTTGCGCCGCCCCTGAAAAGCGGACGGGGCCGACCCCGCTTGCCCAACGGTGTGGCTGGCGACGGCGATGATCTGAAATGTGTATGCCAGCGCCTCTTGCAGGCGCTGGTTTCGCCTGTTATTTCGCGTTGTCCGACAATCCGATAATAAGAATAGCGCTGCGTTTCAGGGCGCTTGGAGACCAAAAATGCTCTCAAACAGCCAGGCTTTCATGAAATTCGACCTCGATCCGATGATCGAGGAAATGCGGGAAATGGTGACGCGCTGGGCCGCCGACCGATTGGCGCCCCGAGCCGCGGAGATTGATGAAAAGAACGAATTCCCGCGCGATCTCTGGCCCGAACTCGGCGAACTGGGCCTTCTCGGGATCACGGTTGAAGAAGAGTATGGCGGTTCAGGTCTCGGCTATGTCGCCCATTGCGTCGTCATGGAGGAAATCAGCCGCGCGTCCGGCGCCGTCGGCCTCTCATACGGGGCCCACTCCAATCTCTGCGTCAATCAGCTCAAGCTCAACGGGTCGCATGAGCAAAAAGAAAAATACCTGCCGAAACTGATCAGCGGCGAACATCTCGGCGCGCTCGCCATGTCGGAGCCGGGCGCAGGCTCCGATGTCGTTGGTATGCGGACGAAAGCGGAGAAAAAAGGCGACCGGTATATTCTGAACGGCAACAAGATGTGGATCACTAACGGACCGGGCGCCGATACGGTGGTGGTTTACGCCAAGACGGAACCCGACGCCGGTTCCCGCGGCATCACAGCTTTTATCATCGAAAAGGGATACAAAGGATTCTCAACGGCGCAGAAACTCGACAAGCTCGGTATGCGCGGTTCGGACACCTGCGAGCTCGTCTTTGAAGATTGCGAAGTGCCGGAAGAAAACGTCCTCGGCGAAGTCAATGGCGGCGTGCGCGTCTTGATGTCGGGCCTCGATTATGAACGCACGGTTTTGTCGGCCGGATCGACCGGCATCATGCAGGCCTGTCTCGACGTTGTTATTCCTTACATTCACGATCGCAAACAGTTCGGCAAATCGATCGGCGAATTCCAGCTTGTGCAGGGCAAACTCGCCGACATGTATGTGTTGACCAATGCAGCCAAGTCTTACGTCTATCAGGTCGCAAAAGCGTGCGATCGCGGCGAGACGACCCGTCAGGATGCGGCGGGATGCATCCTGTTTGCTGCAGAAAATGCAACGAAGGTCGCCCTTGACGCCATTCAGCTATTGGGCGGCAACGGCTATATCAACGAGTACCCGACGGGGCGCCTGTTGCGCGACGCCAAGCTCTACGAAATCGGCGCCGGCACCTCGGAAGTTCGCCGCATGCTGATCGGCCGCGAACTGTTTTCGAAAACGGCGTAATTCTTATGGACGGCGAATTCCAACCATTAGCGCGCGAGCCGGCTTATTTAAAAGTTTGCCGCGCCATCGAGGAAAAAATCCTCATCGGCCAGCTTGCGGACGGCGCGAGCCTGCCGACAGAGGCGGAACTTTGCGAACAGTTTGGCGTGACGCGTTCGACCGTGCGCGAAGGGATCCGCATGCTTGAGCAGACCGGTTTGATCGTGCGCGGCCCGGCCAAACGTCTCTTTGTCTCGCGGCCCAATACGCTGGACGTCGCCGCCGCGACGAGCAGAGGCCTTTCTCTCGGCGGCGCCACCTTTCGCGAGGTTTGGGAGGGGCTCGCAACCATCTACCCGCCGGCGGCGCGTTTGGCAGCCGAGCGTCTTGATGCGGACAAGATCGAAGCCTTGCGGACGATCAACGCGGACCTCACGGCTCGAGGAGATTCCGAAACCGCGGCTGTGGTTGCGGGCGCTGTCGGGTTCTTTCACGAGATCGCCGGGGGCCTTTCCAACCGGGTCATGCTCGCCATGCTCGGGTCCCTCAACATGATGATCGAGGCGAGCGTCAGCCGCATGATCGAACGGGCGCCGAAAGCGCGGGCCCGCATTGTCGAGGCGCAAGGGAAGATAATTGACGCCATTGCCGCCGGCGACAGCGAGACGGCCGAGCGCTGGATGCGCCGGCATATCGACGACATCGCGCGCGGCTGCGAAGTCGCCGGCATCGACCTCGACGCGCCGGTGTTGTGATTGTGAAAATCCGGCGATTTCGGGCAGGAAGACCCGCAGCCCTTGCCCGGCGGGCCGCTGTCCGTTAAAGCCCCTCGGCTTCGGGACCGCCCTTGCATGAGGCTGGGGCGAGGCCCATCTTTCCGCCAACGGACATAGAAGAATTTCATGAGCGCCATTATTCTTACCGCCCACACCCTGATCGTTCTGGGGCTTATTGTTGTCGTGCTGCTGCAGCGTTCGGACGGCGGCGCGCTTGGTCTTGGCGGCGGCGGCGGCGGCGGCGGCTTTATGTCGGGCCGCGGCGCCGCGAATGCGCTGACCCGCACTACATCGGTGTTGGCCGCGCTATTTTTTGCGACATCTCTCAGTCTCGCCATTCTCGCGGGCTCCGGGAACAATGAGCAAACGATTATCGAGGAGCTGACCGGGCAGGCGGCGCCGACATCGGGCGATCCCAACGCGCTTACCACCGACGATCTTCTCAATACGCTTGGCAGTGGCGAAGAGCCTGACGACGCAGCCGCTACGGGCGAAGAGGCTGCGCCGGATCTCGATGCAGTGCTCGATTCGCTGGGCTCCGAAGACGGAGAGGCGGCCGCAGAGCCGGCGGAAGGCGAAACCGCCAGCGAAACGGATGAGGAAACCCCACAATAACCGTGCTTTGCCGCGGCGGCTGATTTTCCCATTTGATTGACGGCTAATAGGCGCTAATACGGACTTCCATGGCGCGGTATATATTCATTACCGGCGGCGTGGTGTCGTCCTTAGGAAAAGGGGTTGCTTCAGCAGCGCTCGGCGCGTTGCTTCAGGCGCGCGGCTATAAAGTGCGTCTGCGCAAGCTCGATCCCTATTTGAATGTCGATCCCGGCACCATGTCGCCCTATCAGCACGGCGAAGTCTTCGTTACAGACGACGGCGCAGAGACCGATCTCGATCTTGGTCACTATGAACGCTTTACCGGCGTATCGGCGTCGAAAAGCGACAATGTAACGACGGGTCAGATCTATTCGGAGATCATCGAACGTGAACGGCGAGGGGACTATCTCGGCGCGACGGTACAGGTCATCCCCCATGTCACCGACGCCATTAAGGCGTTCGTCCTGTCCGACGCCGGCGGCGCAGACTTCGTATTGTGCGAGATCGGCGGCACGGTGGGCGATATCGAAGCGCTGCCGTTCTTCGAAGCGATCCGCCAGCTTGGCAATGAACTGCCCCGGGGCGACGCAGTCTATGTGCACCTGACGCTGATGCCGTTCATCCCGTCGGCGGGCGAGCTTAAAACCAAACCGACGCAACACTCCGTGCGCGAACTCAGAGCCATCGGCATTCAGCCCGACGTTTTGCTCGTGCGCGCCGATCGACCGATTCCTGAAAGCGAACGCAAGAAGATCGCCCTCTTCTGTAACGTACGCCCGTCGGCTGTGGTGCAGGCGCTGGATTGCCGGACAATTTACGAGGTGCCGATTTCCTATCACGAAGAAGGGTTCGACAGCGAAGTCATCGACGCTTTCGGCATCAAGAACCCGCGCGATCCTGATCTTTCGGGTTGGGAGAGTATTGTCGAGCGCACTACGGCGCCCGACGGCGAGGTTACGATCGCCATTGTCGGCAAATATACGGTCCTGAAAGACGCCTACAAATCCCTCATTGAAGCGATCGCTCATGGCGGCATCGCCAACAACGTGAAAGTCAATGTGGACTGGGTCGAGGCAAGCGCCTTCGATGATGAAGAGACGATCCGCGCCGAGTTGGAGCATGTGCACGGGATTATCGTGCCCGGCGCCTTTGGCGAGCGCGGTGCGGAAGGAAAGATCAACGCCGTCAGGTTCGCGCGGGAAAACGACGTGCCGTTTTTCGGCATCTGCTATGGCATGCAGATGGCCGTGATCGAGGCGGCGCGCAATCTGTTGGGACTTTCCGACGCCACATCGTCAGAGTTTGAAGGCGGCGGGCGATCCGTCGTCGGGCTGATGACGGAATGGATACGCGGCAATGAGCGCGAAAAACGCGGCAAGGACGGTGATCTTGGCGGCACCATGCGCCTCGGCGCCTATCCGGCCGCGCTGAAAGCGGGAAGCCGCGTTGCGGAAATTTATGGCGCGCCAGAGATTTCCGAACGCCACCGCCATCGCTACGAAATCGACATAGCCTTGAGCGAGAAACTCGCCGAGCAGGGCATCGTGTTTTCTGGAACGTCGCCTGACGGAGCGCTTCCGGAGATTCTCGAAATTCCCGAGCACCCCTGGTTCATCGGCGTGCAGTACCACCCCGAGTTGAAATCTCGCCCCTTCGATCCGCATCCATTGTTCGCATCATTCATCGACGCGGCAGTGAAGCGGTCGAGGCTGGTTTAGTGTGCTCGAGAATCAAAATGCTGCGTAAGGAAAGGTGATTTATTGCTTGCGCATTTCTGTTCCCTCCCCTTGAAAAGGGGAGGGTCAGGGTGGGGATCAATGCGTCATAGGCGCCGCTGAACATCATGAGCGCTCTCCGATCCCCTCCCGAAATCACAGATTTCGACCTCCCCTTTGCAAGGGGAGGTGAAAGGAGAACCAGCCTATGCACCAATCCATCCTCATCACCGGCGCGTCGAGTGGTATTGGCGAGGCTTGCGCTGTCCATCTCGCCCATAAGGGATTTCGCGTTTACGCCGCTGCGCGCCGACTTGAGAAACTGAAAGAGCTGGAAGGTCTCGCCGGCGGCCGCATCACGCCCTTGGTGCTCGATGTCACCGAAGCCGCCTCGATCGAGACGGCAATGAACAAGATCGCTGAAGACGGCGTTACTCTTTACGGCCTCGTCAATGCCGCGGGCGTCGCCGCCATGGGTCCGCTTGAGAAAGAGCCGATCGATGACTGGCGCGCGCTTTTTGAGACGAACATCTTCGGCCTCGTCGCCATGACCAAAGCGGTGCTGCCGCAAATGCGCGCGGCAGGGCGGGGACGCATCGTCAATATGGGGTCAATCGCGGGTCGCGTCGCGTTGCCGTTTCAGGGCATATATGGCGCTTCAAAACATGCGATCGAAGGATTGTCCGACACCCTGCGCCGCGAGCTTGTTCCGTATGGAATTAAAGTTTCTGTGATTCGGCCCGGCGCCATCAAAACGCCGCTCAGTCCCCATGAGCGGGAGCTGCTGGGGCGATACGCTGATGACGATCCTTATGGCGAACAAGTAACGACGTTCATGAAATGGTTTGAAAGATTGCATCTGGCCGCGCCCGGGCCGTCCGTAGTCGCCGAGGCGGTGTACGACGCCGTGACCGCTGACCACCCCAAATCACGCTATACGGCGCCGCCCACAATGACCTATGCGATTGCCTTGCGAAACTTCCTGCCGTCAGCGCTCGTCGACCGGATCTTCGAAAGGTTGAACGGCATGGATCGCTTCAGGAACGGACGTGACACATGACGGGCCATATCGATCCGACGCGCGAACAATTCGGCGCCATGATGAAAGCGCCCGAGAACGAACCGATCCATATGCTCAATCTGATCCGTTTGCGTGAGCGGGCGGATTACGATGACGGGCGCGCGGCGACGGGCGCGGAAGCCTACAAAGCCTATGGCAAGGAAAGCGGCCCGATCTTCACCCGCGTCGGCGGGCGCATCATTCATTCCTGGGACCCGAAGCTGACCCTCATCGGACCGGCCGAAGAAGCGTGGGATATCGCCTTTATTGCCGAATACCCGAACGCGGCGGCGTTTGGCGAGATGGTCAAAGACCCGGATTATCAGCAGGCGGTCAAACACCGCCAGGCGGCGGTTGCGGACTCCCGTCTTATTCGCCTGCATCCGCGCACAGCCGGCGCGGGCTTTGGCGACTGACCTGCTGCATGCGCTTTCTGGACTGTGCAGGCTTGTTTCAAGTCCGCCTTTGCGGCTAGGAAAAGGCGCAATGTCGCTGGGAAAAAAGAGAAAAATTTGATGCCAACGCCGGTGCTGATGCCAGCCCTGTCTCCGACCATGGAAGAGGGCACCCTTTCAAAGTGGACAGTGAAGGAAGGCGACGCGGTTTCGACCGGCGATGTCATTGCCGAAATCGAGACCGACAAAGCGACCATGGAGGTCGAGGCTGTCGATGACGGCGTCATCGGCAAACTCCTGATTTCGGAGGGGACGGAAAACGTCAAGGTGAACGAACCGATCGCGGTTATCGTCGGCGACGGCGAAAGCGCCGCTGATATCGACGTTTCCAAACTGAACGGCGGCGGCGCTCCTGCGGCGAGCATCGAAGAGGCGCCGGCCGCGCCCGCCGAAGCTGCGCCTTCGGCGCCGGCGGAACCAATTGCGACGACGGCGTCTGATCCCGAACTCCCTGACGGCGTTGAGATGGTCGAGACCACCATTCGCGACGCATTGCGCGACGCCATGGCCGAAGAGATGCGCCGCGACGAAGACGTCTTTCTGATGGGCGAGGAGGTCGCCGAGTATCAGGGCGCCTATAAAGTTTCGCGCGGGCTGCTCGAAGAATTCGGCGACCGCCGCGTCGTCGATACGCCGATTACGGAATATGGCTTCGCCGGCCTCGGCGTCGGCGCTGCGTTTGCAGGACTTAAACCCATTGTCGAATTCATGACCTGGAACTTCGCCATGCAGGCGATCGACCACATCATCAATTCGGCAGCGAAGACGCGCTACATGTCCGGCGGTCAAATGGGCTCGCCGATTGTTTTTCGCGGACCCAATGCTGCGGCCTCTCGCGTGGCGGCGCAGCACAGTCAGGATTACGCGGCGTGGTACGCAAATGTGCCGGGGCTGATAGTGATCTCGCCTTACTCGGCGTCGGACGCAAAAGGGCTTTTGAAAGCGGCGATCCGCGATCCCAATCCGGTTGTCTTCCTCGAGCATGAGCTGCTTTACGGCGACAAGATGGACGTCCCGGATGTGGAAGACTGGGTGCTTCCCATCGGCAAAGCAAAGATCGTTAGGGAAGGGACGGACGTCACCATTGTTTCCTACTCCCGCGGCGTGAAGTTTTCGCTCGAAGCGGCCGAGATGCTGGCGGGCGAGGGGATTTCGGCGGAGATCGTCGATCTGCGCACGCTCCGCCCCATGGATGCGGCGACGGTGATTGAAAGCGTCAAGAAGACGAACCGCGTCGTTACGGTGGAAGAGGGCTGGGCGCCCTGCGGCGTTGGCGCGGAGGTTGGCTGGCAGGTAACGCAACACGCCTTCGATTATCTCGATGCGCCGCCGACGCGCGTGACGCAGGAAGACACGCCGCTCCCATACGCTGCGAACCTCGAAGCCTTGAGCCTTCCGAATGCGGAGAAGATCGTCCGGGCGGTCAAGCAAGTGATGTATAGGGACTGACGCTCAATGCGTTTAACCGGCCAATGTCATTGCGGGAAAGTGAAAGCGACTTTTGAATCGCAAAAGACGCCGCAAGAGCTTGGCGTCCGGACGTGCCAGTGCGCTTTCTGCCGGGCTCACGGCGCGGTCAATATCTCCGATCCGGAAGGGCTTACGACCATTGAAAGTGCGGCGGACGACGTGAACCGGTACACATTCGCCTTGCGCACCGCCGACTTTCTCATTTGCAAAACCTGCGGCGTTTATTTTGCTGCGGTGATGGGCGCTGGCGACCGCATCGTTTCGACCCTCAATATTGCGGGCCTGCGCATCAAGGAATTCGACGGCGTCGACGAAGCGCCCATGGATTACGATACGGAAACAACCGACTCCCGGATTGAGCGCCGCTACAACAAGTGGACGCCGACGAAATTTGCCGACGCTGCCTTGGCGGCTTCGGACTTTGGACCGCACTAGACGGATAGCTTTATGCCCACGCCCATTCTCATGCCCGCCCTGTCGCCGACCATGGAGGAAGGCACGCTCGCCAAGTGGAACGTCAAGGAGGGCGACAATGTCTCGTCCGGCGACGTGATCGCAGAGATCGAGACCGACAAGGCGACCATGGAAGTCGAAGCCATCGACGAAGGCGTCGTCGGCAAGATCCTCATTGATGCGGGCACGGAGAATGTGAAGGTCAATGTGCCCATCGCGGTGCTGCTCGAAGACGGCGAAAGCGCCGATGATATTGACGTCTCCAGCCTTGGCGCAGCGCCCGCGCCAGCTGCGCCTGAAAAGAACGATGCGCCCGCAAAAGAAGCGCCGAAGTCCAATGGCGCTGCCGCGCCCGCGCCATCCGCCGCCCCGGCGCCGTCGCAGCCAGCCGCCGGCCGTGTTCTCGCATCGCCGCTTGCCAAACGCATGGCGGAGCAAGAAGGGCTGAACCTTTCCGCCATTGCCGGTTCGGGACCGCGCGGACGTATCGTCAAACGCGATATCGAGCAGGCGCTGAAAGAGGGGACGGGCAAAGCTGCGCCCGCCGCCGCGACTATCGCTCCGGCTTCGGTCGATGCGCGGCTCTATCCGCCGGAAAGCTACGAGGCGGTGAAACTCGACGGCATGCGCAAGGTTATCGCCAAGCGTCTTACCCAGAGCTTCAACCAGGAAGTGCCGCACTTCCCGCTCAATATCGATTGCGAGCTGGATAACCTCCTGGCGGCCCGCGCGCGCATCAATGCGACCTCGCCGAAGGAGGGAGAGGGCGCGTTCAAGCTGTCGGTCAACGACTTCATCATCAAGGCCTCGGCCATGGCCCTCAAAGCTGTGCCCGCCGCCAACGCCACCTTCACCGACGAAGCGATCCTGCTTCACAAGCACGCCGATATCGGCGTCGCCGTCGCTATCGACGGCGGGCTCATCACGCCCATCGTCTGGAAGGCCGAAGAAAAGGGCCTCAAGCAGATCAGCGCCGAGATCAAGGACATGGCGTCCCGGGCCAAAGCCCGGAAGCTGAAGCCCGAAGAATATCAGGGCGGCACCTTCTCGGTCTCCAATCTCGGCATGTTCGGGATCACCTCCTTCGCCTCCATCGTGAACCAGCCCCATGGGGCGATCATGTCCGTAGGGGCGGGCGGAGAGCGCGTGCTTGTCAAAGACGGCAAGATGGAGATCGCCACGGTGATGACCGTGACGCTCACCTGCGATCACCGGGTGGTCGACGGCGCGGTGGGGGCGCAGTTCCTCGGAGCGTTCAAGTCCTTCATCGAAGAACCGGCCGCGATGCTGCTCTAGCACGCTCCTTATATTGCGCGTGATAACAGTGGGTTAGGGGCGTATCCCACGTCATTACATATCGTGATTGGGATCACTGTTTCGCCTCTTTTTGGCCGCGCGAAAATTTCAATTGAACGCAATATTTAACTGGTCCGCAGGGATGTTGCGTTCCCCCGGCGGCGGCGAGGCGGCTAAGCGCTTTCTCTCTCCCGTGCTGATTGCCGCCTCGCATATTTTTTTACCGGACACGCCGAAATCGATCTGATTGATGCGCTTTCGCGATGTTGATTTTGGCTTTTTGTAAGTTTATAACATCACCAACCCGCCGATTCGGCGAGGCAGTTAATCGTATCAGTTGCGTAAGTTGAATATCAAAGCGCGGGCGTCGTCATATCCCCCATAGGCGGCGCCCGCTTTTTTTATCGAAAAATCAGGAAACTGGGCTTGTCCCTTGAGCGCTTCTTCGATACAGGAGCGCCCTTTCGCGGGAGGCGTTCCGGCAAAGACCAGCCGGCGCCCTGACCGCGGCCCTTTCACCTCGCCGTCGGCCTCGCCGGCCAGCGGCGCAACGAACCCGGAAGGTTTAAAATGGCGAAGAAAATAGCAGGCTACCTGAAACTTCAGGTGCCGGCGGGCGCGGCGTCGCCGTCTCCCCCGATCGGCCCGGCGCTTGGCCAGCGCGGTCTCAACATCATGGAATTCTGCAAGGCGTTTAACGCCAAGACGCAGGAAATGGAAAAGGGAATGCCGATCCCGACGATCATTACGATCTTCGCGGACAAGTCATTCTCTTTCGAAACGAAAACGCCGCCGGCGGCGTTCTATCTCAGAAAAGCCGCTAAGCTGGAAAAAGGCGGCTCGACGCCCGGTCGCGAAGTCGCGGGCTCTGTCACCGAAAAGCAATGTCGCGAAATCGCCGAGGCAAAAATGGCTGATCTCAACGCCAATGATCTCGACGCTGCGACCAAGATCATCATGGGCTCGGCGCGCGCCATGGGCCTGGAGGTGAGATAAAAATGGCTAAACAAGGAAAACGTATTCGCGCCGCGCTCGAGGCTTCTGATCGTGTGAAACAGCATTCGGTCGAAGAAGCAGTGAAGTCGGTGAAGGCGAACGCGACGGCGAAATTCGATGAAACCATCGAAGTCGCCATGAATCTCGGCATCGATACGCGCCACGCAGACCAGCAGGTTCGCGGCGTTGTCTCTTTGCCCAACGGCACGGGCCGCAATGTGCGCGTTGCCGTGTTCGCAAAAGACAAGAAAGCGGAAGAAGCAACAGCCGCCGGGGCCGACATTGTTGGCGCTGAAGACCTGATGGAAAAAATTCAGGGCGGCTTTATGGACTTCGACCGCGTCATTGCTACGCCGGACATGATGTCTGTCGTTGGCCGCCTCGGTAAGGTGCTGGGCCCGCGCGGCCTGATGCCGAACCCGAAAGTCGGCACCGTGACGCCGGACGTGACCAAAGCGGTCAAAGACGCCAAAGGCGGCGCCGTCCAGTTCAAGGCGGAAAAAGCGGGCGTCATACATGCGGGCGTCGGCAAGGCGAGCTTTGACGAAAAAGCCATCGCTGAAAACGTCCAGGCGTTTATCGATGCGGTTGCAAAAGCCAAACCTTCGGGCGCCAAGGGCACCTACATCAAGAAGATCGCGATTTCCTCGACCATGGGTCCGGGGGTCAAAATCGATACCGGCGCAGCGAACGCTTAAAGCGTCTTCTTGCTGCGAGTCTTAAGAAACGGCCTCCTTTGTGGAGGCCGTTTTTCTGTGGAGTTAGTTTCGATCTCACGAACACATGCATACAACACTCTCCTCCGTTCTTCCCGGCGAAAGCCGGGATCCAGAGGTGGCTCCTCCTGATGGCTGCTGATAATTTGAGTTGTCGCTGTAATCGTTCCCTTCCAGTTCATGAATGCACACATGACTGGGCCCCGGCTTTCGCCGGGGAGAGCGGGTGATGAGTTTTCGAACACATTCTCATCCAGAGCAATTCCAAGCTACACGCCGAAATTGTTACTCAGATAGTGGATGATCGCTTCAAGGTCATCGTCAGGCGGCTCGGCCATGCCCTGTTTTTCAATCATCCAGACCATGAGTTCGCGCCAGCGCGTTTCGCTTGCCCGCTGCTGCATGACAATGCGCAACGAATGACACGCCGCGCAATAACCTGCGACGAGGTCGACGCCGTCATCACGCGGCAAGCCCCAATAGTCATCGGCAGGGTCGAAAGCGGCGGCGGTCGCAGACGCCGTGACGATGCCAGGATCAAGGGCGTTAAAGCGCCAGGCGAAGTCGGGAAACACGTTATCGTTCGTCGCCGTTGATCTCTCGGCCGCTGCCGCAACGGGGGTCGCTTTCACAGAACCGAGGTCTTCAACAGGAGCGGCCTCGCGGGACACAAAATACCCGTAAGCCAGAATGGCGAGGGCGGCGGCGAAAAAATAAAGACTGACGGCCGGCGGTCGCATCACGTTTAAACCGCAAAGACCGCAATGCGGTGCATCATGTTGTTGAGATACCCTTTTGGGTTCCAACCAGGCGGCAAGGGCGGCTGCATGCGGCCTTCGCTGTCGCGCGCGCGCGCCCAGATTTCGTAATAGCCGGGCTCGTCGAAACGCATCTCAGCCGCAAAATGCTGCCATGCGAATTTGTTGACCGGGGGTGCGAGATCCGCCGGCGCCCATGTGGCGCCGAAATCAACGGAAATGTCGAGAGCGGCCACGTCGAGATCGCCGGCCCACGCATGGCCGCGCGCCGTGAAGGTCTCGCCGACCGGATATCGCGCGCCGGTCGTTGGGAATGTGATCAATGATTTCACCGGCATCGACTGGATGATTTCCATGTCCTCGTCAGGAACGGCGGTTCCGGGCGCCACGGGTCTGCGGGGCACGCGATAGGACGCGCCGGTCATCTTGGCGCCGTCATGAACGCGATCGCGCAGCGTGATTTTCGTCAGCCATTTCTGCGAGCACGATCCCGGCCATCCGGGAATGACAAGCCGCAATGGATGGCCGTTCATTACCGGCATGGGCTCGCCATTGATGGCCCATGCAATGAGGTTGTGCGGGTTCATGGCTTTGTTGATGGGGACGCCGCGGGAAATCGCGTCTTTTGACGGGTCGCCGGAAAGATGCGTGTCGGCACCGTAATGGGCGGTGTAAACGGCGGCATCTTTGACGCCGGCTGCCTGCAAAACGTCAGCAAGGCGCACGCCGGTCCATTCAGGGCAACCGACAGCGCCGAAAGTCCATTGATTGCCCGACGCGCCGGGGGAGAAAAACTTGCGGCCATTGCCGCCGCATTCGAGCTGCAGTTGCAACGTTACGTTTTCAAACTGCGATTTGAGATCGGCAATGGAAAGTGTGAGCGGCCGTTCAACTTCGCCGTCAACGGCGAGCGTCCAACTCGCCTCGTCAATTTCCGCCGGCGGCATCCCATTATTGCGCACGAACAGCCGACGCGCCGGCGTGATTCGGTCATCTAGAAGATGCGGCGGGGTTTCCATGTTGAGCGGCCGGTCGCCAAGGACGACAAGCCCCTCTTTGCCATGGCTCGCACCGTTTGCGCCCGCCTGCGCCAGCGCCACGGGAACGAGCCCCGTGGGCAGGCGGTCCAGAAAGGGTATAGGAACGCCCAGAGCCGCAGCGAACGCCGCCTTTTGCACGAATGCGCGTCGCGACAGCAAGGGATGGCTTGAGCGCTTCATTCTTTCTTTTGCGCTTCCTGCTCGGCCAAACGTTTCTTCAATGTCTGGCCACGACGCCAGACGGCGTAGCCAAGGCCGCCGAGGACGAAAGCGGTCGCCCCATAGGCCGGCCAGACGTAAGCGGCGTAACCGCCCATTGCAAAGAATTCGGACATGACGCGCGTTATGGCCCAGGGTGAACGAGCCGTCAAAATCGCGCAGTGCCTTGCCAGCGCAATCGCGCTATGGAATCCGCATGATTGCAGAACTTGGCAACTTTGCATTGATTATCGCCCTGATGGCGGCGGCCTGGCAGGCGCTTTTTCCACTCCTCGGCGCCGTGCGCCAGGATCGCGCGCTCGCCGCCGGCGCAAGCAATGCAGCGCTGGCCCAGCTTGGCCTCGTCGCCTTTTCTTTCGCATGCCTCACTGTCGTCCATGCGCAATCGGACTTTTCCGTTCTTAACGTCGTCCAGAACTCACATTCGGCAAAACCCTTCATTTACAAACTGACCGGGGTCTGGGGAAATCACGAAGGATCGCTGTTGCTCTGGGTCCTGATCCTCGCGGCGTTCGGGGGCGCTGTGGCTTTGACCCGTGCGAGCAATCTAAAGGCGTTGACCCTCTCGGTGCAGGGCGGCGTTACTGTCGCATTTCTCGCATTCATTCTTTTCACATCGAATCCCTTTGCCCGCACGCTGCCCGCCGCCAGCGACGGCATGGATCTGAACCCGCTCTTGCAGGACCCGGGACTGATCATTCATCCGCCGTTTCTCTATCTCGGATATGTCGGTTTCTCGGTCACGTTTTCATACGCCGTTGCCGGATTGATCCGGGGGCGGATCGATGCGGACTGGGCCCGCACTGTGCAGCCGTTTGCATTGGCGGCCTGGGTGTTTCTTACCATTGGCATCGCCATCGGAAGCTGGTGGGCCTATTACGAACTGGGCTGGGGCGGGTTCTGGGCGTGGGACCCGGTGGAGAATGCGTCGTTCATGCCGTGGCTTGCGGGCACTGCGTTTCTGCATTCGGTGCGCGTGGTCGAAAAGCGTGGCGCGCTGAAGGTGTGGACCGTGCTTCTGGCGATTCTTGCTTTTTCCCTCAGTCTGGTCGGGACGTTTCTTGTTCGCTCAGGGATCCTCACCTCGGTGCACGCTTTCGCAGTTGATCCCGAGCGCGGCGTTTTCATTCTGGCGATTCTCGCCCTAGCGATTGGCGGGTCGCTGACGCTGTTTGCCTTGCGCGCCAACCAATTGCGAGCGGACGGCGCCTTTCAGCCGGTGAGCCGGGAAGGAGCGCTTGTCATCAACAACGCGCTGCTCGTTACGATGACGGCGACCGTATTCATCGGCACGTTTTATCCGCTGTTTGTCGACATTCTTACCGGCGACCGGCTTTCCGTCGGCGCGCCTTATTTCAATGCGGTGTTCGCGCCGCTGACGATTTTGATGCTGCTTGTCATGGCGCCCGGCGCTGTCCTCGCCTGGAAGAAGGGACGCCTTGGCGAAGCGCTGAAACAGGTCGCGCCGGCGGCGGGCGCGGCCGCGGTGGTGTTTGTGATTGCGCTGTGGCTCACATGGCCGAAAAGCGCCGCCGCTGCGCTTGCAACCGGACTAGCAGTTTGGGCCGGCGGCGGTGCGCTGATCGATCTGGCCCGTCGCATCAAACTGGTTTCATCGCCAGGCCAAAGCATCACGCGTCTCGGCGGACTGCCGCGATCCTATGTTGGCATGACGCTCGCCCATGTCGGCATCGCGATTGTGATTATCGGCGCCATGGGCGCCGGCGTCTGGCGTACGGAAACCGTGCGGCTGATGAATGTTGGCGACGCCATTGTGGCCGGCGGTTATCGCGCGACGCTCGCCAGCGTTGAATCAGTCGAGGGCCCGAACTATCTATCGGAAACTGCGCAATTCGACCTTGCCAAAAACGGCCGGACGATCTCGTCAATATTGGCGGAACGGCGGTTTTATCCCGTGCGACAGATGCAGACGACGGAAGCGGCAATCCGCACCACTGCGCTTGGAGATTTTTATCTTGCCTTCGGCGAACGCCAAAACGACGCCGGCTGGGTGGTCAAGGCATGGTATAATCCGTTTGTCCTGTGGATGTGGCTCGGCTCCGGGCTGATGGCGCTTGGCGGCATAGTCGCAGCGCTTCCTGCACCTGCTCGCAAACCCGCTTCGGCCCCGGCGGCGGAGGGCGCGCCCGCATGAGTCGATTTTTTCTATATCTGCCGCTGGTTTTGTTCGCGCTGCTCGCCGCATGGTTCGCGCTCGGTTTGCGCCAGGATCCGTCGCGCATCCCCTCGGTGCTGATCGACCAGCCCATGCCTGAATTTTCCCTGCCGGCGATTGAGGGACATGACAATCCACTGTCGTCGGAAGACATCATCGGGCGGGTTGCGTTGGTAAACGTGTTCGCAAGCTGGTGCATCCCCTGCGCTATTGAGCATCCGCAATTGATGAAGATCGCAGCGGAAGAAGATATCGTCATCGCCGGGATCAACTGGAAGGAAAAACCAGGCGACGGCGCGGCCTGGCTGCGTCGCCTTGGCGACCCTTACGACTACATCGGCGATGATGCTGACGGCCGCATCGCTATTGATTTCGGCGTCACCGGCGCTCCTGAAACGTTCATCGTCGATCACGAAGGACGCATTCGCTACAAACAGGTCGGGCCAATCACGGAACAAATCTGGGACGAAGACATAAAGCCTGTCGTCGATCAATTGCGCGCGGAGGCGGGTCGATGAGGCTCGTTCTGTTTATTGCTTGTCTCTTGGTCGCTTTTGCCGCTCACGCGGTGGAGCCGGATGAAGTGCTTGACGATCCTGTGTTGGAGGCCCGCGCTATTGAGATCAGCCGCAACCTTCGCTGTGTCGTTTGCCAGAGCCAGTCGATCGATGATTCCAATGCGCCGCTCGCCAAAGACATGCGCATCATCGTTCGCGAAAGACTGGTCGCCGGTGAGAGCGATGAAGAAATCTACGCGTTCCTTGTGAAACGCTATGGCGATTACGTTTTGTTGAAACCGCCAGTGCAACAGAACACCTTTTTGTTGTGGGCGGCGCCGGCGTTGCTCTTAATCGGCGCGGCGGCAGGCGCCGGTTTTTTCCTGATACGGATGAAACGCGCAGACGACTCGGGTGACGACGAAACGGCGGATGTCTCGTGACGCTGTTTTTCCCGCTCAGTCTTGCAATCGCATTGGCGGCGGTTTGTGTAATCGGCGCGCCGTTGCTCATGCGCGCCACGCAAAGCGAAGAAGGACCCGTTGCGAGAGGCGCGCGTCTCGCCGCTATCGGCGCACTTGGTCTCGCGCCGGTGATTGCGGCGTTCATCTACGGCGCCATCGGGACGCCGGCGGCTCTTGACGCTTCGGTGCGTGAAGCGCCCGCCGATCCCGCCGCGGCGATTGCCGCCATGAACCCGGAAGACCGCGCCGCCCAGATCGAAGGCATGGTGGCGGGACTTGCAGCGCGTCTGGCGGCGGACCCCAACGATCTCGGCGGCTGGCGCATGCTGGCGCGATCATACACCGTGCTGAGCCGTCATGATGATGCGGCGAATGCGTGGCGCGAGGCGTTGGTTCTCTCCGAAGGCGCCATTGACGATTGGCGCGGCCTCGCGGTGGCGCTGGTTGAGTCAGGCGAACCTGATGCGGCGCCGGCGATCAAGGAGGCGTTTGAGGAGGTCTTGCTACAGGCTCCGAATGACCCTCTTGCGCTTTATTTTCTCGGTCAGGCGGCGCTGAGAGACGGCGACGCTGAATGGGCTAAAGAGCTGCTGACCCGGCTGAGAGCCCAGACCCCTGATGAGGCGCCGATCGCCGCAGAGCTGGACCGGATTTTGGCGGAGCTTTCAGAGACTGAGGAAACCGAGTAGCGGGCAAGTGTTTCCTTCGGCCATTTGGAGCCGATGGCTGCGATGTCGCGGGCGTTTATTTCGTTCAGCAATGCTGCGCCTTTTGCGGCGCAATATTTTTTTCGAAAGCTCGGTAAGCGCTTTCGCTGGCTCTGATTTCCAGACGGACCCAGTCCAGAGAATTCATCCACGTCTTTGTGATGAGGAAGTCGGGTGTTTCGTTTGTCTTATGTGTCTGGGTATCCAAAGTCTCCGGTCGGGCGCTGTGCCGACGATCGATTCATTTCTGATTTCAGCGGTCAAATCCGATCGCTTTGCCGGGTTGAAACGATGCTGACTTTGAAAGCGATGCTGCAAATTATTGAGGGGTGTCTGATGAAAAGTGTTTTTAATTCGTGGGTTTTGGCTTTAGCGGGGGCTGTCGTTCTGGGAGCGGCGGGGTGCGCGACCACGACGTCGGATCCGTCGAACTCAACGGCGCAGGCGCAAGACGCTGAAGCGAACAAGCAGAATGTCGCCGACAAGAACAAAGATGCGGCGGACAATGACGCCGAAAAGAAAATCTGCAAAAGGATTGAATCGACGGGATCGAATTTTGCGCGCAAGAAGTGCCAGACCCGCGCCGAATGGGAGGCAGAATCCAAGGCCGCTCGGGATGCACTGGACCGTCTAGACCGTAAAAATCGCGAGGGATGTACGATCGCCCAACAATGCTAGCGCTTAGGTTCTGCGCAGTGACGCGCCTGAGGCGAACGCGGCGCGGCAATTGTCGTTATTGGAATCCAAAGTTCTCAAAATCGACGGCGAAATGATCGCCTATGTGCTGCCGCAACTCGCGCAGACGCAACAAGTCCTGAATCAGCGGCGCTTGGCCGGCGCTTGCGTTTCTGTACCCGACAGGGCCGCTCCAGATCTCCTCAGGCAGGCCGACGCATTGGCACACAGAACTCAAATCGGCGTTGAGATGATTTTGCCTGATGACGAAATCCGGTTTCTGAAACTCGCTGTTGACGGTCAGAAATTCTGAAATGCTCGGCATGGTCGAGAGCATTTCATTGAATGCGTCCCGATCCCAAACCGGCTCGGCCAGATCGTAACCACCGCTCACCGCCTTTCGGAACCAGCGGTGAGGTGAAAAATACATGGAAATCGCCCGTTCGACCGGATGGCGGACGGAAACTGCAATCCGGTAGTTTTTTATGCCTTCGCCAAGACGGCCCGCATATTCATCAAGCGTCATGTGCTTGTTCGCCGTGATCATGCCGGCGACCTCGAACCGGTCGTGGCCGTCACGATGGCCGCTGACGACTTTTCTATCGTCGGAAAACGGAAGCAATAACGCTTGGATTGCGTTGCCGGCCGTTTTCGGCGGGTGAATATAAAGAAGATTGTATTTTGACAACAACATAGATCAATACACGGAAATACGTATTATGCATTATTTCGTTTTATTATTAATATACTATTAATAATATACCACAAGGCGAAATACCTTGCGGAATTCTGTCAGTTAAATGGTTAGTAAATAGTAAAGAAGATATTGAGCCGGCGCCGCTTTATTGGTGATTGGGTCGGCTAAATAGGCGAACAATCAGCTGCCGGCATCTTCCTGCCAGACGCCTTGTTCTTTCAGCGCGTCAGCGACTTCCTTGGGCATATAGTTTTCGTCGTGCTTGGCGAGGACGTTGTCCGCGATGAGCGCGCCGTCGCCGCCGAGGGTCCCTTGAACGACAACGCCCTGGCCCTCTCGGAAGAGGTCAGGAAGCAGGCCCGCAAACACCACGCTGACGTCGGCGCTACGATCGGTGACGGTGAAGGAGACGACATCGCCGGTTTCGGCGCTGTCATAGGCGACGCTCTCTTCCTTCACCAGGCCGCCGAGGCGAATGGCGCGGGTCGGCGTCTCGTCGAGCGCGGCGAGTTCCGACGGCGTATAAAAGTAGGTGATGGAGCCCCTCAGGGCGAACAAAGTGAGCGCAACCGCTGCGGCGGCGGCCAGAAATACACCGCCAAAAAAGAACAGTCGATTGCGCTTCTTTGCTGTCATTGCTCCACCATGCTCGCCGGCGCCGCGTCGGCGCGCCCCATGCGTGCAATCCGGCGCGAGGTCAGCTCATTGCGCATCGACGCCAGCAGCAGGGCGATATAGGCGGCCATATAGGCGGCGATCATGAAAAATAAAGGCGTCAGCATGTCCGGGTGAATCGACGGCCCGCCCGCGCGCATGATGCTCGCCGGCTGGTGCAGGGAATTCCACCAGTCGACGGAGAACTTGATCACCGGCACATTGACAAAACCGACGATCGCCAAAATGGCGGCGAGTTTTGCAGCGCGGGATTTGTCCGGCACGGCGCGCCACAGCGCCATGTAGCCGATGTACAAAAAGAACAGCACAAGCACCGAGGTGAGCCGCGCATCCCAAGCCCACCAGGCGCCCCACATGGGTTTTCCCCAAAGCGATCCGGTAAAAAGCGCAAGGAACGTAAAGGCCGCGCCGATGGGCGCAGTTTCTTTTGCGGCGACGTCGGCGAGGGGATGTTTCCAGATAAATCCCGCGGCCGAAGCGATCGCCATGGAAGAATAACAAAGCAGCGCCATCCAGGCGGCCGGCACATGCACATACATGATCCGCACGGTTTCGCCCTGCTGGTAGTCGGCCGGAGAGTTGAACAGCGCAAAGTAGAGGCCGATAGCGCCTAACACCGCCGCGCCAATAGCTGCGAACGGCAATACGCGGCGCGCGATGCGGTCGAACCGCACCGGGTTGGCAAAGTCGTATAGGCTCGTCTGGGACATGGTCAGTCGAGGTTGAAGCGGAGCGCCGCGGCGCTGGCAAGAGGTGAAAAGACCGCAGCAAATAGGCTCGTCGCCCCAAGCAGGGCGAGATTGGCGTGATACTGCGGGTCGCCCGCGGCGCCGGCGCTTGCCGCACCAACGCCGAAGATCAAAAGAGGTGCATAGAGGGGGCTGACGATGACTGCAATCAGGAGGCCTGCCCGGGGTAACGCCGCCGTCAGCGCCGCCGCGAAGGAGCCGATGAGCGATAGTCCCGGCGCGCCGATCAGCAGCGAGAGCAACAATGGCCCAAGCGCTGCGCCCTCGATGTTAAGCAGCAGCGCCAGCGCCGGTGTTGCAGCGGTCAATAGCAATCCGGTGGAGATCCAGTGCGCCATCGCCTTGGCGAGCGCTGTCAGCGCCAGGAGATCGCTG